>JAEEHV010000072.1 GCA_016280955.1 Candidatus Gastranaerophilales bacterium | reverse complement strand
CTGCAGCATATTGGTTGCTAAAAAATAATAATAACGATATTACCCTTGTAATGTATGCACTTAATCATACTTCCATTTCGGTAACTATGCGCTATATTGGCTTAACCCAAGAAAATGTTGATAATGCTTTCAACTGCTTAAATTTATAGGTAATATAAGTGTTACTTATTCGTTGTATAGATAGATTTATGATAATATATAAATATGAACCCTCAGTTGTCGTATAAACAGGTTAAACTGTAGATATAACAACAAAAGGAGACAAAACATGAAAGACGAACACCACTATACAAGAGCATTAAAATTAAATCCTGCAAATGCTGCTGAATATTATATCGGCAGAGCAGAATTTTATTGTATTGAACACGAATACGAAAAAGCTTACCAAGATTATTGTAAAGCGGAAGAACTCGGTGCTGATATTGGGAAAGAATATCGTTACAGCACATGCGTTGATTATATTAATGCAGATGAACATATTGAACAATTGACCAAAGAGATTGAAAATAAGCCGAATGATTATAAATTATATTTCCGCAGAGCAACTCATTATTTACTCAAAAGACAATATGATAAAGCTATTGCCGATGCAGAATGTGCTATTAAAGTAAATCCTTGCTTGGAAACATTTGATTTTATGCATGGTTTAAGTGAAAAAATAAAAGAATCTAATGTATTTGATGCCGTGAAGTTATCTGATAAGAAAAACATTATTGATGCTTACAAACTTAGAATTCAATATGCAGAAAATAATGTAATTTTATTTGAACACGCTGAATATTGGCAATACAGAGCAGAAAAGGACTTGGATAGTATAATTGAACTTGCAAAAGATAAAACGCTAGCTCTATATCTCAAAGTAAATTTCTACGAAAGAATTAATAATATTGGAAATGCAATTATGTACTGTAAACGTGTTGTTGAACAGTCGAAAGGCAGAAAAGACAGCTTAGGCAAGGTGCTAACATATTTATATGAAGTTAAGTTGGCAACGTTATATTCTAACGAGCGTAAATTGAAGGAAGCAATGCAGATAGCCTTGAATCATCCTGATAAACCGAATATTCCTGAAATTAAAAAGGGATTAGAGTATATAAATAACTTTGCATTTATACATGTAAACGTATTAAAAAACAAACGATTTATAAATTCATAAGGAACTAACAAATGGGCGATGATATAAGATATTCACGAATGACTGATTTTTTACAATTACTCTATATGATGATGGCTGACCCAAGAGGTATCACATTAGACGAAATTTGCGATGAATTTGGAGTATCACGCAGAACTGCGGAGCGTATGAGAGATGCTATACGTAATGAATTTTCTCAGGTCGATGTTGTATCTGAGGATAGCAAAGTTAAGCGTTGGGGATTTATAAATTATTCTATAAAGGAAGTTATCGAATTTACAGATGAAGAAATCGCAGCTATGCAAGCAATAAAATATAATTTTAAAAGCAACTTTATTCCTGAAATTGATTCAATTTTGAATAAAATGAAAGCTCTAAGGAAGAAAACCAAATAAGTTAATCATTAAAAAATAATTAACATTTGAACCTTTTTATGAAAATTCATGTATAGTAGAATTGTGGTTTTGTTATCACAAGGACAACTGAATATTTTATTTTTTCTCTATGTTATTTTTTAATAATATGTCTATCGCAAATACTTAAGAATAGTTTAATTTACCTCAATCGTGGTCGGGCGATTGTTCCAATCAGACACGTTTAAATAAGGGATGGAGGTATGTGTATAGGATTGTATCCATATACATTGGTAGTGTTTGTCTGCATTATGTAGCTTGCATCCGTAATTGCAGCTTGAATAAGCTGTAAGAAAGGACTTTTATGCTTTTTCTCAACAAATTATTAAAAGGGGTTAAAGACGACCCGCTAATTTTCAAAAATCCTAAGATTGGATTTGTCTTAGGTCTAACTTCTTCTCAAGTCAAGGATTTAAAGAAGTTCGCTTTATCAAACTGTTTTATTAAACAACAAAAACAGGAATATTATTTAACTATCTTTGGAGAAGATTATTTAAACAATAATCCGATTCAATCTTGGCACACGGATGAATTTCCTAAAAGACCTGAGCTAAATTTAGAATATTTAAAAGAAGAAAAAACTCCTGCAACTGTAACAAAAGCTACACGCAGTCTTGCAAGGCATTTATTAGATAGTGAAGAATTAAAGCCTAATTCTATGGAAGAATTTATTAAGTTAGAGTTATTAGGTGAAAACAGTTCGTTTGCAGAACTGTTTAAAGAAATTGATGAATATTTTTCATCTGATAAAAGAACGAATTTAAGAGATTTCTACAATACTTTTTTAGGCTATGGACTTACTAAATCTGTTGTTTCTGTGTTGTTGCTTAAATTTTTAGCGGATAACAAAGATTCCCTTGCTGTATATGAAAAATACCAGTTCCAACTGAATATTAATCCGCTTTTGTTTGATAAGATGATGTTCAATCCTGAAAATTTTGAGATACAAAAAACTGAGTTTAAAGGTTCTTCTATTTTAGAAGAAATCTCTACCTTTGTTCTTCCAAAGAAAACAAACAATGTTCTTGATATAACTAAAGGGTTGATAAACTTTGTCAGACAGCTTGATAAATACGTACTTCAAACGGAACATTTATCCACAAAGGCAATAAAATTAAGAAACGCAGTGATTAACGCAAAAGACCCGATTAATCTTTTGACAATAGACATTCCACGCATAATGCAATCACGCAGGATTAAAGATTGTGATAGAGAGTTTGTATCAAATTTTAGAGCTGCGTTAGAAGAATTGAAAGAGGCTAAAAACAACATGGTTAAAGACATTAATGCATTTACTCTCTCATCATTCTTTGCAAAGAAACGTTCCGAACTATCCGACAGATTTAAGAAAATAAAAGAATTTATCGGTTCAAAAGAGTTGTCGGTTTTGTTTTCCAATGTTACTGACGATAGCAGTTCCGATAATTTTTGGATAGAAAGAATTGCAGCATATACTAATAAATTAAGAGTTCCGAAAGATTGGACAGATGAAGATTTAGCGGATTACAAGGTAAAAATAAAAGAACTTGCACTAAAATTTTCTGTACTTGAATCAACAGTAGGAACAATCGAAGAACCTGTGTCAAACGGTTATAAAGAGGTTTTAAATGCATATTTAAAACTGACTAAGGCAGAACAAAATACAATGTTAAGAAAAGTTGTTAATGGTTAGGAGGGAATTATGAAAGATAAAGAATATCATATATTGAGCCTGTCAGGCGGCAAAGATTCGACAGCACTTGCTTTTTATATTAAGGATAATATGCCTGAAATACATGAGAAAATAGAATACATTTTTTGTGATACAGAGTGTGAACTACCTGAAACCTATGATTATTTGAACAAAATTGAATTGTTCTTAGGTAAAGAAATCAAGCGAATAAAGCCATACAAAAACTTTGAATACCTTATGGCGATGTATAATTACTTTCCATCGCCCATAAAAAGATGGTGTACGGTTGAGATGAAGACAAAACCGTTTAGAAAGTATGTTTATGACATGTTCAAAGAACGTGGAGAAGGTACAATCCACTTATATATCGGAATCCGTGCTGATGAATCTTTTAGGGCAGCAAAAGGTAAATACGGAGATAGCTATATTGAAGAGGAATATCCGTTTGTTGATAATGGTATCACGCACTCAGACGTTATGGACATTTTAGAAAAAGCAGGTGTCGGACTTCCTGATTATTACAAATGGTCGAAACGTTCAGGCTGCTACTTCTGTCCTTTCCAAAGCAAAATGACTTGGCTGAACCTTTATGACAATCACCCTGATTTATTTGAAAAAGCCAAAGCATTTGAGGATGAGAAAAATCCTGAAGGTTGTGAATTTAAGCCTGTTGGTTGGAATTTGGATATGCTTTTAAAGGATATGATTAAGCCTGAAAATGCTAAAAAGATACGTGAGGATTTTGAACGAAAACAACAAAAGAAAAAGCAGGAATCTCCTCGTAAACTAATTAATATGTTTGCAGATGAACCTATGTTTGATGAAGATGACTGTGGCGAAAATGGTTGTCTATTCTGCCATATTTAGTTTAGCGGATTGAATTCCACAAGTCCAAAAAGTGAGCTTTATAAGCAGCGGTAAGAATAGGTGCATTTTTGATGATTAGGCAATTTTCGTCATTAACCTGTTCTCCCTGCTTAGTAAAGTTCATTGAACCAATTATTAGAGTGGAGTTATCTATTATAATAGATTTCATATGCATCATTCCACGCCAATGCTCTATTTTTACATCGACTCCGTTCTTTTTCATATAATCAATATCAACGTATTGACCTTTTATGGAAGATTCGTCAACAATAATTTTAACGTCTATACCCCTTTGTTTAGCATAAATTAATTCGTCTATAATATCAGAACGTGTCATATAATAAACAGGAACGTAAATATTATCCTTTGCCGATTGAATTAGCGGTATAATTTGTTCCGTACCTGTTTTATTTAAAGGTGAAAAATAAACAGAAACAGTAGAAGTTCCTGCTTGGATATTTTCGTTATCTGATATAGCTGTTTTTTGATTATGGAAATTGCCGTTATACATTTGCTCAAATTCTTGAGAAAATACTTTTGCAACTTCTGAATTGTCAATTAATACAGCTATATTAGAGTTATATCCTGTAAGACAAGTATCCGAAATATTGGTTGAACCTGTGAAAACTTTCTTATTATCGAATATAAAGAATTTGTCGTGCATGATAGCTTTATGTGGAATTTTGAAGTTTGTAGTAATATCAACTTCGTTTTTCTGAGCATCAAAATCAGTATTGTATGCAGGAAGATATTTCATTAATTTATATGTATCAGAATAAATATTTTGTTCTTTTTCATTCATATCAGTTACCCAACGAACTTTAACCCCACGTTGCTGTGCTTGAACAAGAGCTGCAAATACTTCGTCCTGTTTTCTAATTCCATATATAGCAAAATCAATGCTCTCTTGTGCATGGTCAATGTTATATACAAGAGCCTTACAAGCATTGGTTACACATTTATTTACAGGTCGTTTCTGTTCTAATGGGCTCAGGAAAAATAGCTGTATATCGCCCTCTGTTACGTCAGCAGGTGCAATCTTAGTAAAAGGTTTATGGCTTAATTTTTTCTCTTTGTGGTGCTGTTTAACTTCAAAACAACAACTTGCAGGGTGCTTTCTTATGCTAAACTTTGGTTTCTCAATAACAGCTAATCGTTTAGACATCCAACCATATTCACATGTTGTCTTATGATATGCACCGCTGCGTTTGTTCAGAACCACAAGTTCCATATCTTTTGAAGCCAAAGCATTTTCTTTCATCTTTTCAGGGTTTTCAAAGATATCAAGTTCGGTTCTGAGATTTGAGGGGTAATAAATATTTGCAAGTCCTGCTCTGAGGATTTCTTGCTCATAGTTCTTGCAGGTTCCGTACTTGTCACAATTATAATATATGGATACAAGCGGTCTATTATATTTATCCGCAGGTATTTCAGCCGAATACACAACCTGCACCTTCTTATGTAAAAGATTGTTCATTGCAAATTGCTTGCCTAAGTATCCGAGTTTTAAAGCCTCATCAACCGTAATTCCGTTATTCTTAGCCTGTCTTTTTAGAGTAGGATTCAACTTCGTTTCAAAAGCGTCAATTCCATTAACCCGAACTCTTTCTTCAGATTCAGCTTTGTGGTTACCATTAAAATCAACAAAAACCGTATCCCCATCAAGCACTTTCAGGACTCTATACTCTGTAGCATAAGAAGATGTAACAGATAAAAGAACAACTAAGAATATAGTAATAAATATCTTTTTCACAAGATAATTATAAACGAATTTTAATTATATTTATACACTTAAAACATTGTGGTAGGATTAATATAGTTAATTATTAAATTTAAGGTTTTAAAGTTAGAATATGAAATATTCGACTAAGATTACATACTTAATATATTTACTTAACAATGTGAGTGAAAATAACATAAAACAACTTATTTGTCTTATGTATGATAAAAAGGAGTTTTTTAATCCTTACGATACATATAAAGAATTCTTACTTAATTTATATTTAGATAATCCTGATGATGTATATATTACAAATCATTTCGCAAAAAATTATTTAGTGTTTAGATATCCTCCTTCGTTTATCAAGTCAAGTAATGTTGATAATCTATTAATAAATATTCCACCAACCATTATTGAGAAACTTAAAAATTATAATTTTTTTAATATAGAACTTCAAGAAGCAGCCAACATAAACGATTTTATACGTGAATATATAATCAATCCAAAAAGAGAAAATTATAATTACTGTTATGACAGAGTTTTTATAGATAAAATGCTTGAATCCATGAATAGTTTTGAATTCGTAATAAACGAAAATTTAAAAAAATACATAAATAATTTATTTAAATCTTATATAGATGTATTAAAAACATATGAGATGTTCTGTACTTATCATAAGGAATATACGGTTGATTCTCAGAACAAGAAATTAAGGAAACCTCTGACTGATGTAATTACAATTACTTCAACTTCCTTACCTAAAGATATCGAAACAAAAGAAGAAGATATTTATCAACTAATAGAAGATAGTAATAAATTGTACATAGGATTGTACGATGATTTAGATACTTTAACTGAAATAAAAGGTTATCCTTCTTTAAGAGGAGATAATTGTCCATTACTAAAAGGAAGTCCAAAAGCAGGAATAACAAACAGAATCAAAGCAATAATGGATGCCATTGATGAAGTAAAGAAATTAAAAGAAAATAATACAAAAGCGCTTTGTTCTATTTGTCGTACTAAACGATACATGTTTGATAAAAGAAATAAAAACAAAAATATTAGAACCTGTTCTGTATGTAATAGAATTATTAAATATATCAGTGATGAAAATATTAGCGGTTATGATAGCCAATATATAAGAAGTAAAATTCGTAGAAGTAAATCAGATTCAGAAGAAAAACAAAGAAGAGACCACTTGAAGAATTTAAGAGAATTGTTAAAAGAATTGGGATGTAGGTTAAAAGATAAAGACCGTATTGAAAGAGAAATAAAAAAAGTTTTTGACAGGTAAAAATACCCCATTTTTAACAATGATTTGTATCTAGTTGTATACAAATATAGTAGGCTTATTTGAATTAGTATAAACTTTTCATTAAATAGAATTATTTAATTTTAATGTCAAATTCCTGACATAATGACCGTTTTAACCATTATTATAATTATTAATTTATTAGATTAGAAATAGATTTAGTTTGTATACAAATTTATACAAGTCTATACCTGTTTTGAATTAGACAAACTGTTCAAGTTCAATTACTATAAGGTTGCAGTTGGATTTATTACATAAAAAAAAGTCAATTGTAAAATAATGACATTAGTTATCTTAACAAGACAATAAATAATGTCAATCCTGTACATTAACAAATGCATAGCATAAATAAAAGTGGTTCAAAAGAAACGGTAACAGATTGGACTTGCTTATCATAATTATAAGTATGAACTTTCTCGATCGTTTATAGAGGGATTAACTATATTACATGTTCTAATGGTATTACATATACTACTATTCATGTTATTAGGTTAGCTCTCTCCAGGCTTCGTCGGCACCATAATTGTTGTCTGTGCCGACTGCCGCCCACTTGCGAGGGGTATAATGCTATGCTAGCGTGGGAACCACAACTCCCACGCAAACACCCCTCTTTTTCAACAACTAGTAAATAGGGATATGCAAAAATGAAAGCCGAAGAAAATCATTTATATAGAGTAAATTCACTTGAAGAGCTCGCAGTTGTAACAAGAGTGCCTATAAAATGTATTGAATACGCTATAGAGCACGGTTATAGAAGATATTATAAAAAAAGTAACAACAAGGGACAGAAAGCGAGACTAATTGAACAACCGAATCAAGTACTCGCAAGCATATTAAAAGTTATAAATGAATATTTACAACAACTAGATTGTCCAGAATACGTCATGTATGCTTGGAAGGGGAGAAATGCGTTATTAAACGCAAAGACTCACTTGGGACAATTTGCATTTGCAACAATGGATATAAATCATTACTTTCCTAGTACGAAAATAAAATATGTTCGTGAGTTCTTTGCAGATATTTTAAAAATTAAAGGCGAAGCATTGGAATACTTAGTTAAACTAACTACACTTAATGGTCATTTGCCTACAGGAGCACCAACAAGCCCAATTCTCGCTTATCTTTCACACAAAGAATTATTGGACGAAATTTATGAGCATATGAAAAAGAAAGATATTACATATACCTTGCTTGCAGATGACATAACGCTTTCAGCAAAGCATGGTATCACTCGTAAAGAAGTAAGATATGTTGCATCCGTTCTTGGCAGGCACGGATTAAGACTCAAAAAGAAAAAGACCAAGTTCTACAGTTATAAAAAAGCACTCATAACAGGTTTTTATGTTCTACAGTGCGGTAGAATATCTGTTCCTTATAAGATTGCTCGCACAATTATTGGAATACTCAAAGAAAAGCCTATAAAAGATATGAATAAGAAGGAATTAATGCGTTTAGGCGGATATGTAAATTATCAGCGCTTATCCGATAAAAAGTCTTTTCTTACCACAAAGATGAAAGTAAAAAGACAACTCAAAAAACTTGCCAAAAATGAACAAAAGAAAGGAATATAGATATGGAAAGATATGAAAGATATGAAGAGTACCTAAAAAATGTTACTATACCAATGGTTGGGGTATTTGATGAAAAGATTAATGAAATAGCAGTCAACTTCTCTCCTGTAGCAACAACCACAGACTTCAACAATGGATATTATGCAGGGTTCCCTGAAGATGTAAAAGTGTTCGTACGGCACTTCGAGGATATTACGGATTTTACAATAAATCCTTTTATTGTTGACCCTAATGGTAAAGAACTGTTAAAAACGTTAAAACAAGGCGAAGTTATCTCATTTGATGGGACTTTTACAATAACTAAAAATACGGTATTCCATTCAGATATGAATGAAATATATTATAAACTGAAACCAACTGGAATGTTCAATCTAAAAAAAGTTGAAGATAATAATGCCGCTAAAAAGTTGGTTGGAATGTGGGAAAAAAGACTCCAAAGATATATACTTACCACCAAGCAAAAGAGTTTTGAGGAACTATTCACCTCTCCTATAAAGGATATGATACTAATCGGAGCATCTCCAAATACAGCAGGAGTGTATCTTGCTTGTTTAGTGTATCAGGGTGATACCTCTTTCTATGTAGATGATATTCAAACACTGACAGGATGGTCAGAAGAAGATATCAAAAAAGGGTTGAACGAGTTGGAAGAATTAGGTGAAGTATTAGTTGACCCTGTTTATGAACTTGTGGATGACGAATATTTGCCACCTTATTTTCAGCAAAATTAAGGTATATAGGCAATAAAGAAAGGAAACTATAATATGTCAAGCAATAATATTAATGATTCAAGTACATTAACTGTAAGATTTACAGGACAATTTTCATTTAAAAAGAACAACAAAAAGAAAAGAACGCTAATCTTGAATGGCATAATTGCTAATCCGATTTTGGAAGAAGATTTAATTACAGGTTCTTTAAACGGTATTGATATCAGTGGAAAAACCTTCTTTAGCAACAAGCAGGATGAAAGTTACGGAATTTTCTGTTTCACAAAAAAAGATTTGAAATTTCCGAATCAAGAAGTTTTTGAGAACTTGCTGTCAGAAAAAGATATAACAACCCTTAGAAGTTTAAAAAAGAACAAAGACTTCTTCAGTTTTGATGCTACCATTAACCTGAGTGATTTTGATAACAAGTTACATAAAATTAATAACGTCCAAAAAATTGAAGATAAAGAGCAAATTAAAAAAATTAGAAAATTAATGAAACTGGCTCGGAATAACAACAAAAGTACATTCAATATAAATGTTAATACAAATAAGCCCCAAATGAGTAAAAACAATTTAACTGCTTGTTGATTAAAGAAGATTTTTATTACAACGCAAATGGGTTTAAATATCTTCTAGTATCTTCTATTTACCCCTTATTAAGCATAGGTACCCCCTACGAAAAAGTCAATATTTATGGGCTATTCAGAAACAACAAAATTGAGAACAATGTCAAATAATAAAGCGAAAGAATTAAATAACAACCAAAATAACGAATTAATTTGTTCAACAGACTTATCTGATGAATACACTTTCGCTGTTGAAAAAGAGAATTCTAATAAAATAATCTCTTTTAAACCAACAACAAAATTAAGATTAAAACTTATACAACCAACCGAACAAGAACAAATAACTCGGGAAAAAATAGTAAATTTTTACACTGATTTAATAAACATTTATACTTGTAGTGACTAATATTAAGAAATTTATGGTAGGATAATCATATGAAATTAGCAGTAGCATACGCACGTGTATCATCAAAAAAACAAGAAGATACAGGTTTTTCAATACCTGCACAAATAGAACTGTTTAAGCAATATTCTGAACAGTCAGGTATTAGAATAGAAAAAATATTTGTTGAAAATAAAACAGGTGGCAAGGTTGGTAGAAAAGTATATAATGAAATGCTTGCATATATTAAGCAGTACGACATTAAAGATGTATTTGTTGAAAAAACCGACCGTATATACAGGAATTTTAAAGACTATGTTGTTCTAGATGACTTGTCAGAAAACTTTAACCTTGTTGTCCACCTTGTAAAAGAACGTGTAATTTTAAGCAAAGATTCAACAAGCCATGAAAAACTTGTTCATGGTTTTAAAGTTCTGCTTGCAAAAAACTATCTTGACAACTTGCGTGAAGAAGTCCTGAAAGGTAGAGAAGAAAAAATACGTGAAGGTGGTTATCCTCATAAAGCACCTGTAGGTTATTACAACGATACGAACAAGGAAACCAAGAAAAAAGAAATTTATGTTGATGAAGAAAAATCAAAGTTTGTAAAACGTTTATTTGAATTATATTCAACAGGTGCTTATTCTGTTGATGAACTAAGAACAAAATTATATAATGAAGGTTTTAATCACAAAGGAAGACCTTATTCAAAACCCCGTTTGTTGTTTGTTTTAAAAGATGTATTTTATATAGGTAAGATGAAAATTAATGGTGTTATTTATCAGGGTAAACACACACCTATTATTGACATAGAAACTTTTAATCGTGTTCAAAGAATGTTTAATGATAGTAAAGCAAGAAATCATGATGTGGAATTTGCATACGCAGGAATGATTAAGTGTGGGTATTGTGGCTGCCAATTAACGGCAGAACTCAAAAAAGGCAAATATGTTTATTACCATTGCACAGGAAAACGTGGTGGTACTTGCAAGAAAGATTACATTAGGGAAGAAAAACTTGATGAAGTATTTTTAGAATTGATTGATAAATTACCAGACCCTGATAAAGGATTATTTGAGGAAATTAAAAAGGCTGTTAAGGAAATACGGCAACTGAAATCAGACTACGAAGAAGTAAGTTTAGAAGAAGTTCAACAGCAAATATTAAAACTTCAGGCAAGATTAGATAATTTATATACTGATAAATTAGATGGTAATATATCGCAGGAAGAATGGTTAGAAAAACACAATCGCTGGCATGACGAAAAAGATAAATTGATTGAAAAACTGAAGTCAATCAACAACACTTCAAGAAATTTTGATGAAGGTTCGAACTTATTGGAAAACTTCTGCAAACACGCTCGTAGTGAGTTTTTAAAGGCAAGTCCGAAGAAAAAACGAGCAATTTTGAAAATTTTAGGTTCGAACTTTATCTATAAAGACAAAGAAGTAAGCGTAGTGCTTACTTCAGTGTTCAATTTTTTATTAAATAACCGTTTTGTTAATTATGGAGCGGGAGACGAGGCTCGAACTCGCGACATCCTCCTTGGCAAGGAGGCATTCTACCACTGAATTACCCCCGCAATTCATAACTCAATAATACATGCTCATATTCTTATGTCAAGAGAAATTGTTTATGAAATTTTTATATATGCTTTCAAAATTTTGTTAGCAACAGTATCGTCGAATGCCTGCTGAACTTTTTCCAAAGGGTAAATTGTAGTTAAACCTTTCACGTTAACTTTGTGTGAAGTGAGTAAATCAAAAGAGTCCTTCAAGTCCTTTGGTGATGGTGAATAACTTCCTAAAACAGTTAATTCCTTATAATAAATTTCATTATTCGGATAGCCGGAATTTTTAGGAGTGCTTGAAAATACTAGAATTTTACCGCCTTTTCTCACAACCCTTAATGCGACATCCAGTGCTTTATCCGCACCTGAGGTCATAAATACAGCATCTATTCCGGAGCTTTTTCCCTGAATCACTTTATCAAATTCTTCCAAATCACGCGAACTGTATGATTCTATTCCTAATTTATTTCCGAGAGCAATTCTGTCCTCAATCAAATCACATCCGTAAACTTTATATCCAAGAGCCTTAATTCCTTCACCCATAAGAAGTCCGATAGAACCCAAACCGATTACAAGAACGTTATCACCTTCCGTTAAACCGCATCTTTTTATTGCCCTTACGCAGCACCCGAGCGGTTCATAAAATGATATCTCTTCATCCGTTATATCCTCCGGCACAAGGTGTGCTACATTTTGCAGATGTTCTTCCGAAACAAAAACTTTCTCGCTGAATCCGCCGGGACGTATATTTGTAGATTTAAAATGCTCACACATAGAAACATTTCCGTGTCTGCAATATGTGCATTTCCCGCAGGGAATATGGTGCGAAGTTACAATTTTATCGCCTTTTTTAAAATTGGTATCCGAATCTATTGCATCTATAACTGCAACGATTTCGTGACCTAAAACAGCACCGTCATGAACAATTTTTTCTCTGAATTTAACAATATCCGAACCGCAAAGACCGCACCCGAGAACTCTTACAATCGCACCTTTACGCCCGTCTAATTTTATATCTTCAACTTCTTTTATGACAATTTTATCCTGATTTACCTGTGCTGTTTTCATTTCGTCTATCCCTTTAACCTTGCAAATTTCGTATTTGCATAAAAATATTTAAGAATTTGATATCCGTTATACCCTCGTTTTGCCAGATTATTTGCCCCGTGCTGACTCATGCCGACACCGTGCCCGTTCTTTTTGACTCCGTCATCAAACGACGGAACGGATTTTATAAACGGCAAATCTTTTGTCCAAACCTGACTTGCATTAACGGTTTTACCGCCGGCTGATGCGGAATAATATGCGGGAACAATTTTTCCCTGGCAAACTAATACAATTCCTTCCGTTTCAGTTACGGCACTATTTGTCTGAACCGTTTCAACTGATGCTCCGCCGTATGCCTGATCTTCGGGAGTATCTTTTAAATCGTAACCATATTTACCCCTTTTACCCATATTTGCAACTGCATAACTTCGTGCTGCAATAGCCTGTGCTTTGTGGGCTTCGTGTTCCCATCTTGAAGGCATTTCAGATGGTACAACACCTCTTATGTATAGTTCAAGAGGTATGTCATTCATTACGGTCAGGGAATTGTTATCGTTTATAATCTTAAAATGTCCTCTGTACCATTTCCTTTTAACACTTACAAAACCGTTTTCCTCAGGTTTAATTATGATTTGATTGGTTTTAATCTTGCGATATTGTCCGTCTATTTTTATCGCAATTATTCCATGATAAGGCTTAAGTTCGTACCCCTTCATTTTTTCCATTTCATAAAGAGGTTTATTCGTTCGGGCATCAATAATCTGAGCTTTTGTTGAAGCACCGACAAAAGTTTTATGTACTTGAGTCTGCAGCCCGATTTTTATTGCAAAGCAAGGCATTACAAATAATACATAAATAAAAGCAAATATTATAAACCTTCTCATCCCCATAGGTATATTATACAACAAACAGTTCATTTTTCGTTTTATAAAAAAAATACCTCACTTTTCCGGTGAGGTATTTTTTATTATGCACTTTCTTTTTCTTTTGGTTTAGGAAGTTGTATCAGCTCGGCTGTTGCTGCATTTTCTTTTTCTTCCTGTTTTTCCACCATTTCTTTTGTTATTGTAAACTTCTTAATATCGTGTTTTGACGGAATATCGTACATAATATCCAACATAAGTTCTTCCACTATTGAACGTAATGCTCTTGCCCCGGTTTTACGTTTAATTGCTTTTTGTGCAATCAAATCAATAGCTTCCGGTTCAAAGTCAAGTTCGACATCATCCATTTCAAGAAGTTTTTTATACTGTTTCAAAACCGCATTCTTGGGTTCGGTAAGAATCATTTTCAGAGTATCTTCATCAAGAGCATCCAAAACTGCAAATACAGGAACACGACCGATGAATTCAGGAATCAAACCGAATTTAAGCAAGTCTTCAGGCTGCAGTTTTTTAAGCAATTTTGAAGATGCCTGTTCTTTTTCTGCCTGTGTTTGAGCAACATTACCGAATCCGATTGAGTTGCCGTCTTTGACACGGTGTTCAATAATCTTATCCAAATCAACGAATGCACCGCCAACTATAAACAGAATATTTTTTGTATCAATCTGAATAACTTCCTGCTGAGGATGCTTTCTGCCACCCTGAGGAGGAACGTTTGATATGGTACCTTCAATAAGTTTTAATAAAGCCTGCTGAACACCTTCCCCGGATACATCTCTTGTAATTGAAGTATTTTCGGATTTTCTTGCAATCTTATCAATTTCGTCTATATAAATAATACCTTTTTCAGCTTTTTTTGCGTCATAATCAGCATTCTGATATAAACGAAGTAAAATATTTTCAACATCATCACCGACATAACCGGCTTCTGTTAAAGTTGTAGCATCTGCAACAGCAAACGGTACATCAAGCATTTTTGCCAATGTCTGAGCAAGTAAAGTCTTACCTGAACCGGTCGGACCTACAAGCAGAATATTTGATTTCTGGATTTCAACATCATCCTTATCACTGCTTACATTATGTTTAAGACGTTTATAGTGGTTATAAACAGCAACGGAAAGAACTTTTTTTGCATCATCCTGACCTACAATATGCTGGTCTAAATATGCTTTTATTTCATGCGGTTTTGGAATCGGTTTGTTTTCTTCTTCAGATTTTTTATCTTTTCCTTTTCCGCTTTTTTTAGTATCTTTTTCTCCATCGCTATCTTTCTGGTCAAAAAATTCTTCGTCCAGTATTTCATTACAAAGTTCAACGCATTCATCACAAATAAATACGTCAGGGCCTGCTATTAATTTTTTTACCTGATCTTGCGTTTTACCGCAAAATGAACATTTTAGTCTGTCGTTTGCCGGCATAGTGCCTCCTTCTTTAATGGAAAATTGAAAATGTAAAAGAGAAAATCGTTTATAGCACTATTTTTTCCGTTTATAATTTTCCGTTTTCCATTATAAAAACAACCCATTTCAAGTTGTTATGATTCTTTAGTAATAACTTTATCAATCATACCGTATTCAAGAGCTTCCTGAGGAGTCATGATGTAGTCACGGTCTGTGTCTTTTTCAATTTTCTTGATTGATTGACCTGTATTGGAAGCCATGATTTCATTTAAGGTCTTTTTAATTCTTAAGATTTCCTGAGCCTGAATCTCGATATCTGTTGCTTGTCCTTGAGCACCGCCTAAAGGCTGGTGGATAAGTACTCTTGAGTGAGGAAGAGCCATTCTCTTGCCTTTTGTACCTGAACATAACAGGAATGCACCCATTGAAGCTGCCTGACCTAAACATATAGTCTGAACATCAGCTCTTATGTGCTGCATTGTATCATATATTGCCAAACCTGCAGTAACACTTCCTCCGGGTGAGTTAATATAAAGCATTATATCTTTCTCAGGGTTTTCGCTGTCTAAAAGCAGCATTTGCGCAACAATTAAGTTTGCTACCATATCATCAATGGCTGTTCCTAAGAAAATGATTCTTTCTCTTAACAATCTTGAGAAGATATCAAATGCTCTTTCACCTCTTGAAGACTGTTCGATTACTGTAGGTACATAACTTGCGAAGCTCATTTTATTATTCCTTTCTTATTTATAAAATACAATTCATTAGCTATATTATACAATATTCGGTTTATTTAACCAATAATCAATTTGTATGAGATTTGGTTTATATACTGACCTTCATTATACCATAAAAGGGGTAAATATAAAAGTTTGGTATCAGCTTTCTTTTGCAAGTTTTTTTTGCAAAAGTGCAAGTATAAATATAATAACAAACAAAATATATGCCAAAGCACATGATTTTCCGACATCAAAATATTCAAAAGCATATTTGTATATTGAATAAACAATAACATTTGTAGAATCCTGAGGTCCGCCGGAAGTCATAACATAAATCAAATCAAAAATCTGGAACGAAGAAATCAGAGTAACAAGCATAACAAAATATGTTGTAGGTTTTAAAAGCGGTAATGTAATTTTGAAGAAAGTATCATTTACCCCTGCTCCATCTATTTTTGCCGCTTCGTAAAGACTGTTATCGATTGTTGAGAATCCTGTCAGGTATAAAACAACATTGTAGCCGATGAGTTTCCATACGGAAACAAATATCAGAACGGGCATTGCAAGAGCCGTATCAAAAAGCCAGGTATAGTGAGTTTTAAGCAGCATATTTACTCCGCCGATATTAGGATCAAATATCCAGCCCCAGACAATTGCAATTACGACAGCCGGAGTTATAAAGGGCAGAAAATATATTGTTTTAAAGGTCTCACTGCCTCTGATTTTTGTGTTTAATGCGGCAGCAATAATTAACGGAATTACCACTGCAAAAATGGTTGTAGATATTGCATAAACAAATGTATTAATCAGTATTTGCAAAAATTCTTTTTGAGATAAAACGGCTTTATAGTTTTCAAGTCCGACATAATTAATCTCGTTGAGCAAATCCCAATCCGTAAAACTGAGAGCAAAGCTGCAAAAAATCGGAATAACAATAAATATTATAGTTCCAATCAGTGCAGGTAATATAAATAGCAATCCGATATTATTTTTCCGCATAAAAATATTATACATCAAATCAAGTCTTAAATATTTGGATTTTTTAATATTGGTTTATTTAAGCTTGTATATTATTCTGCTGTTTAGCGAGTTCTGCTTTGTGTTTCTTATCAAGTTTGTTTGTGATGTATATATTGAGGTTTGGAATACCAAGACCAAGAACAAGACCGGAGAACAGATAACCTGCCATTTGTGCTTTATTCAAGGCACCAAGACGTTTCTTGGTTGCTTTCTTCAGAGCTTCGTCTTTCAATCCGTCAAGTTCTTTCAGCATTTCTTTGAATGATTTTGCTGTAACTTTACCGTTTTCTGTTTTAACCGGTGAGAAGTCTTTTGAGTTTTCTGACAATGTCTGAATCAGAATTTCATCTCTTGTCTTGAGTTTTGCGTTAAACATCTTCTTCCAGTAACCGACTTTTTCATTTGTTTTCTTAAAGTTCAGAACACTTGTATCAAGTTTGTTAGCAGCCATTCTGTTTACAAAGTCGCCCAAAACAAGCCAGCTTAAGAATCCGAGAGTATCTTTCGTCAGTACTTCTCTGAGTTCATCTTTATCACGGGCAGAGAATATTCTGGAAATAATAGTAATGCCGTAAATACCCTTTAACTGGTTAATTGTCGGAAGTTTTCCGGAGAAGAACATCTTATCCATAAACTTCTTAGGTGTGAATTTAAGCGGGTTAATATTAAGAGTGCTTAATACCATACTCAGGAATGCAGCACAGCTTACACTCTTTAATCCCCAGAAGGAAGCACTGTTATCTTTTGAACGACCTTCAACACCGACAAAACCGTCAGAACCTGTTTTTAATTTTGTTAGGTACATATTTATCGGCTGAACTGATAAACCAACGGCAGATGCTATTGCAAAGCCCATACCGGCTCTGGTTTTCATAAATTTATCAACACCCTTGATGAATGTATTTTCTTTTATGCCTTTGCCGGAACGAATTTGTTCTTCAAATGCTTCTTTAACCTTATCACCATTAAATGAATCAGAAACAATAAATATGTCATTCAATAATGATTTAAGATTTGTTTTGCTTTGTATCTTCTTATCCGTAGATTCCAAAATAATATCGGATTCGGCACCAATATCCGCAATAATTGTGTTCATCAGTGCGGTTCTTGATTTGTCGGACTTAGTCTCAATCCATTCTTTGAAGTTTACTTTTTTATTCAAAAGTTCATCAAAATACTCAGCAACGGTGTTAACGGTTTTTTCGTTCAGTTTAACATATCCGTCAGCATTGTTTGTTGCACCGGGGTTATATCCTCTTACATGGTTCAGTGTAGTTTTTAAGTATTCAAGTTGTGATGTATTATTCTTAATCTGATTAGACTTGTTATCGGCAAGTATGTGCAAAGTATCCGGAGCAGTAAACATACGATTTACTTTTGTCTGATACTTAGAAGTCAGGGCACCTGCAATCAATGCACCTGCAGCGGCACCGTATAAACCGACAAATGAATCGTTAACAGTACCCATAATTTCACGTCTGCCGGTTTCCATACCTGCAGCCGGTCCACGTTTTACACCGTCATTGATTGTTCTGGGCGCAACCATCGCACAAAAATCCATAAGGTTAGCACCGACAGCCTGATTGGTTGCCAAATAACGCAGTGTTGTATCAATCGCACCTTTAAAATGCGGTTCTGCTTGTGTATTATTCTTTTGTGAGATTGGTTGTACGTTCATTTTTTCTTTTTGTTTTGCTATTTATTAAAATTGTTTATGCTGTTTTTTTGTTTCTTTCTGACCTGAAGCCTGCTGTCAGTTTTGAATATTGAACATTTAACGGTGTAACCGTTTCTTCTTTGTTTTCTTTGTTATCAGTTTGCGCTTGCACCTGATTATGTTCCTGAGCAAGTTTTAGTGCTTTTTCATGTTTTCTTTTTGTATTTCGACGTGTAAATATCGGAATTACTAACCCTAACAATGCCAATGATACACCCAAATTTGTTACCTGACAATAAGAACGATAGTTAACAGCTTTCTTTCCGATAACTTCATTAGATGCTTTGACGTTAACATCTTTCATCCAATGTTTAAATTTCTTCAAGATACCCGGTTTTTCATCTTTGCCAAACGGTTTCATATCATTCAGAAGAACAGTGCCGGTTTTCTTTTGTATAATAGTTGCTGCAGCTTTAGCTGCTACATCGCCAAGGTAGTACAAACTTGCAAATGTAGCGATATCTCTTACGGTAGCTTCTGCAAGTTCGTTCTTATCATCTGCGGCAGCCATACGTGATGCAAATGTTGTGGTTGATATAATTCTTGCCTGATCCATAGTCGGGAACATGCCTTTAAAATCAAGCATTCTCCATGTAGGCATTTTTGTCAGCGAGAGCAGTGAAACAGCAATCATAGAAGATATTGAAATAATTTTCTGTTTCAATAATCCCTTCTTAGCTTCAGGATTTTCTTCTATGTTCTGACCTTTGCCAAAATCATCATATATCGGAGCACCTTTTGTTCCGGAAAGTTTGCCTGTTATCCATCTGTTTATATATTGCATCGATGCGGCAAGCGGAAGAACTACTGCCAAACCCATAAGGCTCTTAGTTCTTACCATGGTTTTATTCTTTTTGGCAAAATCCATAATCGACATTTTTCCGTCTGTCCGCTGAAATTCTCTGAAGAATTTAACAGTATCTTCAAGCATGCTTTGTACGGAAGATGCACTAACGTTTTCGACTTTAATGTTTTCGGAAACTTTGGTTTTTTCAACCATTTCTTTAACTATATTGCCGACTTCTTTTCTCATTTCCCAGTTCTTAATCTTCTTACGGGAAATTTCGGCAAGTTGTTTTGAATAGTTATCAATGTCAGCTTTTATAGCTTCAGATTCAGAAAATTTAATTCTGTCTTTGCCATCTACACCTTCAATATTACCGATTAATGTTTTTATGGATTCTTTTACTTTATCACCGGATGATTTATCATAGTATTCTGCAGCTTTTTGCAGTAAATCTCTGTCAGCCCAGCTTCTGGACATGTTAACACCCTTCGGCATAAAGATAGGGTTTAAGCACTTTGCAATTCCCAAAGTAATAAAACTCGGTATCAAACAGTTTACAATCAAGCCGGATGATTCACGTCTGAGAGCTTCAAAGCCGGCAAACCAGTTAGTCATGGATTCGACTATGGTACGGGGTAAAATAGCGGAAAGCATGTCAATTACGGCAACGTTAATCATCGGAACTTGCTCACACTTCTGCAAGCCAAGCAAAACAATACCCCCCACACCCTTAAAGCTGGGATCATTATAAACCCTTCCGTTTTGTTGTTGGGTTATTATGCTATTTTGTCTTTCGCTACTGTTTTCTACACCGATTTTGTTAATCATACGTCACTGTACACATATTCTAACCAAGTTGATTATAACAACTACTATATATATTTAAAAGCAGTCAAATTTAGAAATTGCCTAAAAATACTCAAATGTTAAGAGAATGTAAAGACGAATTTTTGAATATTTTTTTTAAGTAAAGAAACTTTTGTATATTTTTATCTGCAAATTTTAAATATTAGTTTTTTATGACAAATTAAATGCTAAAATTGCCAAAAATATTAAGAAGAAAAATTGTAAATTTTTGTAACGATATTCTGATTAATATAGAATTAATGTATTTATATTGACACAAATTTTTTATCAAAATATACTTAATATATCGCTAAGTATGTGTGTTGTTATATTAATTACGATTTGTTGGTTTATTTCTGCAATAAAATCGGTTTTTTGTTTTGAATGGCATGCATGGGCATGATTTATCAAAATATTTCATAAATACAGTATCAATAAAAAGAAAAGCAAGGATTTTGTCCTTGCTTTTGTTTAGAGTAAATGTAAAGATGATTCGTTCATCTTTCCTCTTAATTATAGTAAGTTCAGTGCAATGCTTGGTGACTGGTTCGCAGTAGCAAGCAATGTTGCGGAAGCCTGCTGCAGAATTTGTGCCTTTATGTAATTTGAAGATTCTGTAGCTACATCTGCATCTCTCAGTGTTGAAAGTGAAGATGTAATGTTTTCCGACTGAACTCCTATTGATTCAATTGCAGACTCAATTCTGTTCTGAGCAGCACCTAATGTCGTTACACGGCTTGAAATGGTATTGATAACATCATCAATGTATGTCAGCATTGATGCAGCTCTTGTACCATCAGTTAAACCTGCACAATCTGCAGCAAGCCTGTCACGTCTTGCTTCTTCAACGGTTGCAAAACTGCCGTTTCCAGTTACCAATGTTTCCAGATTGTATGCCGGAATGCTTTCACCGTTAACAGTCTTAGCAGCTGATTGGAACAATGCTGAAACATTGCCTTTAGCAAATAAGCTGTTGTCGAGTGTGATTTGTGATTTTGAAGCACTTCCGTCAATACCAACCTGAATAGCAATATTAGTCATTGAACCATTCATCATGTATTGTCCGCCAAATTCGCAATTAGCAGCGATACGGTCAACTTCTTCGAGTCTTGCAACAATCTCAGACTTAATTGCTTTTAGTGATTGCTCACCATAGGTACCGTTAGCAGCCTGCTCTGTCAAATCTCTGACACGTTGAATGTGAGAAGAAATAAGTGCATAGTTTTCTTCCAGAGTAGACATCATATCTGCACCGGTTGCAGCATTATCTGCGGCAATGTCAAGAGAACTGATTTGAGCTTCCCAATTCCTTGCAATTGAATAACCAGCAGCATTATCTGAAGCATGGTTGATTTTGTACCCTGTAGTCATACGTTCAATCGCATTATTCAACTGGCTTGTTGATTTAGCTAAATTGTTTTGTACGATCATTGAGGATAGGTTTGTGTTAATTGTAATTGCCATGATACATACTCCTTTCAGGCATTTTTTATTCCGATTCCGTTCTAATTAAAGAAAATTAAAGTAAATTTAATGCTATACTTGGTGTTTGGTTAGCTGTAGCAAGTAAAGTTGCAGATGCTTGTTGTAAGATCTGAGCTTTGATGTAGTTGGAAGATTCAGTAGCAACATCAGCATCTCTCAGTGTTGAAAGTGAAGATGTAATGTTTTCAGACTGAACACCGATTGATTCGATAGCAGATTCAATTCTGTTCTGAGCAGCACCTAAAGTTGTTACACGATTAGAAATAGTGTTGATAACATCATCAATGTAGCTAAGCATAGATGCAGCAGTTGTACCATCAGTTAAACCTGCACAATCTGCAGCGAGTTTGTCTCTTCTTGCTTCTTCAAGGCTTTCAAAAGTACCTTTGTCTGTAACTTTTTCCTGAAGTTTGTAAGCGGGAACAGTTTCACCGTTAACAGTTTTTTCAGAAACAGTAAACAAAGAAGAGATGTTACCTTTTGCAAATAAGGTATCAGATAATGTGATTTGTGATTTAGCTGAATTACCGTCGATACCAACCTGAATAGCAATAGAAGACATCGTTCCGTCCATCATGAACTGACCGCTGAATTCGCAGTTAGCAGCAATACGGTCAACTTCTTCAAGTCTTGCAACGATTTCTGATTTAATTGCTTTTAATGACTGAGAACCGTAAGTGCCGTTAGCAGCTTGTTCAGTAAGGTCTCTCACACGTTGAATGTGAGTAGAAACGAGTTGATAGTGGTCTTCCAAAGTAGATAACATGTCTGCACCTGTTGCAGCATTGTCAGCAGCTACGTCCAAAGAACCCAATCTAGCTTCCCAATTCCTTGCGATAGAATAACCTGCAGCATTATCAGCAGCGTGGTTAATCTTGTACCCTGTTGTCATTCTCTCAATTGCACGATTAAGTGATGAAGTTGCTTTAGTCAAATTTGACTGTACAATCATAGATGAGAGGTTTGTGTTAATAGTAAGTGCCATGTGATACTCCTTTCTGGCTATTTTTTCTCATGTGCATCCTTGCACACTCAT
>JAEEHV010000009.1 GCA_016280955.1 Candidatus Gastranaerophilales bacterium | reverse complement strand
TTGCGTTAGCTTCTGCCTCTTTAACCATCTTATCAATATCTTGTTCAGACAAGTTAGAAGAGTTTGTAATTGTAATCTTTTGTTCTTTGCCTGTATCTTTATCTTTAGCAGAAACGTTAACGATACCGTTAGCATCAATATCAAATGTAACTTCGATTTGAGGAACGCCTCTCATAGCAGGAGCGATACCTTCAAGTCTGAACATACCTAAAGATTTGTTATCGCTTGCCATTGGTCTTTCACCCTGTAAGATGTTGATATCAACTGCGGATTGGTTATTTTCTGCTGTTGAGAATACCTGTGATTTAGAAACAGGGATTGTAGTGTTTCTTGGAACAAGAGCTGTCATAACACCGCCTAACGTTTCAATACCAAGTGTTAACGGAGTTACATCCAACAATACGATATCTTTAACTTCACCTGCAAGAACACCTGCCTGAACTGCTGCACCAACTGCAACAACTTCATCAGGGTTAACTGATTGGTTAGGTTCTTTACCTGTGTATTCTTTTACTAATTGTTGAACAGCAGGAATACGGGTAGAACCGCCGACTAAAACAACTTCGTTAATATCGTTCTTTGTCAAACCTGCATCTGATAATGCCTGTTCAACAGGTTTTTTACATCTGTCTAACAAATCTCTTGAAAGGTCTTCAAATTTTGCTCTTGAAAGAGTTAATTCAAGGTGCTTAGGACCGTTAGCATCAGCTGTGATATAAGGTAAGCTGATAGTTGTTTCAACAACTGAAGAAAGTTCGCATTTAGCTTTTTCAGCAGCTTCTTTAATACGCTGCATAGCCTGTTTGTCACCTGTTAAGTCCATGCCTTCCTGTTTTTTGAATTCTTCGCAAATCCAGTTAATGATTTTTTGGTCGAAGTCATCACCGCCTAAGTGAGTATCACCTGATGTTGAAAGAACTTCGTGTACACCGTCGCCGATTTCAAGAATAGATACATCGAAAGTACCGCCGCCTAAGTCGAATACAAGAACTTTTTCCGATTTATCTTTTTCCAAGCCGTAAGCAAGAGCTGCTGCTGTAGGTTCGTTAACGATACGAAGAACATCTAAGCCTGCAATCTTACCTGCATCTTTTGTTGCTTGTCTTTGTGCATCGTTAAAGTAAGCTGGAACTGTGATAACTGCAGATGTAACTTTTTCACCTAAATAATTAGATGCATCATCAGCTAATTTTCTCAAAATCATTGCTGAAATTTCTTGCGGAGTGTAATCTTTTCCGTCAATATTTTTCTTATAATCTTCGCCCATGTGACGTTTGATAGATGCGATTGTTTTATCAGGGTTAAGAATTGCCTGTCTTTTTGCTAACTGACCGACTAATCTTTCACCTGTTTTTGAAAAACCAACGATAGAAGGAGTTGTTCTCATACCTTCTGCGTTTGCTATAACGGTTGGTTTGCCGCCTTCCATAACTGCTACGACTGAGTTTGTTGTACCTAAGTCAATACCTATTGTTTTTGCCATTTTTATGTCTCCTTATTTTTATTCACTTTTCTTACATTATCATTAAAGCATTGTTTTCAAGGAAACCTTAAAAAATAAACAAAAAATTAATATTTCAGGATGGGGTAAATAAAATATAAACCTTTAAGAAGCATTACTAGCTTTGTCTTATTCTGCCCAGAGCAACGGCAGTATCAAGGGTTTCATTATTAGTTCTGACAATTTTTGCAAGACTTTCGTAGTTTCTCTGAGTGCTTATTGTATTAATCATTTCTCTGATAACATTAGAGTTTGAAAGTTCGAGCATGCCCTGCTGAATTACAAATTTTTCGGAACGAAGTTCGGGATTTTCTTCCGGTGTTTGCGGTATGAATCTGGTATCACTTATTTCAAACAAATCATCCTTATTGGAAAAATCCCATACACCGATTGTCTGCATAGGTACTTTCTGAAGTCCTGCGTTCATCTCGATTGTACCTTGCTCTCCGATAATAATCTGAACTTTATCTCTGATTAAATCGGGGTCTAAATCCTCCGGAATCATTCTTATCCTTCGGTTATTTATATCCAAAACATATTCACCCTGTTTTGTTACCAAATAATCCTGGTCGTTTTTGGTGAATGAGCCATTTCTTGTATAGAATATTTTTCCGTCAACATCTTGTATTTTAAAGAAACCGTCACCTTCTATTGCCAAATCGTAAGGGTTGTCGGTCTGGTTTAATGCACCCTGAGAAAAATCGTGAGTGTACTGCAGTGCGGTACTTCCGACACTTAAATTACCCAGATATCTTGTAGAATCGTTTCTTAATATTGATTCGGATTGTGTATAAACAGCGGATTCCAATATATCTTTAAATTTTATTGAACCTTTTTTATAACCTACGGTATTAACGTTAGCCAGGTTATTTGCAGTATTATCGTTCATGTCCATAAGGGCAAGCATGCCATTTGCACAAGATTCTAATCCTCGTAAAATCACTTGTTTTCCCCCTTATATTTTGTATGAGTCGTACTTAAATTGTAATGCATTTGCCCTTATCCTTCTCCTTTCATTCTGTCATATTTTGACAAAACACTTTTTACATAATTTTGTGTTTCCTGATAAGGAGGAATTCCGCCGTATTTTTTAACTGCATTCGGGCCTGCATTGTATGCGGCAAGGGCAAGAGATTTGTTATTGTCAAATCTGTCAAGCAGGCCTTTCAGATATTTTGTTCCGCCCTGAATATTTTGCTCGGGATCATAAGCATTTGTAACTCCCAAGCCCTGAGCAGTTCCCGGCATGAGCTGCATTAATCCCATTGCACCGCATTTGGAAGTTGCATTCGGATTAAAACCGGATTCCTGATTAATTACTGCTTTTACAAAATCAACATCAAGTCCTGCTTCTGCGGAATATTTGTCGATTAAATCGTTAATTTCGCTTCTTGATGTCGGGTTTGGATTCTTTTTATTTTCAATTGAAGAATCCAGTATCTTTTGGAAATCCTCTGCAGGTTTTTGGACACCATAAGATAGAAGTGACTGAAATTGGTTTTCAATCGACTGGATTCTGTGTAATGTTATATCCAAGCTTGACATGTTCATTTTTACTTACCATTTTTATGAGAGCAGATTTGATTCTACCTCTCCCCACATGTACTATAAACCTTATTATGTCAATATTCATCAATCATTGGATTGGAATTTTTTTATGTATATAGACCATCTGGTCTATAAAAGTTAATTTATTTAAAATTTTTTGTTATGAAACAAATAATTTATTAATTTTTGTAACAATTTGAAGGAAATTTCAAAAGAAATACACAAATATTTTATTTTTGATTTTTGTTAATAGTAGAATATAAATGTGACAATAGTCAAAATAGAAGGAAGTTGTGTATGAAAAATCTCAAGAAATTATCAGCAATAGCTTTAAGTACATTATTCGCAACAATGCAAATTTCCGTCGCATCAATAGACACCGGATTAGGTGGCGGATTAGGCGGTGCAGTCATTGATTCACATTCAGGCGGTCTGCAAAACGTTGTCCCCGGCACAAACCAGGTTGACTTAAACTTTAATGCAAATACGCATGTAAAATGGGATTCATTAAACCTTAACAGTAACGAAACAATGAATTTTAATACTGTAGGTACTGCAAACAATTTAACAATTTTGAATACCGTAAACAATAATATGTCCAGAATTTATGGTAGGGTAAACGCAGATAGCGGCATTGGCAAATTAATTATATCTAACCCGAACGGTGTATTATTTGACGGTGCTAAATTTACAACTGCCGGTGATACCATGATTACAACAAAAGACATGTCAAATGTTAATGTAAACAATATTACTGACGGTACTTATACAAAATTAAAAAGTGATGACTGGGGAACAAACGGCACTCCTGATTTGATTCAGGTACAAATAAAAGATTCAAATTTCTCTGTAGGCGGCGATTTTAATATATTTGCTCCGAAAATTACAGGTGTAAATTCTGCAGTTAAAGCAAATACATTAAAACTTGTTACTGCAAACGGTGCAGATTATATAGCAGCAGGTCTTGCATCCCCGGTTGCAAATAAAGCAGTTACACGTTTAACAGCAATGGATATAAACGGCGATGTAGTTATTACAAATGATGTTGGTGCTTTCGCTGTTGAAGACGGAGGTTCAATCAAAGGTAATTTAACCTCTGAAACCGGCGGATGGGTTAGAATCAATGAAACATCAAATGGCAAAACATTTACTGTTGACGGTGATATGGACACCAAAGGACATGGCGAACAACTTATGGTAAGACATTCTTATGTTACCGGAAACGCAAATATGTCAAATGATGGCGGTTTTGTAGATATCGGCAATGTTACTGTTGACGGAGATGCTAAATTAACTACTACAGGAATTGAACCGATTTATTCAAACAAATTTAACCATTATGTTCATGTAATAGGTGATACAAATATCGGTGGCAATTTGGATATTGATGCATCACAGAATATTCACATCGGTAACTATAAAATTACAAACAATGCAGCACCATATCAGGGATATTTACTTAGCGGTAAACTGACTGTTGGCGGTGACATTAATGCTAAAACAACAGCAGGTCATATTATGACTACTATTGATACAGAAGCTAAAAATATTAATTACGAAGCAAGAAAAGGTGTTGACAGCACCCGTTCTTACGGCGGAAATATTCTTTCTGACGGCAAAGCTGTTATAAAGGCTGATACATACCAATTCAAATCAGCAGGTTATATCGGCGGTATAAAAGGAACAACAAATACAACAGATAATACTGTTATTGATATAATGGAAAATTATACACATATTCCGGCTGATATTCCTTCAAATCATGATTATTTGACAATTGACGGCGGAACAATTACCAAACTGGAAACTCCAAAACTTTCACCCGGCGGTAATAATGTTCAGGTTTATATAAAATCAAAGAACGATTTACTTGTAAACGGTGCTAACGCAAGTGATATTAACCTTGTAGCTCCGGGCAAGAAAATCACAATAACCGGTGATGTTCAGGCAAACAACATTAATGTCGGACCTGAAACAGACTACCTCAAACTTGATTATCCGAACAGAAAGTTTACTACAAACTTTACCAGCATAAGAGATGACAAAGTTGTTACAATTAAACCTGATGAAGAGATTACTTATGAACTCGCTGACGGCGGATACAACCAGCCAACTCTTCAACCGGGAGAAAAAACAACATACTTATACGGACCGGACAAAACTCCTGGACCTGTTCCACCGCCAACACCAACTCCGGATCCTCCGACACCACCTGATCCGACTCCGGATCAGCCAATCAAACCGACTGACGACGATAACGTTAGGGTTAAGAACTGGGTTCCTGAAGATCCAATGAAACCGTTAGTTAATACACCTGTTGCATTTGCGGCAGACCTTGACGATGATGACATTGAAGGTCCTATCCGTAAGAATGTTGACGGTTCTGTAACGGTTGTCAGAGCTTATCCGATGAATAATTAATTTTCTTGAGATAATAAGAAAAACGCCCTTAATTTAAGGGCGTTTTTTAATTTATACAATTATAAAACATCGGTTTTTCAGTGTATTTATAAACATTGGCTTTTATGATATTCTGTAATCATAAGAAAGCTTTTTGGGTGATTTAAGAGGGATTTTATATGATTAAAGATTTTGATATAACAAAAACAAAACTTGTTATATGGGATTTAGACGGTACTTTCTGGCATGGAACTTTGTCAGAAGGTAATGTAACTTTTATTCCGGAAAATTTACAGTTAGTTCAGGAGCTTACAACAAGAGGAATAATGAACTCTATTTGTTCCAAAAATGACTATACGAATGTAAAAACCGAATTTGTTACTAACGGTTATTATGAGCAGTGGCAAAAATTTGTATTTCCTTCAATTGACTGGACTCCAAAGGGGCAAAGGGTAAAAAATCTTATTGAGGCAATGCAGCTCAGAGAAGAAAACGTTATTATTATTGATGATAATGTATCAAATATAAATGAAATTAAATTTTATTGTCCGAAAATTATGTCTGCATATCCGGAGCAAATTAATACAATAGCAAAAGAATTATATTTGGTTAATTCTTATGATTTTGAGCATACACGGCTCAAGTCATATAAAATTCTGGAGAGAAAACAAAAAGAAAAACTGGCTGTAAATTGTTCCAATGAAGAATTTTTAAGAAAAAGTGAAATAAAAATATGTATTAAACACGATTGTCAGGAAAATATTGACAGAATAGAAGAACTAATAAGAAGAACAAACCAGTTAAACTTTACCAAAAAACGAATTGATAAAACAGAATTAGAAAATATTTTTAGTAAACAGGACGTATATGAAAGTGCATATATAATTGTTTGTGATAAATACGGAAATTACGGAATAAGCGGTTTTTATGTTTTAAATAAACAAACTAATGAATTAGAGCATTTCCTGTTTTCATGCAGAATAATGAATATGGGTGTAGAACAGTTTTTATATGAAAAATTAAATCATCCGAAAATAGATATTGTTTTCCCTGTATCATCAAGCCTTAACCTTGTCTGCGATTGGATTGAAGTTATTGACAATATATGTTCGGAAGATAAGAAAGAAGAACAAAAAACAAGTAATCTGAACATTTTGTTCAAAGGAATGTGTGATTTATATTCTACTATTTGTTATATTAACGGAGATTGTAATATAGATACGGAATTTCCGTATTGGAACAAGGATTTGGTTTATATTTCATCACATGCACATCCGGCATTTATAGAACAGACAAACCGTTTGCCTATGGAAGAACTGTTAACATTATCAAAAGAGTTCCCTTATCCGCATCCGGATGAATTTAAGACTGAATTTTTTAATCCAAAGTATGATGTTATTATTTTGAGTATTTTACAGGCAACATATCTCGGAATGTATATTGATAAAAACAACGGTCATTATATGGAATATGGATATGCAAACTGTGATGTTACAAACAAAGATAATTGGGACAGGGCATTATCTTCCATTCCTGAAGAACAAAAAGAAGCAAGCAGAAAAATTTTGGAACAATTCAGCCAGAAATATAATTTTGCCGGAGATCCTCCAGTAGATTTGCTGTTGCAGAATTTAAAATATATTAGAGAAACTCTTAAGCCCGAAACCCGTTTAATTTTAATTTTGGGCAGTGAGATTGATACACAAAAATGCCTTGAAGGGTATGAGGGTATGGTTAAAAAACATATTATTGTTAATCCATACGTCAGAGAATTTGCTAAAAAATATGATAACATTGATATAATCGAACTTACTGACTTGATACAGGATGACAGTGATTATTCAAACTGTATAAATCATTTTTCAAGACGTATTTATATCAACCTTGCAGAAAAAATTATAAACCTTGTTAATTCGGCATTGGGCGAGGAAAGATTAATATTGAAAAAAGGCGATGATTAATATTTTTTTCTGAATATTATTTTTCTTCCTAAAAGCATTAAGCAATAGCATGTTTTATCGCCGGATTCTCTAAAGGACAGCATTTTATGCATAAATTCGGTAATGCAGTACAGAGTCCAGTTTTCGTTAATTATTCGTCTGTACAGACTATAATTTATTTGTTTTCTGATTAGTTTAATATTTTTGGAATAAATTTTATTTATAAAAAGAAATTTACTGCGTAATTTGTTATAGAAATCTTTTTTTATCGTTTTATCGGCATCCGTAAAACTTTTGTACCAATGCAGCATTGTAGTAATGTAGTAAACTATAAACGGATTAATAAAACTTTCTTTGTGTGGTGACTGCATAACAAAGTTATATGCCTTATTTCTTGCGGTAAACAGTGATTCCCATAAATCGGTTCGTATAGATGTTGTTGATTCTTTGTATCTGCGATAGTGGTATAAAGGTTCGTTAATCACAGATACGGATTCAGCCGATACCATAGCATGTATAAAAAACGGTACATCATCGGCTTGCTTTTCTGTAAAAAATCTGATGTTATTCTTGGTTAAAAATTCTTTGCTGAAAATCTCGCACCAGATATATGCACTTACAAAAATATTTGTGTTAACTTCATAGGGTTTAATTTCCGGATTATTTATTACTTCTGCAAACGGTTTAAGCCTTTTTTCGTCAATATAATGCCTGTTTTCTTCTTCCCAGTGATGCCACAAATTAAAAATTACAAAATCATTATGATTTTGGGATATCTGCTCAAAAGCTTTTTGACAAGCAGTAATATCATACCAGTCATCCTGATCTATGAACATGATATAATCACTTTTAGCATTTTCTATACCAATATTTCTTGAAACACTCTGTCCCTGATTAATCTCTGAATTAATAATCCTGAGACGTTTATCAATGTCTGCATACGATTTCAGAATATCCAAACTTCCGTCTTTGGAATTATCATTTATACAAATTATTTCAATATCAGATAAAGTTTGATTCAGCAGGCTGTCCAAACATTGTTTTAAATATTTTTCTCCGTTATAAACAGGTATTATAATGCTTACCTTTGGCAAATTTATTTTCTCCTTGTATAAAAATTATCTGAATATCTGATGTTGTTTATATTTAAAAATTCCCGTTTGTATATGTAATTTTCATTTATTGTATTACCTGTTTCTTTTTTATTATTTTTAAAATTAAAATAATTATTGTCAGTTCCGTGTATTTGATTATAAGCTGTTTTACAGGTATCTGTTTTAAAAGGGTTTTTTGTATCACAGAATATTACATATTGTCCTCTGACAAAATCCAAAGCAGTATTCATTAATGCAGTCTTACCCATATGTTTGTTTTGTTTTATCAGTTTAATGTTGTTGTTTTCTGAGGCATATTTTTCCAGTATTTGCAGAGTTTTATCCGCAGAACAATCATCTGCAGCAATTATTTCAATACCCTCTAATGTTTGATTTAACATGTTTTCAATACATTCTTTAACGCAGTTCTCTGAATTATAAAAGTATGCCAGAATGCTTAATTTTACGGCAGCAGGGGGGGCAATCAGTATCTTTTTTATAGTTTCTTCATTAAACATTTCAACAGGACAATCGTTTAGAAAACTATTGTCTTGACCGGCATTTATAAATACTGCCAGGTCATTTATTTCATTTATTTGATTATTTTCATCCGATAGTTTTACATGATGTTTTGAAGGAACATGTTTCAGCATTTCTTTTACATTTTCATTCCATGCTTTTTTTGATTGATACCGAATAAGCGATTCCTGCAGTTCTTTGAGTTGAGCGGCTGCAAAATACTTGTCACTCAATATATTTTTTGCTTTTGATATAAAATCTTCTTCATTAAGGCAATATGATGATGTTCCTGTTAAATAATCCAAAGGAGGATAAACAGATTTTAATGTTAATACCGGAGTGCCTGCAGATATGGCATCAATTGCAGCTGTAGCACTGCAAAGGGGATATGAATCCAGATATAAATCAGCGGCTTTCAGATAGTCTGAATATCCGTCATTAAAATTTATATAACCAAGCGGAATTATATGTTTGTTACTTTTTTCGTAAATATATTCGCATTCGTTTTTATCTAGACCTATAATATAGCAAAATGTATCTTCATCAATTATTTTAGAAAAAATATCATAAAAATTATCGTTACAAATCGGAGTATATTTATATTTGTTACCGGATGATACGATTATTTTTTTGTTTTGCGGTAATCCCAATTTTTTTCTTGCTTCTGCCTTATCACAATTTGAGATTGTTATATCTGAACTTGGAATCCCCGTTGGGAAAGTACTCTGAATCCCTTTTAAACGTTTGGTTATATCATCATCTTTTATAATATCCAAAACGATATCTGAAATATTTTTTCCCAGCCAAAACATGTGTGAAGCATGATTATAAAAAATTACGGGACGGGTAAATTTTTCAGTTCCGAAAGCTATGGTAGCAATAGGATCTTCCATATGCGTATGCAAAACGATATATTCATATTCCATTCCAATTTGACGGAGTTTTAATGCCCGTTCATTTAATCTCCATGAAGTATTCATATATATACATTTTCCGTTTTTCTCTCCGGTAAGGTTTTCCAGCGGACTCATATCTTCATTATTCGGTGTTGTAAATATTACACTGTGAATTTGGTTTTTCGGAGCATTATCAATCCATCTTTCGACAACTCTTGTATGACCGCCCCGCTTGTATCCCCGTGTCATTACATGAAGAAATGAGTTTGGAATGTATTTAATATCATAGCTGTTCAAATCGAGTTTTTGAGCAAAGCCGGTATAAAAATTTTCAAGAAATGAAGATATAAAATATCCTGTATTATGGTATGTTGCGTACCTTAATGCGTAGTTTGCCAGTCTGATTTTATCATCATAATCAGAAGATTTTTTTATACAGTCAATTAAATATTCAAAATTTTTCCTGTTAGCTTCGACTTTTGGAAAATATTTGCTGTATTTAGTGCCACTCATTTAGTACCTCAGTTACTTTTTCAGCTTCATCCACAGTTAGAACCGGGCTTATTGGAATTGACAAAATCTCATTATGAATTTTTTCACTTACAGGATATGATAAATCATTCCATTCTCTGTATGCAGGCTGCTTATGCGGCGGAATAGGGTAGTGAATAAGTGTCTGAATCCCGTTCTTACTTAAATATTCCTGCAATTCACTTCTTCTCTCTGTTCTGATGCCGAAAATATGCCAAACATGCGATTTTTCATCATAAGTTTCAGGCAGAATTATATTTTTGTTTTTAATATTTTCTCTGTAAAATTTGGCAATTTTACGTCTTTTTTCGTTATCTTCATCAAGATGCTTTAATTTTATATCAAGAATACCTGCCTGAATTTCGTCTAATCTTGAATTAAAACCTTTGTATAGGTTATGGTATTTTTTTTCGCTTCCGTAATTTCTTAATGCTCTGAGCTTTTGTGCAAGCTCGTCATCGTTTGTTGTTATGCAACCGCCGTCACCAAGACACCCCAGATTTTTGCCCGGATAAAAAGAAAAACCGCTTGCGTCACTGAGGTTACCGGTCTTTTTAAAAATTCCGTTGATATTTAATCCTGCACCGTGAGCCTGAGCGGAATCTTCTATAATTTTGAGATTATATTTTTTTGCAAGCTCCCAAACTTTCTCCATTTGTACTGCCTGACCGTAAAGATGAACGACCATTATTGCTTTTGTTTTTGGTGTAATTTTTTCTTCAATCAGCTCAGGATTTATATTGTATGTTTTAATATCAGGTTCAACAAGAACAGGAGTACAGCCGTTTTGAGATATTGCAAGAATTGATGCAATATAAGTATTTGAAGGAACTATTATTTCATCCCCTTCTTTAAAGCCGTATCCGTTTATTATCAGCCTTAGTGCATCAAGTCCGTTTGCACATCCTATACAATGTTTTGTTCCTATATATTTTGCATAATTATTTTCAAAGTTTTCACATTCTTTTCCTAAAAGGTACCAACCGCTGTCAAGAATGTTCTTAATTTTATTGTCTATTTCTTTCCTGTAACATTCATTTATCTTATATAAATTTAAAAAATTAATCATAATATATCCTTATTTTTTGAAACTTTGTATTAAATTATTTTTATTAATTAATAATTCAGATTCTTCTTTTGATATTTGCTCACCTGCAACAATCATTTTCCCGCCGGTTCCGTTACAATAAAAACAAGCTTGTACTATTCCCTTTTCTGAATTTTCATTTTCGACAACAAATTGTTTTAATTTATGGATATTAAAAAGAGGGCTTCTTACATTTACAAAATCCTGCTTTTTAATTCTGAAGTGTTGAACTTTATGGGCTACGGTAGATCTTGAGCATCTGGACAAAATTCCGTTTTCAAGTGTTAAACAAACTTTAAATAAACATTTTTTATAATTTTCTTTAGTTAATGACAATGAGTGTTTTTTCATATCAATTCCGCCACAGTCAGCCCAAGAAGAATTACCGTTTGCAAAAAGATAAACATAATGATTTATGTTAAATTCATTGCAGATTTTCTCTAATTTTTTCTCATTCAATTCGTTGGCAACTCCGTATGACGAAAAACGAACTACAAATTTTTTATCGCTTAATATTTCAAGAATTTCTTTTTTAGGGATGATGATACTATTTGTTGCAACAACACATTCTCTAATTTTTTCATCATTTTTTATATAATTTAAAAGTCTTATTACATCTTTGTGTAAAAAAATATCTCCTCCCTGAACTTGCATGTGTTGAATATACTTAAGTCTTTTAGTTATATTTTTTAAATCACTTATTATTTTAGATATATCATAAAAATCCAACTCTTTTGAATGATAAGGAGAAAAGTTTGCACAATTTTTACATTTCAAAGTACATTTTTGTCCTGTTATTACTACTAAATTTGGTAATTCATAGTCAAAGTCGTAAAAATATTTTTTTATTTTTTTTATTATATTCATTATTGATTCCTTAATTTAATCAATACTTCATTAATTAAAGTTGAACTTGTGTTTTTTGTATAAGGGAAATATACAACTCTCACTCCGACTTTTTTGAATTTTTCTTCCATTTCTTTCCAACTCGGTGAATTATACCAGTCATCACCGACAAACAGAACATCAAAGTGTAATTTTTCCCACATTTTGTATTTATCCAAATCTTCCTGAGGAATTGCAGCATCGACAAATTTGCAGCATCTTACTATTTCAATTCTCTCTTCAAAAGGGATAACAGGATGCTTATGCTTATATTCAACTAATTTATCTGTTGAAACTCCGACGATTAACTTGTCACATAAACCTTTTGCATTTTTTAATAAGTTTAAGTGCCCGATATGAAACAAATCATATACGCCGCTTGTATAACCCAGTATTTTTTTAGACATATTGAATCTCCTTTACAGGCTCATATATATTAAGAAATTGTTCTAGGCACCAGCACAACCATTTTTGGTCACCTGTCATATTTTCAGTACAGTTTGGTATAAATTCAGACCTTGAAACTTTATAATCTTTTAACCACTGTGTTGTTGCTCTCGGCATAGGAATTTTATTCGGAACAGGAATATTCGGATACCTTTTTGCAAACAATTCCCTAATCATATACTTAGGTTCTCCGTTTCTGACTCTGTTTAAGTCCAACGGCAATGCCATTTTGGTATATGTATAAGGATCCAAATAATCTATTCCTGCAATTTTAAATGCGTGCATATATGATGTTGAAGATTCGATTGAAAATACTTCATCCATAAATTTCATAAAATCAATTTTATTATTTGGAAGTCTATATTTCTCATAAATATCTTTTACACCAATTGGATTTTTCAATGCAATCGACGGCTCTACAAAATTGTATCTGTTATAAAATTCATCAAAATTCCAGTCTTTGCTGATTAATTTATCCATTCCGCCATAAATTAAATCTGAACTTTCTCCTATTATAAACCGTTCTATACCTTGAGATTTTGCATATTTTGCTGCTTTAAGCAGCTGAACTTCTATTGAATGAAATGGTACTCCGTCTGCTTTTAATATCTCAGGGGTAAGTTCTTCAAAATCAGACCAATTCATCTCAATAATTTCTTGGTTTAAACCGTAGGCATCACAATATTTTTTAGCTTGTTCTCTTTCATCTATAGCACCTTCTGCTATACAATGGAATGTATATGCTTTTGTGCCTTTTGGAAGGTATGATGCCAAAACGGCACTATCCATTCCGCCGGACAAAAGAATTGCTGTTTTATTCGGTATATAAAATTCTTTGATTTTTTCTCTGATAATTCTGTCGATATCATCAGTTGTATAAACAGGTGTTATCTCTTTTTCATCTCTTGGTTTGAATACAGTATGGCTTAATCCGTCATAAAAGTTTATATTTTCATCTTTAATAAATCTGAATGCCATATAGTGGCTCATACAGTAATTTTTATCAATTATTCTATTTTCCATTTAACTCCCCTTTTATGTAATTGTATATATTTTTAGCAGCACTGCCGCCTTCAGGCGGTATTAGATATTGTTTTACAAACTTGTCACGTTCTGCCTTCATATAATCATTTTCCTGAATTATGACTTCGTTAATAAAATTTTCAATATCTTCTTTCAGATTTTTTGTATGATATAGTTTAGAATATACTTTTTCTCCCATGCTGTCAAAGTTAAGTTTTGAATTTTCGCATACTGTAAACAATGAAGGTTTTCCGCTGACCATATATTCTGCCATAAAAGAAATACTGTCAAAAATCATCCCGTCAGAAGTTAAAAATAAATCATCAAATGCTCCCTGCTCCAGCTGACAATTAGGCTTTGTTTCCCATTCCTTGTAATATTTATCAATAACTTCTTCCGTCCATACTTTATCATCAATTGTTTTATTTAAACAACGTTTATAAAGCATCGGGTGCGGTTTGAATGCAAATTGAACGCAGTCTGAATATTTTTCTGCAAGCCGGAGCATAAAGTCATATATTTCATGAAAAGTAGCGGTTTTATACATATCTCCGCCGTCAAACAACCAATGCGGGGCCCAGATTATTCTTTTTTTCTTTTTCTCCTGAGGTTTCCAAACATCTTTGGGAATATAATTTTTATCAAAAAAATTATCAAACTTAGGATACCCTAAAAACATACAGTTTTTACCTTTAATTTTTGAAAGTTCTTTTGCCATGTTCAAATGCTCTTTTGACGGTAAAAAGTATTTATCAGCAAGCCAATGTGCATCTAAATTGAAATGTCCGTCAGGGTTTTTTGCTCCGGAAAATCCGTATTCAACAATATAATTCAGGCATTGCGGATAATTAAAAACATGGTAACCTCGTGGTAAAAATCTGTACCAGCCTTTATTATGAAATATTATGTCAGGTTTCAATTCATTTGCAACATCAAAATAGGTATCATTTTTTTCGTCATAAACTTTTATAACATTATAACCTTCTTCTTTTAATTTGTTGTACGTTAAATTTAATTGCTTTTCCATTTCTGTCTGCCCGTCTAAAATAAACGGAATAACACAGATTGTCACATTAAACTTGGAATCATTTTTAAATAAGTTATATAACCTTTCCCATATAAAACAGCTTATTCTTGAAACAAAGAACAGTACATTTATTTTTTCTTCACTTTTGTATTTTTTTCTCAGATTTTTTAATACATTTTTGTGAGATGAAAAATCTGCCGGCTCCGGATTCATTTTTTCATACGGAACCGTGCGGGTTTCTATTTTTAGAAATGGTATAAAACCGAATAAATATAAATACAAATTATCATATTTATTTTTTACCCTTGTAAACTTAATGATAAATTCAAGCAATACCGCATCCAAGAATGTAAACTCAAAATCTTTTTCTTCTTTTTTGAATTCAATTTGTATTGTGTCATTATTAATTAATATGTTAAATAAATGAAGTTTGTTAAATAAATACACTCTGTTAAATTCTTTTAACACCAAAGTTGATGATTTGCTTAACGGCAAACTGACTTCTTTAAAGCCGCTCAATAAATCTTCCATTATTACACCCTTATTCAACAGGTGTGTTTCTATTTTATTTAAAATAAAATACCTTACAGGTTCTATAAATTTTAGCTTTTTAAAATCACCAGTTTTTCTTTTATTGTGACGCCAAATTTTATCAAGAATTTTGTATTTTAGCGGAAGTTTGCGTTCCGCATTTGCTTTAACTTCCTGTATATTTTTTATTTGTGCAACTGTAGTGTAGCTTAAAGTCGTATCGTTTAAGGCTTTTTTAAATTGTTCGCACCCAAAAGAGGCAGTAAAATTTTTATTTACATATTCATAGCACTGTTGCCCAAGCTCATATTTTTGGTTATTAATATATATTTTTTCAATTACATCCTCAAATTTTATTGTTTTTAACCTAAACCTGTCTTTTTGGTTAGGATAAAATCCTGTTATTAAATCTGTTGTATAAGGTAAAAATACAAATTCATTAAAATTAAAGGGCTTGTTTTCCGTCGGAATAATATATGACGGGATTCCAACCGATGCTCCGTTTAAGACGGAAGTACCCATTGCGAACAAAACATCAATATTTTTCAATAAATAATTATCCAGTTCGTCTTCCTTTATAACTCCGCATAAACGTACCTCAAATTTTTTGGAATGTCTTGTTTTAATTTTATCTTTTGCAACTCCGTCACCAATAATATGAAATATTATTTTCTTATCTGTTTTATAATTATTTGCCTGATTAATGACATTATTTATAGCATGAACTTTGTCAGGCACAATTCTTCCGAGTATTGCAATATTTATTTCATCTTCATTAATAATATTTTTTACAAAAAGAGGCTCTTTATGCTCCATCATTAAGGGAATATAGTTTGGTTTAAAATTAATTTCGCAGATTTGATTGCATTTATCTCTGTGAGTACCATCTACAAACACTTGAGCATTATGACTAAATATTTCCATAAGAAAATAATTCATGTCATATCTCAAGAATTTGCAATGTCTTTTCAATAATGGCAGACAGACATTATTCCAGTTTATAAAAAGAACCTTTGATTTTGGATTGACGATTGGAAGGCGATACAAATTATGTATTGGTAATACTAAAGTACACTCTTCATCAAAAAGACAATACCTTTGTTTTGCATCATAATCTATAAATTTTACGTTATCTTTTTCTTCATCAATAAGAGTTCTGGCAAAACCTTCTTTATAATCTATATAATAGACCGAATAACTGTTATCCTTTGCTAATTCTTTAGCTAAACGAACCAGCCAATATATTCCTCCGCCAATTTTTTTTTCGGGGAAAAATATACATATATTTTTCATTTTTATACTCCTCCGGTATTGTTGAACTTTTTATTTTGTGTCTTTAAAACCATCTACCAAATCTTCCATAATAACATTCTTTTCAAGTAAATAATTTTCTATTTTGTTTAGAATAGAGTATAATAATGGTCTTTCCGATTCTATATTTTTAAAATTACCTATTCTTTTTTTATGATAGCGCCATATTTTATCAAGAATTTTATATTTGAACGAAAGTTTTCTTTTAGTAATCTTTTTGACATCTTGTACACTTTTTATTAACCCGATTGTTGTGTAATATAACGTAGTATTATCAAGAGCTTCTTTAAATTTTTCACAAACCTTTGCTGCATTAAAATTCTGGTTTATATAATCATAGCATTTTTTGCCCAGTTCATATTTATTGTTATTTGCATATACATTATTTATTGCCGTTTCAAAATCTACCACATTCAAATTAAGTTCTTTAATTTGGTTATAGTAAAATCCTGCTATATAATCTGTTGTTTCGGGCAGAAATACAAATTTATCACAATTAAATTCATATTCCGCACTCGGAATAATATAGGATGGAATACCGACTGATGCACCATTCAGCACTGAATTACCCATTGCAAACAGTATATCAACATTTTTCAATAAGTATTCATCCAATTCTTTATCTTTTATTACACCGCAGAAACGAATCTCAATATTGCCGGGAACAGAAGTTTTTACATCTTTTTTCCTGTCCCCGTCACCAATAATATGTATTATTATTTTTTTATCTGTCTTATATTTTATTGCCTGATTTATAACATTGTTTATGGAATGAATTTTATCCCGGACAATTCTTCCGAGTATTGCAATGTTTATTTCATTATCATTTATTAAACCTTTTACAGGTTCAACATTTTTCATATCCATAATAAGCGGAATATAATCAGGTTTAAAATTTATACCGCTTATATCGTTGCATTTGTTACGATGAGCACCGTCCAGAAAAACTTGAGCATTATGGCTGAATACTTCTGTCAGAAAATAATTCATATCGTATCTTAAAAATTTAGAACTGTTTTTTAAAGCAGGCAAGCAAAAATTATGCCAGTTAAAAAACAGAATCTTGGATTTTGTATTTATAATAGGAAGTCTGTGCAGGTCATAAATAGGCATAAACAACGTACATTCTTCTTCAAAAAGGCAATATCTTTGTTTTGCATCATAATCTATAAATGTTACATTATCTTCCGGTTTTATTAAGGTTCTGGCAAAGCCTTGTTTATAATCAATGTAGTATATTTTATAGTTATTATCTTTTGCAAGTTCCCTGGCTAATGCTGTCAGCCAGTAAGGACCTCCGCCGATTCTTTTGTCCGGAAAAAATATACAAATATTTTTCATTTTATACCGCCTCAATTAATTCTGTAATTTCTTTGTTTTTTAGCATTAAAAAGCATATTCTGCCTTTAAAGTATTTTGATATTTTTGTATCTGATATGATTTTTGCACCCAGATTATTTATAAAAAAGTTATAGATTTTTGTATAATCATCAACCAAATATCCGGCATGGTAACATTCAATATTGTTATTTATGAAATAGTCTAACGTATGCGAATTTGGGAGATTTTCCAAAAGCTCCAGTCTTGGTTTTGTATCTGATTCAATAAATAAACCTTTTACTCCCTGAAGTTCATCTTCAAAGCCGTCAGACTGAACGTAGTCCGTTTTGTATTTTTCAAAACCGGTCTGAATATTTTTTGATGCAATACCGTAGTGATGGAATTTAAACTTGCCGTTATAAATTTTGACATTTCGTTCAAATAATTTTTTGCATCTTTCTTTTAGCTTATTCTTAATTTCGGTATTATATATTTCTTTTGTAACACATTGTTCCGTTACATCATAGGTTATATTTTCAAGTTCAACACCATTTGTTATTATCTGTCTGTTTTTTGCTCCAAGTTCTGTGTGAAAATTTACAACCTGCTTATTTTCGGAGATTGTTTTTGTGTACATTTCTTCTAATCCAAGTTTTTCAAAACCGACATTATATATAAGCATTACACTTTCAAAAGAAGCAAGGGAACCGCCTTTCAGAATCCATCTTCCCCACTCCGCAGATTTTCCGTCAATATTATAAATGCCGATTAATCCTTCTTTTTCTTTGGAAAATAGATTCTCAATTACAAAATAATAATCGTTTTCCCGCTCAAAATATTCGTTAAGCCATTTTTCCTGTAATTTTATATTGTTTTCGATTTTATGAATATATTTACTTTTCTTTTCATCCTCAAGCCTTACGTCCAAAATGAACTGAGCATCGCTTAATTCTATCGGACGTAATTTATAGCTGTATCCGAACATTTTTATATTGTGCCGCAATTATAGCTTCTCCCCGGTAATTTTACAGATATTTGCAATATTTGTCATATTTGCAATTTCTTCCTGTTCAAACATTATATCAAATTCTTCTTCTATCCCCAAAACTATTTCAACTTTTTGGATTGAATCCCATAAGTTTTCATCGTCTGTATTTTTCTTTAATTCATCCTCCGGTATTGATGTAACGGAAGAAATAATGTTTATAATTTTATTTTCCATTTTTACTACCCCTTAAAATTTACCCCCTAAATATTTACCCCTAAATGTTTACCCCTCAATTTTTACGGTTAAATAATCATTATTGATTTTGTTATCGAATACTCCGGCTTTGTTTATTAAATTTTTCAGATACTCGTTTATAAAATTTTCTGCCGGTTTATTCCTTTCACCTTTGGTAAAATTCAGGCAAACTTTGTTATTATTAAAATATTCCGTTGCCAGTTTTATCGGATAAATAACAATATTTTTATCAATTCCCCGCCCTAAAGCTCTGCAGCTTACAAAAACTTCTTCAATATTTATATAATCAAAACAGTTTCTGAAAACAAGCCCTCCGATAATACCACTGTCTGAAAGCTTATCTTTGAGCGATACGGTTATGATGAGCGAATTTTTATCATTCATTAAATTTTCAGTTTCTTTTTCGGAATATCTTTTATATGAAAAGATGAACTGATTAGTCTTGTTTGCAAGTTCAGAAAATCTTTTTATCTGAGATTTGTTGTTAAAATAGTATGTCAGTTCCATTTCCAAAGTTTTTAAAAATTCTTCGCCGGACAATGTTTCCTGTAACATTTTTCTGCGTTCATTGAGCTGAGTGTCTTGTTTACGGATTAAGTCTTCATAATTAATATTAAATTTTGTCATACGGGGATAATTTGACAATATTTCCAATGTTTTTTGGGCATTATCCTGTGCAAGAATAATATTTATATCAGGAAACTGCTCTTTGACGGAAACAATTTCACCAATGTTATCATCAATAAACAGCATATCTTTTTCATTTATATTCAAAAAACTCTTTAATTCTCTTATTGCTTCTGGTTTAGGATTCCAGGAAACACAGAATTTTGTGATTTTATCCGGTTTTAGCGGAAAATCGTCCCTCATTTTGAACAGCTCTTTAACGTCTTCAGGTTCATTTTTTGACGCAACACAGATAAAAAATCCTTTTGACTCCAATTCTGCAAGTTTTTGCTGCAGCTTTTTATGTCCTTCCGTCAATTCAATATTTTTATAACCGTCTTCACCGAGAACACCTTTATACAAAGTATTATCCAAATCAACGATGACTGCTTTTATCGGGGTTAAAAGACAGGCAGGAATATATTTTAAACCAAGCTCTTTTGATATCATTAATAATGCTTTCGAACTCAGTTTTGTGCCGGAAAATGTTTCCATTCTTAAATCGGTATATTTTTCGCCTAAAAATTTTTCAATTTCCGATAAATCAAATACGGTAATATTTGGTAGATTCAGAGTTATATTTCCCCCAAACGGAACGAATAAAATTTGTCCGGAATAAATTTCGGAAAGATAATTAATTCTTTCTTTTATAAAATCTTCCGAACCTTCTTTATAACGGGTTAAATCTATCCACAGAATCAGCATATCGGAGGTTAAATCAATATCCAAAAAGCTCATTGAGTCATCATAATCACTATAGCTAAATATTGCTTTTATTCCGGCATAATCAAGGTATAAAGGGATAGTATTTTCTACAAGTTCAAAAGAGTGATTTCTGTACACGGAAATTTTTTTTATATTATCTGATTTTGGCTTGTAGTTTAAAAGTTCTATTCTTGATAAATTTTGTTCAAAAATCAAATTTTGAGATTCAAGCATTACCAACCGCCTCCAGATATGATTGATAATTCCTTATATATTCTTTTTCATCATATTCGGTATTAGTACATACAAGCAAAATTGCATTATAAGAAAAATCGTACATCTCTTTCCATAACATTTTGTCTAAATACAAAGCTATATGGGGAGAGTTGAGTTCTACTATTTCAACATTTTTACCGTCATCAATTTTAACTTTACAGCTGCCGTTAATTGCTATCAGCAAAAATTCAGAATTTCTGTTAGCATGTGCTCCTCTTACAATCCCCGGTTTGGTATCAAAAATGTAAAAAACTCTCTTTATATCAAAGTCACAATTACTATTTTGCTGGATTGATATTAACCTTCCGTTTTCATCCCCAAAAAGATTCATATCAATTAACTTATAGTTCATATACCCCCTCTTATAAACAAGTTTTTTAGCTTGCAATATATTCTACATAATAGCATAATTTTTCGATTTAATAAATGTCAGGTTTTATCTGTAACAATATTTTCTATTTTTAGTAATTTGTGCTTTACGAAATCACCATAAGCAAAACCGCCGATAGTTCCGTTTTTTGAAATAACTCTGTGACACGGGATAATTATCATTATGGGATTTTTGTTGCAGGCAGAACCAACGGCTCTTTGGGCATTAATATTTCCTGTTTTTATTGCAATATCAGAATAACTCATTGTCTGACCGTAAGGAATTTTTTGTAATTCACACCATACTTTTTGTTGAAAAACTGTTCCTTGAGGGTTTATTCTGATATCAAAATTTTTCCGTTTTCCGAAAAAATATTCATCTAACTGAGATTTTATTTTTTTTATTAAATCGGAATCGTTGTTTTCCGCTTGTTTGTTTTTGCTGATTTTTAGTGTAATAAGTTTATTGTCTTCACATACAATTTCTAGAATTCCAATCGGTGATTTGTAATAAGATTTTTCCATAAAAAAGTAATAACACAAAAGTTTGTATGTTTGGATATTTTTTAATATAATCAATTATATTAAGAAAATTAAGCGAGAAGATTTATGGATATTAAAAAAACTCTTACTGATGCATACAACCTGTACTATAGCGGTCAATATAAAGAATCGCTGAAACTATACTACAAAATTTTATCGGAAAATTTGGATAATTCGGTAAGTTATTACAGCATAGGACTTGTATATGATGTACTGGGAGAATACGAAATGTCCGTAGCATATTACAAAAAGTCGATTGCTTTGGATTCCGGCAATGTTCGCTCATTAAATAATCTTGCAAGAATTTATATTGATGTTATTAAAGATTTTGATATTGCAAAAACATATCTTGAACAAGCTATCAAATATGCACCGCAGGATGCTGAAGCATACAATTTATATGGGAATTTATGGATTTTGAATAATGATTATAAATTGGCAATAAATTATTTTAAAAAATCTATTTTACTGGATGAAAAATATTTTAAGAATTACTATGATATCGGATTGGCATACTGGGGTTTAAAAGACAAAGACAATGCAATCATAAATGTCAAAAAATCTCTTGAATTAAATCCTCAGTTTACACAGGCAAACAATTTACTTCAGGAATTATTATGAGTCTTTTCATAGTTATAAAGACAGTAAGGACTTTCATAAGGACTGCCCGTACAGGTTATCGCTTTCTCGGTACAACCACCCCTGCAGATTGCACCCCATTTACAATTTTTGCATATTCCCTGCAATAAATCGGGAGAAAAACGTCTGTTGAACTTAAATCCGTCTTTAGATTCCCAGATTTCACGCAAAGGTTTCTCCCTTACGTTACCTTCAATAAACGGCTCTCCGTGCAGGGAAAGACAACCTTTAATTGCTCCGTCACTTTCAATGCCAAGAACCTGTAAACCTGCCTGACAGCCTACCCAGCTTTTACAATACAAGCCGTCCAAGATTGATGAATAATAACCTACACAATCAGCTTCGTATATATTTATAAGATTATTATATTTTTTTCTTTTGTCAGATATAAATTCCGCAAGTCTGTAATATTCTTCATCATTCAGTGCTAATTCTTTAGGCATTCTTCCCTGTGGAGTTGCTGTTTGAACTTGCCATGCATGTACACCGTTATCAAGCAGTATAGCTAAAATGTCTTCTAATTCATTAATATTCTTTTTATGAACAGAAGTTACGGCAGAAGAATACAAACCAGCTTTTGTTGTGTCATGCAGAGCCTTGATGCAACGTTCAAATACACCTTTTTTCCCTCTTATATAATCATGGGTATCAGCATTAGAACCGTCTAAACTAAAACTTATACCAATCGGCTGAATTATTTTTAATAAATCAATAATATCATCATTTATAACATAACCGTTAGAGATATATGACACATGCATACCGAGGTCTCTTATTCTTAAAGATAAAACGGCCCAGTCTTGCCTTAAAAATGGTTCGCCTCCTGATAACACAACTCTACGGCACCCCAAATCTGACAATTGTTCAATCAAATCCAAAGCTTCTGATGTAGATAGTTCATTGTTTCTGGCATTGTAATCAGCAGAAGAACCACAATGAAGGCAATGAATATTGCACTTTAAAGTTATTTCCCAAACCACTGTGTTTAATTTATACATTTTAAATCCTACTTAAATATAAAATGGTCGGGAGCAATCTGAATGCCGCCAAAGTTATTTACATTATTATTTATTGGACCAAGATTACTATTTATCTGTACATTCATCTGTGATGCCTGTGTAGAAAGTGAAGCAGGAACAGCATTTTTAGTCGCTTCCGAATACATTGCAGGGTTTGGCGGTCCGGCATATCTCATTACCGGAACAAGACCGGTATCCGGAGTCTTAATATTTACAGGTACAGCATCAATAATAGCAGGATTCGGCGGCCCGGCATACCTTACTACCGGAGCAACAGGCGTAATATCAACTGCAGGATTTGGCGGCCCGGCATACCTCAACATTGGAGCTTGTATATTAACAGGATTTACAATCATCGGATCTGCACTTACAGCAGCCGGTTCTCCAATAACAGCAGGCATAACCAATGATGCCGACAAAACAACATAAGCAGTTATTTGCTTATTAAAATTTTCTGAATTTTTTGCCATGATATATATTCCTTTTATATATGTTATTATATCATGGATTAGAAAAAACACAAGCAAGTATAACTGCTGGTATGTAGCAAAAATATTTATTACAGGTTTTTGCATTATAAGAAAGTTTTAATATTGTGAATATTACATGTAATTATAATATATTGCCTAATAAATATGCAGGAACATACTTCAGCCGTCAAAAATCTGAAAGTAAAGCTAAAGTTTCTGCTATAAATAATCCATATTGTGCAAATATAAACATAAACCCTAATAAATATGGGGAAAATATATCATTTAAATCTTCGTTGCCGGATATACAACTTGTATGGGATGTACAAAAAATATTAGATCGCAGTTCTGTTTTTGGGCTCAAAGAGTACAAAAAATTATTACCAAAAGAATTAACAACGATGAGGGATATTGGTAAATATTTATTGGATTCTGATAATAAAACTATCAATTTTATTCTCAATTTCGGAAAATATTTTTCGGAGCAAATGCATAAAAAATTCCCGAATGGTTTTATATTTGTATCATTAGGTCGTTCTCCCGCATTCCTTGGAAAATACTTGGAATTTCAAGGGGAAGAAGTTAAGTATTGTCCTCTGTCGCACATGCATACAAAGGATATTGAAAATTTTTCACAGGATTTGGTTAATGCTTATAAAAAATACCTTGATACAATTGGTTTAACCAATGAGTTGGCAAGAACTACGAAAAAGCCAATTATTATAACAGACTACAACTTTGAAGGATACAGCTTGCGAAATTTCCGAAAATTTCTTGCATTATCTGAAATAAACATTTACGAAGGTAAAAAAGTAAAATTTTGTCCAATTACGCAATGCGATGGTTTTAAAAATGAAAACTTTATATTTGATGATTGTCCTCATGCAGAATATTGGGCAAGACCGAACCGATGGGATTTCTCTGACAGATTGTATATAGAAATGATGGAGGACAGACAATTTCCTAAAAAGTACACATCTATTCCCAAAATAGATGCTAAAACTTTTAAAGCAGGAGATTATTATGATAAAGAACTAAATAAATTTTATCAAAACGGCAACAAATTTGAAGAAAATTATGATATAAAAAGAATGAATTTTTTAATAGCCGACAGTATATATAATAAAACATAGTAAATAAGTTAAACTAAATTTTTGATAACAACTATCTAATCGTAAAATAGCAAACTATCTGCAATTTGCAACCTAAACAATTAAATACACAGATACAGAGGTTAAAAACCTGTCCGTCAAGAATAAAAAAGTAACAAAAAAATCGGAACGACAGGATTTGAACCTGCGACCCCCACCACCCCAAGGTGGTACGCTACCAAGCTGCGCTACGTCCCGATTAATTATTCAATTGTTAACACTCTATGGCTTGCTTTCCAAGCTGCTACCCATTGATGTCTTGCTCGTTCGCGTTGAACGTGTCTTCGCTTAAAGTCTTGAATAAATTAATCCTTTCAAGCCTTTAAGGCTTCGCACTCCGCTCACTCACGTTCGGCAGAGTGTCCCGATTAATTTTATTATATCACCAAAAACTTTTTCCGTAACGTTTCAGAATATTATCAATTTTTTTGTTTGAGCTGAATGGATTATACATTCTTGAACGTTTAAGGAAATCTCTTACCAAATTTGAAGATTTTGCCTGTTCGGTCATAAAATTTCGGCACCATTTTCTGTGCCCTGCGTTTATATCAACTTTTGGTACATTCATACACTATTCCTTAAGATAGATATAATTCCTGAATAATTCCTATAATTTTATTCAAAAAGTTTTTATACTTAATTCTGTCTGCAGCACCGGATAAAACAATGTCTGCTTTTGTTTGGCAAGGTCTTATATATACTTCTGCTTTTTCATTGGCATTTGCATAAATATGTTCGGCAGAATCACCAAGACCACGTTCTTTTGCTCTTATAAAAAATCGTTCTTTCTTAATATCTTCTGCAATATCGACGTAAATCTTAAAATCAAAAGCATCTCTTACTTTTTCGGTAAGTGTAAATAAACCTTCCGAAATAATTATTTTGGAAGGCTTTGCAAGTGTATGGTTATCATGGCGGATAGCAGTGCCGCTCATGTCATATTTCGGAAGATATGTAGATTTTCCTGACAACAGTTCCTTAATATGTTTGCTCATGAGTTCTAATTCCAATGCCTGAGGAACATCAAGGTCATAATTCTTTGCAAATTCCGCAAAGCTTCCTGCTGCTTTAACCATATCGGAACGGTCATAGTAATAATCGTCCGTATTAACACGTGTTATTGCATCTTCAATATTAAATTCCGTAGCAAAAGATTCGATTGTGTCAATCAAATCCATTGTAATTGTTGATTTGCCGCTTGCCGTTTCCCCTGCAATTCCAATCGAAGCCGGCATTTTAATTTTTCCTGATAAATAACCTGCAATTTTCTTTATAACAAAGGGGTTATAGCTAACTAATATTCCGTCTTTTTCAGCCATCTCTTTCTCAAAAATATTTGAAAGATATCTTTCTATCTCTTCATTTACTGAAATTGGTCGGGTAATATTTTTTGATTTTAACGGACTTTTTGATTTTGTGTTGGATATATTCTGTAACATAATTAACTATTCTTTCTTTGTTCTATTATACACAAATTAAAACAAATGAAAAGATTTTTTTGCTTTTAACAGTCGTATTTTTTACAATTATTTACATGAAATTATCAAACAATAATGTATATTTTCATATCTCTTACCGGATGAAAACTTAACGATTCTTAATCATTTGAAAAGTTTATAAGCTTAGGTTATGATAGTGGTGAGAAATAGTGCGTGGGGAGATAATGGAAAACAATTATTTTGCACTCTTGGCTAATGATATGAAGAAATTGTGGAACGGGCTTGACGGGGCACAAAAAATCGGCATGCTCGCTCTGATTGTTGTCACAATCGTAGTTGCAACATTCTTCTTGTCTAAAGCAATGGAGCCGGACTGGGTTGTTTTATACTCTGATTTAAATGAAGTTGATACGATTAGTATTGTAGAAAGTATGAAAAAGAACGGTTACAGATATAAAGTATCTGAAGACCATAAATCTGTCCTTGTTCCGTCAAATGTAAGGGATGAAATGCGTGTATTTGTTGCAGAAAATGACCTTATTAAAAATCAGAATTTAGGATTTGAGCTTTTGGATAACATGCAGTTGGGTTCGACCGATTTTAAAAATAAATTAACAAAGCAGAGAATTTTTCAGGGCGAGTTAACCCGTTCTATTGAAAAAATAGAAGGAATCAGATATGCAAGAGTTCAGCTTGCAGAACCGGAACGTTCCATCTTTGAAGACAATGATGAAAAACCTACGGCATCTGTTATTTTGGTATTAGAGCCCGGTTATCATATAAAGTCATCACAAGTAAAAGCGGTTAAGAATTTGGTTGCTTATTCCGTTCCGAGAATGACACCGGAACAGGTATTTATTACTGACCAAAACGGTAACACTCTTTCGGATGAAACCTCAAAAAATTCAACCGATATGGAGAGTTTTAAAACAAATCTTGAAAAAGATACTGCAAAGAAAATCAGTGATGTACTCGGTAAAATTGTCGGAAAATCTAACGTATCAGTACAGGTTAGTGCCGACATAGATTTTAATTCGGCAAAAGCAACTATAGAAAGTTATATGCCGATTAATGATGAAAAAGGTGTGGGTGTTGTTACAAGTTCTCAGACAGAAGTTGAAACTTATGAGAATCCAAATAACATACAGAATCCGCAGAACCTGACTCCGCCCGTTACTGTAAACAGAAATCTTAATTATACAAAACAAAAAACGGCGATAAATTATAATGTATCAAAGGAAGTTAAACAGGTTGTATATGCTCCCGGCACAGTTAAAAGACTTTCTGTCGCTGTTGCTGTAAATAAAGTTCTGACAGAACAGGAAAAAGAAGAAATTAAAAATCTTGTACTTTCTGCATCAGGTATCGATTATTCAAGAGGTGATGTAATTACTGTATCTGGTTTACAATTTGAGGGTGCAACATTTGATACTAAGCAGCAGGAAAATTTTGCAAAACATTATCAGCAGGAACAAATATTCTACTTCCTGGCATCTTCTGTATTTCCGCTTATTGTAATATTGTTTATCGGCGGATTTGCACTTTTAATTTTAAAGAACTTTGTTATGAAGATACCGGATGCTCCGAAACGTGTAGAACGAAAAATAGAAGAGCCTCAGGAGTCGTTACCTGAAGAAGAAGAATCCATTGACGTTCCCGAGGTAAATTTGAAAGAAATCAGGTCGCAAAAAGACCAAAGCATAAATGAGTTAAATGAAGCGGTTATGTCCGCTCCGGAAGAAGCTGCTAAGATATTAGTTTCTTATATTAAGAATTAGAGAGGAGGGTAGTGATCTGAGTTTATAAGTTTTTGATAAGTAAATAAAACTATCTTAAAAATCGCTTATTCACTTATTCACTTTTCAAAATGGGTATAGAAGAAATTAAAAAGGCAAAAGAAGAGGCAAAAAAAAACTTAACGCGTCCAAGCCAAAAGGTTGCGGCACTTCTTATTGCGCTCGGACCATCTACAGCTTCGGAAATTCTTAAAAATATTAAGGATGATGACCTTCTTGAGCAGCTTACTCTTGACATTGCAAACTTAGGTAAAGTTGCAGATGAGGACTTAAATGATGTTTTAAACGAATTTAAAGCTGTATTTCAGGCAAAGAACTTTGTTGCATCCGGTGGTGTTAACTATGCAAAACAACTTCTGGCTCAGGCGTATGGTGATTCAGAAGCGGCAAAAATGCTTGAAAGAGTTAACTCAATGGTTAACACTAACCCGTTCTATTTTCTCAATGAAGCAGATCCTTCACAGCTTGCGAACACATTTGCATCAGAAAATCCTCAGCTTTTGGCTCTGATTTTGGCTTATATAAGACCTGAACTTGCAGCTCAGGTATTGTCGTTTTTACCTCCGGATATTCAGGCTGTTGTATCAATGAAAATTGCAGACATGACTCCTACAAATCCGGAAATTTTATCTACAATTGAAGATATTGTAGAAAGAAAATTCTCTGCCCTTTTGGTTCAGGACTTTTCAAATGCAGGCGGTGTAGAATCACTGGCAAACATTTTGAACTGTTGCGACCGAGGCACCGAAAAAAATATTATGGAATGGCTGGAAATAGAAAACCAGGCAATGGCACAGGAAGTAAGAGATTTGATGTTTGTATTCGAAGATATTATGATTCTCGACGACCGTGCTATTCAAAGGCTGCTTAGAGAAGTTGACAGTAAAGAACTTGCAACGGCACTTAAGGGTACCAAAGACGAAATTAAAGAAAAAGTATTTAAGAACATGTCAGAAAGAGCCAGACAGATGCTCAAAGATGATATGGAATATATTGGTCCTGTTCGTGTTAAAGAGGTTCAGGAAGCTCAAACAAGTGTTGTTAGTGCTGTCAGAAGCCTTGAAGCAACCGGTGAGATTACAATTACACGTGCCAGTGTTGAGGATGAATTAGTTGAGTAGCAGCAATAGTGATAATTCTAAAAACCGAATAGTCGGAAAGGGTGTTCAATTTGGTGAAAGTTATGTTTTACCTATTGAGCAGTCCAAAGTTACCCAATCTCAGGCAAAAGTTAAGAAAATGCTTGAAGAAACGGAAAATAAAGCAAATACTATTGTAGGCAATGCAGAAAATAAATCCCAGATAATTGTACAAACAGCCAACACAGAAGCCTCAAGAATAATTGATGAAGCCAGAAAAAAAGGACAAAATGAATATGAAGTTGTAAAGCAGCAGGCTTATGACGATGGTTTTGCCAAGGGGCGTGAGGATGGATTGCAGAAATTTACAGAAGATGCTCAGGCAGGTTTAGAGGCTTTGGAAACACTTGCAAGCAGCACTTTTGAAATAAAAAAACAAATAATTGATTCTGCCGAGCGGGATATAATTGAGCTTGTTGTAGCAATTGCAAAAAAAGTCTGCTGTAACCAATTAAATCCTCAAATGCTTTATCAAATGACACATGAAGCAATAAAAATGCTTGATGAAAAAGAGAGCATTACAATTATAGTCAGCCCAAAACTTGTTGAATACATAAGGAGTATGATACCGAACATCAGGAGCAGTATTCAGGGGCTTCAATCATTAAAAATTAAAGAAGATTTTTCACTTTCCCCGGACGGTGTAATTGTAGAAACTCCTAAAACCAGACTGGATGCAAGAATTTCATCACAGCTGGAAGAACTTGCTAAGAAGTTAACAAACGGTGAAAGCAATGGCATGGGATAAGAACAAGTATCTTGAAATAATAAACAACGCAAGAACATTGAGGGAAATCGGCAGAATTACCGAAATCATAGGGTTAACAATTGAATCTGACGGTCCTGCATCATCAATAGGTGATTTGTGTTACATATATAATGATTTTAAAGAACAGCCGACAATGGCTGAAGTTGTCGGTTTTAAACGTGATAAAATACTTTTAATGCCTTTGGCTTCGCCGGATGGTATAAGGCCCGGCGCTTCCGTTATTAATTCCGGCGGTGCAATGAAAATAGGTGTTGGTAATCAGCTTATCGGCAGGGTATTGGACGGGTTAGGACGTCCAATAGACAGTAACGGTGAGCTTACATTTTCAAATTTTCGCTCAACCAGAGCTGATGCAATAAATCCTTTGAAAAGAAAACGTATATCAGAGCCATTGTCATTGGGAATTAGAGCGATTGACGGATTTATTACGGTAGGTAAGGGACAGAGAATGGGTATTTTTGCCGGTTCCGGTGTAGGAAAAAGTACAACAATCGGTATGATGGCAAAAAATACATCTGCTCAGCTTAACGTAATAGCACTAATCGGTGAGCGTGGCCGTGAGGTTAAAGAATTTATTGAGGAAATTCTTGGTGAAGAAGGTATGAAACGTTCAATTGTAATTGCGGCAACTTCCGAACAGCCCTCTCTTGTAAAAATTAAGGCAGCTTTTGTCGCTACAACGATTGCTGAATATTTCAGGGATTTGGGAATGGATGTATTATTTATGCTGGACTCGGTTACCCGTATTGCAATGGCTCAGAGAGAAGTCGGATTGGCAATAGGTGAGCCGCCGGCAACAAGAGGTTATACTCCTTCGGTTTATGCAATAATGCCAAAGCTTATGGAAAGGGCAGGTACAAATGAGAACGGTACAATTACGGGATTATATACCGTATTGGTAGAGGGTGACGATTTTAACGAACCAATTTCAGATACTGCAAGAAGTATTTTAGATGGTCACATTGTATTATCAAGAGATTTGGCTCACAAAAACCACTATCCGGCAGTAGATGTACTTCAGTCATTAAGCCGTGTAATGGGCGACGTAACGACAAAAGAACATCGTGATGCAGCCGGTATATTAAGAAATTTACTTGCGGTACACAGAAAAAATGAGGATTTGATAAATATAGGAGCTTATGTAAAAGGTTCCGATCCTGTGTGTGACAAAGCAATATCAATGATGGATGATATAAATTCATTTCTTATTCAGTCAACTAATGAAAAAATAGAGTATGATGAAACCATTGAAAAAATTTTAAAACTGGGAGAAGCTGCTGTCGGAGAGCAAAAGACAGCATAAATTACTGCTGTCCTGTAGTATTATAAGCTTGAACCCCCCTTGATTTTATTGTATAATAGCAGCTAAGGTGTGTGTATAATATGAGAATACCCGTAACTGACTGCATTTGTTTTCGTGCCGGCAAAGTGCATTTGTATTCTGACTTTGACGGAACATATCTGCCTGTTGCTAAAGAAGAATTAAAACAAAAAACCAATATAAATCTTGATGTTTATTGCAGGGAAAATTCAGAATTGCTTGAAAAAACCAAAGGAAATCTTGATTTTCATATAAGCACAGGCCGCAATTTTGATTCGTTTTTTAAAATGATGGAATTTTTAAAACAAAAAAATATTCATTTACCTTTGCCTGACTCTCTTATTACCGAAAACGGAAGTGATGAGTTTATCAAAACCGGCAGTGACAAGGATTTTTACGAAAAAGACATTTTCCCGTTCAGTGAAACAAAAACTTTTAAAACAAAAGAGGAAAGAAGTTTAGAATGTAAAAATCTTAATATGAAGTACGGGTTAAACAAACTTTTTGATGTCAAAAAAAGTATTAAAGATGCAATAAAAAATAAAGATATCGTTATTGTTGCCGGAAATGGTTCAAACGATTTTGATATGTTAAATCCGCTGAATTATGTAGATTTGAAAAAATATGAAGAAAAATCAGAAAACAAAGAATTTTTCAGAGCAAAAACACATAAAAAACTTGAAGATATCAAAGCTGTATTGGATGGTGTGAGTTCTGAATATATAAACAGATTACGCAGAGAATTTGAAGCAAACGGGCTGATTAAAGAACTCAAAGAGTTGCCGCTATACTGTATTATTGCAAAAAATTCCGGTAAATCCGATTTAAAACCAATTTTTGAAGCATTTTCGTCTGTCGGAAAAATTGTTGAAATGGAAAGAGGAGAGTGGAGTAAAACAATCAGGGCAGTTATAAAGCGGCATGCAAAAAACTCAAAAGAATTTAAAGCCGGCATGGGAGATGTTTTCAAAAAATATATATTCGGGAAGAATTTATATCATCGTTATGTGTATGTTCCTGCTATAGTCGGTATAACAATAGGAGCCGCATGTTTAATTTACAGATTAAATAAGAAAACGGTATAATTTTTCATGGTAGAATATATTAGAAGAAACTTTTAAGAGGTTAGCATTATTATGTTAAGAACCATAAAAATAGTGTTTCATGCAATCATAATTGTCCTCGCATTTATCGGTTTTAATGCTATTGGAGGTCAGAAATATGTTGAGGCAATAAAAGACGGTATTTGTAATTTTATTGCATCACACCAATCTGAGAGTATAAAGCAAATTGGCGATTTTTCAGGTATGAATGAAGAATTTATTATTGATAATACAATGTCGCTTGCAGGATATAAAGCTGTAATAGCGGAACATAAAGCATCAGGACAAAAAATGGTTATTCTGGATTCGGGTAAAAAGACTTTACTTACTCAGGATGATATAAAAAGTCAGAATATTGATAAAAAATTACTTGAACTTTCGGAAAAAATTAAATATCGTGGTATAAAAGTTGAAGACATATCAATTACAGATCGCGGAACTATTGAAATGTATAGCAAAACGGTTCCTTATGCAAAATTTAATGCCCATGTTACAAAGCTGCCGGTGTCTGATATTACCGGAATTATTGCAACAGTAAAAACTTCTGACGGTTCGGAAAAACTTGCCCTTTCATTAAGCGAAAAAAAGAGGTATTCGCAGCTTATTGCAAATGAATTTTATAAGGGTGTAAAAGAAAATGAAGAAAAACACTGATAATAAAAAATACGGGGAATAATATATGAAAAAGATTTTAGCATTTATCATATTTATATTTTTAATTGTGAATTGTGTCTATGCCTGTACGGATAAATGTTCCGAAGAATATTTAAAGGGTAAAACGCACTTTTCATTAACAAGATACATTGCCGAAAGAGCGGTTAAGAAAGAAATAAAAAAAGTTTTGAAAAAACAGACCGGAGCAAATTTTGATGTTAAGTTTGAAGGCTATACTCTTACGAGTATTAAAAAAGGAATTTTCAAATACATAGAAATTACCGGTGAAAACGCAGTATTGGAAGATATTACCATACCTTATGCAAATCTGAAATCAATTACGGATTATAATTATATTGACTATACAAAAAATCCTATAGCTTTTAAGTCGGACATGACATATTCGTATGAGATTATGCTGAGTGATGAATCAATAAATACTGCACTTAAAGATTCCGATTACAAAAAAGTTCTTGACAAGGTTAATAACATTGCAAAACCTTTCTTTGTTATAACAGGTGTAAGGACAAAAATAGTTAATAATAAATTCTATATAATAACAGATTACAATTTCCCGATAGCTATTGCAAAAGACCGTTCTTTTGTTGCACAATCCGATTTTGAAGTAGTAAAGGGTGTTATCAAAGCAAAGAATGTAAGCATAGATACAGCATACGGAAATCTTGGTTTAAATAAAGTAGCTAATCTGATTAACTATCTGAACCCGATCGAGTTTACAATCGATGAATTGGAAAAAGCAGGGCATAAAGCAATTATTGAGAATGTAAACATTGTTGACAATAAGGTTAAAATTGGTGGTAAAATATATATAAAAGGCGAAAGATAAACAAAAATTCGGACAAAATAAGCTTTACCGACCGGTTTAGATGTCCGAAAATCAATTTAATTCAGGGAGAATATAAATGAATTTTTCTCAAAAACTCGGAATTTTTTGTTTAATAGTTATAACGGTAGTTTATGTATATTTTTCGTTTTTCGGAAAAGACGGTTTTAAGATAAATCGTTCCGGACAAAAATATCAAACTGAAACAGATATAAATACCGGAAATAATTCCGGCATGGATGAACCTGATAAAAAGGAAAAACATGAAATCAAAACCGTAAAAATTTTTGTGACGGATACTAAAGGAAATATGCGTTCCGTAAACAGAAAATGTGATACAGCCGCAGAAAAATCATGTTTTGCATTTGCAATAAAAGAACTAATTGCGGCACCGAGCGATTGGGAAAAAAGTAAGGGATTATCTTCTGAGATTCCTGCAGGAACAAAAATTTTGTCTGTCAGAGAAGGTGCTAACAATATCCTTATAGACCTTTCTCCTGCATTTGAAAGCGGCGGCGGTGCAGAAAGTACATATATAAGAATACATCAATTAATCAAAACAGCTCTCGCTAATACAAAACAGCCGGTTTATTTGTACATAAACGGCAAACAGGCTGATGTTATAGGCGGAGAAGGTATAATGATAAAACAACCTTTATCGGAGAAATCACTGGATGACTAAAGATTTGGATTACTATTTAAATTTGCCATGGACTCTTATTGAAGGAACGGATTTGGATTTTAACGGGAATCCGTATTTCTACATAGAAATAAAAGAAATTCCCAGTTTTGCTTTTTGTGCAAAAACAAGAGAAAAAGCTCTTGAAAACTACAAAAAACAACTGAGGCTTTCTCTTATGTTAATGCTTGAGGACGGCGACCACATAGTTGAGCCGGGAGAAGAAACAGAAGATGATATTGATTGGGAGAGTATATGTCCGTAATTAATTTATCAGAAATAAGCATATCGCCTATGACGCAAGACGATATAGAAGGCATAGTGCAGATAGAATCCGAAGCATACGGCAAACACCATTGGGCAAAATCGTCATTTTATGATGAACTTTCCAATAATCTTGCAAAATACTATGTGGCTAAAAATGCTTCGGGAGAGCTTGTCGGTTATGCCGGTACCTGGCATATTATTGATGAAGGACATATTACAACAATTGCCGTAAAAAAAGAGTATCTGAGAAATCACATCGGTGAAGCTATAATTCAACGAATTATAGATGATTGTTACAAGGAAAATATTAAATACCTGACACTTGAAGTACGGGTTTCAAATATTCCTGCAATAAAACTGTATGAAAAATACGGTTTTAAATCTCTCGGTACACGCAAAGGATATTATCAGGACAATAATGAAGATGCTCTTATTATGTGGACAGAAAATATTTTTTACGATAAATTTAAAGCTATTTATGAAAAAAATTGCGAAAATATCAAAAATTTGATTAAAACAACATAAAACAGGGTAATTTTATATACAATGAGTAAAAGAATTGAAAGAGAATTAAACAGTTTTAAGTATAAGGGTGAGCCGATAAAAATTACTCTCGGAACTCTTGTTATGACAGGGCTTTCAGTACTCTTAATAATTATTGCAACGTTTACTCAGTTAACAATAAAACACCCGTACTTGCCTTTAGATTCTTTTGTTTATTTTTCTCAGGATTTGACAGATATTCAGGTTCTAAAGCATTTTATAAAAACTTATGAGTATATTCCGCAAATTCCGATTATATTTTTTATACTTGCACTTATGGGAAGAAAATTTTGTATATTGTCAATTATGATATATATAATATTGGGTTTGTTTTTCCCGATTTTTGCGTTGGGAGGCGGATTGAGCTATCTGTTTGAATACGGTTTCGGTTATATTTTGGCATTTTTGCCGGCTGTCTTTTTTGCCGGAACTCTTTTAAAGGGAAAAACAGACTATCTCAGAATTCCGGTAATATCTTTATTCGGAGTATTAACAATTCATATTCTCGGTATTTTGTATATGTTATTCGTTTCAACATTGCGTCATGCGCCGATTGAACTTGTTACAAGCTGGATATCTTCACAGAGCGGAGTACAAATGCTTTATGATATTTTCTTTACAATTATAGCAATAATTATCGGCAAACAACTCAGAAAACTGCTTTGGATAGTCATGTGCTAAACTTTGTAAAGAATATTTAACTGTTCCCCTCTTATATTTGTTAGAAATTTATGGTATAATTAATCTTAGTATAAAGGGTTAGTTTAGGAGCTTTATTAATTATGAATTATCTGTATTTTATTTTGGATACTATATTAGCAGGCGGTATTTTGTACTTTTTGTTTTCAAAAATAATATTTGATTTTCCAACATTGATATCCACTGTTGTAAGTATTTTAATACTGTCTTTAATGGTATTTGCCGTAAAGGGTGTATATTCCGTAAAAGAATTTAAATTAAAAGATTATGGCAAGTTTTTTGAAAGTGTAATAATAATTACAGGTATTTCCGTAATCACAGCAATGTTTATTCCGAGCAGTGTTTATTTCTTCATGCTGATAACATTGTATGCATTTGGTTTGTTTTTCTTTTCGGCTTTTCTCAGAATATCTGGTGCAATTATAAAAGCTTTATACATAAGACCGAAAAATGTTTTAATTGTCGGTGCCGGACAGGACGGTAAACTTATTGCGGAAGAAATTCAGCAAAGACCTGAATTAAAACTCAATGTTGTCGGTTTTTTGGATGATAATATGAACAACATAGAAGATGAAGATTCCTCAATAAAAATTCTCGGATTAACCTGTGATTCAGAAGCCGTTATTAAAGATAATAACGTAAAAATTGTTATTGTAGCGGTTAAATCACGTATGGATTCTGACATTTTAACCGATTTGGTTAAAGGGATTCCTCTCGGTGTAAAGGTTTGGAGAATGTACAGATTTTATGAAAAAATTACTCATAAATATCTTGTTTCTAAAATGTCGGTTAACTGGCTGTTCTATGACTGTGTCAGAAGAAAAGCACTGATATACGCATCACTTAAACGTTTTTGTGATGTTGTTGCTTCAATAATGATAATAATTTTAACCCTTCCTATTACAATAATTGCTGCACTTGGTATTAAATTCAGTGATTTAGGGCCGGTATTCTTTACCCAGATGAGAATGGGTAAATTCGGTAAACCGTTTAAAATGATAAAGTTCAGATCAATGTATCAGGATGAAGTTAAAGATGATTTTGACGATGATGTTACGGAAGTTCTTTCTGATGATAAAAGAATTATGCCGTTTTGTAAAATCCTGAGAAAATTTCATATTGATATAATTCCTCAAATGATAAATGTTCTGAAAGGCGATATGAGCATTGTCGGCCCCCGTCCCGTAAGAGAAGAAGTTTATTACGAAAATAAAGAAAATATACCTTTCTGGGAATGCAGAAATTGGGTTCGTCCGGGCTGGTGCGGATGGCAGCAGATTAATATAGATGAACCGACGGCGGAGCAGAGAGTCGGGTACGATTTATACTATATTAAACACCAAAATTTACTCTGGGAAATTGCAATTTTCTTCAGGTTTATCTGTCTTGCTATTATGGGCAAGTCCCGTGACAAATAAGTGGAGTAAATATTTTTGACCGATATTACAGATTACAAATAGATTATTCTTATAAAATATCAAGCGGATCAACGTCGATAGCCAGTCGGATATCTTTTGGCATGGCTATTTTGCTCAGGAATTTTGATACAAAATCATGTCCTTTTTGTGCGAGTTTATTTTTAATAAGAATCTGGAATCTGTAAAAACCGCTTATTTTTTCGATTATACATGGGCTTGGTCCCAAAACCTCAACATGTTCTCCAAATCCGAATTTTTCTATCATTGTATTCAGTCTGAGTGCGATTTCCATCGAGGATTTTTCGGCACGGAAATTGTTTTCAGAAGATATAATAAGTCTTATAAACTGGCTGAATGGCGGATAATCAAATTCTTGTCTTGATTTGATTTCTGTTTCAAAAAACTTTTCATAATTCTGCGATTTTGCACTTTGGAAAGCATAGTAATCTGGGTTGTAGGTTTGAAATAAAACTTTTCCCTTGTATTCGCCCCTTCCGGCACGTCCTGCGACCTGTGTAAGAAGCTGAAACCCCCTCTCTGATGCCCGATAATCCGGAACATTAAAACCGGAATCGGCACTAATAACACCTACAAGAGTAACGTTTGGATTATCAAGTCCCTTTGCTATCATTTGAGTTCCTACCAAGATATCGATGTCACCTTTCTGAAATTTATTCAAAAGTTCAATATGTGCGTTTTTCCTTGTTAAAATGTCACTGTCGATTCTTTCTACTCTTGCATCCGGGTAAAGTTCTTTAATCAAAACCTCAATCTTTTGTGTGCCGACACCTGAAGTTGCCAGAGCATCACATCCGCATGCCGGGCAATAATCAGGAAAACTCATTTCCTTGTTACAATAATGGCACTTAAATTGTTTAATTCCCGAGTGCCAAATCATCGGGATTGAGCAATCAGGACATTCTATAACAGTTCCGCAGGCTTTACACTGGGTGTAAGTTGCATAACCTCTGCGGTTCATTAACAGTATTACCTGCTGTCCTCTTTCAAGTGTTTCTGTAATTTCTGTCTGCAGCGGCTTGGAAATAACTCCGCGATATGCAGCTTTTCCGTGTTCCTGCATGTTTATTACTTCAGGTTTTGCCAGCGGTGAATCGTTATATCTTTTTTTCATTTCAAACAGGTTATTGTTGTTTGAAGCATAATAATAAGTTGAAACATCAGGTGTTGCAGAACCTAAGACAAGCGGTGCCTGATAAAACTGTGCAAGCCTTTTTGCAACAACTCTTGCATCATACCTTGGAGCCGGTGTTGTTTGTTTATATGCTCCTTCATGTTCCTCATCAATAATAATCAAACCTATGTTTTGCAATGGTGCAAAAACTGCAGACCTTGCTCCCGCAAGGATTCTTACCTCATTTTTATAAAGCCTTTGCCATACATCATACTTTTCACCCTCACCAATAGAGCTGTGCCAGATGGCAACATCTTTTATGCCGAATTTTTTTGCAAGACGTTTTGTTAATTGCGAGGCCAGGGCAATTTCCGGAGCAAGGAAAAGTACATTTTTGCCTTCATCAAGAACATCTTTTATCAGCTTAAAATAGACTTCTGTTTTTCCAGATGCCGTAACACCATAAAGTAAAATCGGATTTGGTGATTTGAACTTTGCCCTGATGCCTTCATAGGCTGTAATTTGTTCGCCCTGAAGCTCACTTAGCGGTTCAATTTCAATATCTTTAAAAATAGAAAGCGGATTTCTGTAAATATATTCTTCTTCTATTTTTACAAACCCGGCTTCGGCAAGTTTTTTCATTGTTGTACGGGTTGTTTTGGCTCTTTCTTCAAATTCTATAAGCGAAGATTTTCCCAGTTCTTTAAGCAGTAACAAAACTTCTTTCTGCCTCTTGGTCAATCCTTCTCCGTCTTCTTTTATCAGTGAAACCGCAAGTTCAACTTTTGCATTTTTTTCAATAAGCTTCATTGGCAGTGCAGCATTCAGTACGGTAACAAAATCGGTGCAGTAGTAATTAGCTACCCATTCCAAAAGTTTTAAATATTTTAGTGAAAACAGCGGAGTTGTATCGAGGATTTTATTAATTTTTTTTACTCTGAAATCACCGGGAATATAATCAGAAAATCCTACAATAAAAGCATTAATAAGCCCCTGTCTGCCGAAAGGAACCAAAACGGCCTGACCGATTTGAATAATATCCTTCATTTCTTCAGGTATCAGATAACTGAAAGTCTTAACTCCCAACCCCTTAATATTTACAAGAACCATTGCATATTTCATAAAAATATTATATCAGAAAATATCTCTTAGATTTATTGTATAATTTTCTTATGATAAATCAATTTTCACGCACAGAGTTATTAATAGGAAAATCCGGCATGGAAAAACTTGCATCTTCAAGAGTAGCTGTATTCGGAATTGGCGGTGTCGGGGGCTACGTTGTTGAAGCTCTTGTACGTTCTGGAATCGGGGAAATTGATTTGATTGATAATGACAAAGTCTGTTTAACCAATCTCAACCGTCAAATTATTGCAACACATAAAACGATAGATAAGTACAAGGTTGATGCTGCAAAAGAAAGAATTTTAGAAATTAATCCGAATGTAAAAGTTAATACATACAAAACATTTTTTACACCGCAAACGGCTGAAGATTTTGTTTTTTCAAATTATGATTATGTTGTCGATGCAATTGATACAGTATCAGGAAAACTTGAAATAATTGAACGTTCAAAAAAAGCAGGTGTTCCAGTAATCTCCTCTATGGGTGCCGGAAATAAAATGCACCCTGAAATGTTTGAAGTTGCGGATATTTCCAAAACATCAGTATGTCCGCTTGCGAAAGTAATAAGACAGGAATTAAAAAAACGAGGTATAAAAAAGGTTAAGGTAGTTTTTTCAAAAGAGATTCCTATAAAACCTGTTATACGGATAAATGAAGAAACTCAAAAACGTCAAATACCGGGGAGTAATGCGTTTGTTCCTGCGGTTGCCGGTTTGATTATTGCCGGAGAAGTTATAAGAGATTTAACCAATCCCTCTTTACCCTGAGTTTAAAAATATGGTATAATCCTGATATGCCAAATGATATTGAATCACTGCAAAAAGTATTACAGAACGATCCTTCAAATTTTCAGGCAAGAAGAGAACTTTCAATTATGCTTGTAAACGAAGGGTTTAATGTAGAAGCGGAAGCAAACCTGGAGTTTCTTTGTAAATATTTTAAAGAAGATGCCGAGCTTTTATATAATCTTGGAATTGTATATGAAAAACTGAAAAAATTTGAACAGGCAAGAGATGTATATCAAAAAGCAATAGCTCTCTCTCCGCAGGAGGATTTTTATTACAATCTCGGTGAGGTATATGTAGATTTGGAAAATTGGACGGAAGCAGAGGCTTGTTTTAAAAAAGTGCTTGAATATGATAAAAAAGACGGAAACAGTTATTTTAATCTCGGGCTTTGTTATTTTAATATTGATGAAAAAAATAAAGCACTGGACTGTTTTCAGAAAGCAGTTGCAATAAATCCCAGAGACGTATATGCATATTTTTACCTCGGATATATTTATCAAAATGACGGACTTTCCAATTTTGCAATAGAAAGTTATAAAAAAGTTTTAGACATATCTCCCGATTATAGTTGGGCTTATTTTAATCTCGGCTCAATTGCATTCAAAAACGGAAATGATGAGGAAGCAATCGAGTATCTCAAGAAAACTATTCAATATAATCCTGTTGACATAGAAGCATACAAACTTTTAACCAAAATATGTTTAAAAAACAGTCAGACAGAAGAAGTTATGGAGTTGCTGCATACCGCTTTGCAGAAAGAAGAAAATGGTGATTTGTATTATTGTTTGGCTCGGGTTTACAAGTTTATCGGTGATTTGGATGCGTATTATGATAATTTAAAGCTTGCCCTTCGGAACCCATATACACTTTCTTATTCCAAAAAAGGGCTGAAACAGGAGTTTAAGTCTGTCGGTGAAATGATTGGCAGGAACGAAGAAATACAACCGGAAAAAATGGTGGAAGAATATCATTCGGAAAACGAACAAAATGAAGAAAATTACCTGTCGGATGATGCTGAAGGTGGTTCTTTGCCGGAAGAAAATCAGGACGATACGTTTGAAGAAGATGAAGAATCAGAATATGATGAATATTCTGAAGATTCTGACGAAGAAGATTATAATGAATATGAGGACGAGGAATATGATGAGGAAAACGAATACGAAGAATATGATAATTCTGATGAATCGTACGAATCTGATGAGGACGAAGATGATTATGAAGACGACGCAGAATACTCTGAAGAGTACGAGGATGAGTATGACTCCGAAGACGATAATGATGAAAAGTAGTGTATAATCTGTTGAAAAATTACCCCCAAAATTTACCCCAAAATATAATTATACTTTACAAATAAAAACTTTTATTGTTAAATGTTCTTACTGGGAGTCAGTATTCAACAGGTTACTCCCTAGTTCATTCAGAAAGCGAAATATAAATATTTGAGTAATCAAAATATTAAACTGGCAAAATTTGCAGGGTTCTGTTACGGAGTGAAAAGAGCCGTTGAAACAGCGAAAAAATTAAAGCAGGAAAACCCTGACAAGAATATATATATTTTAGGCGAACTCATTCATAACACAGATGTTATAAATGAGCTTGAATCTTTGGGTATTAAAACAATACATGAGGTACCCGAAAAAGGCGAAGGCATCTGCATAGTTCGCTCTCATGGCGAAGCTCCCGAAGTGTTTGAAAAAATTAAGAATGCAGGTTTTGAGCTTGTTGACCTTACTTGCCCCGATGTTAAAAAAGTTCAGCAAAAGGCAATAGAACTTGCTCAAAATGATTATTTTGTTGTGATTGTCGGCAAACCTAATCATCCGGAAGTTATGGCAATTAAAGCAAATGCAGACCTGTATTCAGCAAATGTTGTTGTCGGGACAACCATAGAAGAACTTGAACCGTTTGCCGACAGAATTAAATCACACAAAAAAGTCGGTGTTGTAGTTCAAACTACTCAAATGGTTTCTTCTCTGAATCTTGTTGTCAGCTATCTGAACACAATCGCCAAAGAGGTTTTAATACACAATACCATTTGTCAGTCAACTGCAATGAGGCAAAAGGAAGCTCGCGAGCTTGCTTCCGAAAGTGATTTGATGGTTGTTGTCGGTTCAAAAAAGAGTGCAAATACAACACATCTTGCAGAAATACTTAAAAATTGCACAAGAACAATTCATATTGAAAATGACAGTGAATTAAATAAAGATTTATTTGAAAATATAAAAAATATAGGAATAACCGCAGGGGCATCGACTCCTCAGGTTGTAATAGATAAAGTCATAAACAAAATAAAAGGAGGAATATAATTATGGCAACAGCAACATTAGATGAATTTGAACAGTTGTTAGAAGAAAGTTTTGCTAAAACTAACACTGTAGCTGATATCGTAGAAGGTACGATAATCAAAAAAGAAACAGAAGGTTATTTGGTAAGTGTAAAAGGTGCAAAAATGGAAGCATCTTTATCAAACAAAGAAATTCCTGAAGGCGAAGATTTAGAAATCGGCGATATAAGAGAATTTTATGTTTTGAAAGAAGAAAACAATGAAGATTGCATGCAGCTTTCACTCAAGAGAATTGCTTATGCTCAGGCATGGGCTCAGTTGAATGATGCAAAAATTCAGGGTGATACAATTCTTGCTAAGGTTGTTTCAACCGTTAAAGGCGGAGTCCTTGTTGACATTGCTGACCTTAAAGGATTTATTCCGTCTTCTCAATTAAGAACCGGAACACCTTTTGAAGGTCTTGTTGATACAAAAATCGAAGTTAAAGTTCTTGAAGCAGATCCTAAGAAAAATAAACTTATCCTTTCTCAAAGACAAGCTGTAGCAGAACAAAGAGATCAGGTTGTTGATAACGTTCTTGCAACCCTTGAAGAAGGTCAGATTGTTTCAGGTAACGTTGTAAGAATCACTGATTTTGGTGCTTTTGTTGATATTAACGGTATTGACGGTTTGTTACCAATCTCTGAAATTTCTTGGCAGAGAATTAAACATCCGTCGGATGTTTTGACTTTGGGTGATACAATCGAAGTTAAAATTATCAAGATTGATAACGAACTTAAGAGAATTTCTTTATCATTAAAGAGAATGGGTGAAAATCCATGGCAGCAAATTGAAGGACAATTTGAAGAAGGACAAATTGTAAAAGGAACTGTTAATAAAGTTACTACATTCGGTGCATTTATTAACATATTCCCGGGTGTTGAAGCTCTTCTTCCCGTAGCAGAAATGTCTGACGAAAATGTTAATCCGTTCAATCTGTTCAAGGTTGGTGACGAAGTAGATGTTCTTATCAAGAAATTCACTCCGAAAGAACACAGAATTGCTTTGTCTGTTAAGGATATAAACAAGTAATGAAAAACTGTTGACTCAGTTTTTGAGGAGAAAAAAGGAAATTGGCGGCGGTGTATTTGCACCGCCGCCAATTTTATATTTGTTATATTATGTAGGTCGGATTTACCAATCCGACAATATCTTTTGCTAAAATATCTCTATTCCATCAGTGTTGTCATTAGGACCGGCTCATCTTCTGTGGCAAGAACAGTGTGTTCAAAGTGGGCAGACGGTTGAAAATCTTTTGTAACAACACCCCACTTATCATCTTCGACAAACACATCATCACAGCCCAGATTTAACATTGGCTCGATTGCAATAACATAACCTTGTTTAATCAGGGTATTATCTCCGGTTCTGTAATTAAACAAAAACGGATCTTCGTGCATTTGGTGTCCGACACCGTGCCCGCCATACTGACGTACAATACCTAATTTGTACGATTGAGCGACATCTTCTATTGCACCTGATATGTCATCAAGAACATTTCCGGCACGCATTTTTGATATTCCTGCAAAAAGTGCTTCTTCAGTTGCTTTCATTAGTTTTTGTTTTTCTTCGGAAATTTTTCCGACAGCATAAGACCATGCGCTGTCACCTACCATGCCTGCATAGGTTGCGCCAACATCAATAGCGATTATATCACCCTCTTTAAGAATTTCTTTTTCGTTTGGGATTCCGTGGACAACTTTTTCATTAATTGAAGTACAAATGCTTGCAGGAAAACCGTTATAGCCCAGGAATGTCGGGATTGCTTTATTTTCTTTTATAACATGCATAGCAATATTGTCTAATTCAAGAGTTGAGATTCCGGGTTCAACAACTTCTCTCATTTTTTTGTGGACTAATGCAACAATATGCCCCGCGTGACGCATTTTTTTTATTTCATCTCTGGATTTTTTGTTAATCATAATCTTTTTCCTTACTTTAATATGAATATTGTAAAACTAATAAATTATCATTTCAAATGTTAATTACAGGCAAAAATTTTTATGTTTGTATTTATAAATTAATATGGAAGTGGAAAAAATTATAGAAGCACCATATATTACGATAAAACGGCAGACGCAAAGGGGTATAAAACGGTTGGAAGTAAATCCTGACGTAGTTGTTTTGGAAAAAGATGCCCGTCACTCCTTTACTAAATACGGGGTTTATTGCGGAGTAAATCCTGTAGGATATGTATCGTTAATTGATAAGAAAAATGGTGTTTGGGTAGATTATATAAAGAATTATGCTCCTGAGAGATACAGCGGATTTGGTAAAATTGCTGATCAAATTGAAGTGGAACATTGTCTGAACAGAGGACTTAAAGACTTTGAGGTTTTATCGGATGCAACACCTGCTTCGCTTGTTTTTCACTATAAGAGAGGAAAACGTTTTGATTATATAGCAGATGCCTGGGAAAAAATTAATTTAAAAAAGATGTATGGTACATTTAATGTCAATGTTATAATCGAACGTTTGCTAAAGAAAAGCCCTAATCCGGAAACATTAGATATAGGAACGGTTCCTATGTTTATGCCGAAAGATTTGATAAAAAAATATATTGATATTATAAAATTGTATCCATTATTAAAGAGATAATTAAGTATATTGCTTGACAATGAAAATTGATTTGGTAGTATAGATATTGTCTGATAAGCCCCCATCGTCTAGAGGCCTAGGACAACACCCTTTCACGGTGTAGACAGCGATTCGAATTCGCTTGGGGGTACCATATAAAAAAAGAACACCAATAAGGTGTTCTTTTTTTATATGTAAAACCGCAATGAATGTTATTAGCTTGGGGAAGGACTCCGTTTGCGAACAGCAAAAGGTGACTAAATGTCACGTTTTGCGTGAAATTATAAAATAATTCATTTTCTTTAGCAAAAGCAAATGGAGTATATAAACAACCTCAATTGTTTCTTTTTTTAATTCAGCTGTCAGCTTACATAGTAACCTTTATTCCGACACCCAGGTTTTGAGCTGCACCATCATAGTTACCTGTGCTAAATTTAAATATTGGCATAAATTTGTCGCCAAAAACTTTTTTTACCCCGACGGCAACATCTACCGTTACAGATGTTGGGCTATCATCAATTGAGGTTTCCTCGGGAAGTCCGCTTTCATTTACACTTAACGCAGAAAATGCAGTCTTTATATCAAAATTCTTTGTTTCAACTCTTCCCATTACACCAATCGTTGTTGTTCTCTTTGTTGTAGGAGTGAAATCCATAAAGTGTGTACTTTGTTTTCCGGTTGTTGCGTTGACTGCAACAGCAGCATTAAGGTCTTTTGATTTAAATGCAACTTCTCCTTTTGCTTTAATTTTATATTCAGTTTGACTCATACCTTCCGTGTTGTTATCATAAGTCCCATATTCGGCACCTACCCCGCCTTTCAGTGTTAATCCGATGTCCGAAAATTCTTTTTTACCCTGGATTAATCCTTTAACGTATTTATAGTCGAGGTCATTGTAGTGTTTCAAACCTGCTGAACCGATAAATGTATTACCGTATTTTCCGTATGCTTCCAAATAGTATTCTTTTTCTTTTACACCATCATCTTCTTTATGATAGTATATTCCGTATCCGCCGGTTGATAATTTATTTGCTCTGTAATCTACAGAAGCACCATAACTTCCGACGTTATTTTTATTTTCTATTGTTTCCCTTATATTTCCGGTAAAGTTCAGTGCTTTATTGTTTTTGTAAGCTTTTGTATATTGAACTGCACCATGAAGGTCGCTGTTATCAGAACCGGCATTAACGGTTCCTTTGATGTGCCAATTACCTTTGTATTTGTCATTTAGTGTTCTGAAATCTATGTTATAAGAAACTGTTGCACTGGCTGAGCTGCTGCCGGAGTTGTCTGTATTGGTGTCGCTTCCTTCACCTTCCTGTCCTTCACCGTCTTTCTTTTCTGTGCTGCTGCTTGCGGTTGTAGCACTATTTCCGTTAAAAGCATTATTTCCGTTAAGTCCAAAAGTTTGACTAAGCGATGCTTTCTTTTCACCATTTTTACCATAGGATATTTTCTCTATAGTGAGATGTTCTTTTTCTGCATCGGGATGCTCTCTGTAATAATCACCCACCATATTTTCTAAAGCTTCAATTTTGTAAACAATATCCAAAGCACCTTCATCTTTTTTCTCTTTTGATGCTTGTTCCTTTTGTAAGTAATCGACTTGCTGTGCATAGGGGTTGTCAGATGCGCTAATTGATAAGTCAGTTTTTACTTTTGTATTAAGTTCAAAAGCTGCTGTACCATAAGTGCTGATAGCATCATCTTCCGCTGCACCTTGCTGTTGAAGTTCTACCGTGTCACCAATGGAAGATGATTCCGAATCCGTGCCTGAATCAGATTGCCCGTTCCCAAAAACAGAAGGGCTGTCAGATGTTTTTAACAGTTTTGATACATCTTTCTCGCCAAAGAAATTTAATACTGCAGGAAGTTCTTCTTCATCTATATATGCATCAAATTCACCTTTTTCATTTTTATGAAAGTTTAATTTGTCTTGTGAATTAAGAATTGCACTCGCTATCTCATCTCTGAATGATGTAATTTTAATTTTATCCATAAATATCCCCTGTCCTTATATAATAAAAGTTTATTTTTCATGAAAAATTGCTTTTTTTGAAACACTTCTTAACAATATAAAAATTTTTGCCGATTTATCAGTATCATCCGTATAAAACCTCTTGCCAAGAATATTATTTGTTATATTATATTACTGTAAAGGTTTTTTACCTCGTAAAGACCGCTGGTTTACAATTTTGGGAAGGACATCTGTCAACAGCAACATTTTTATAACTCATAATTTACCGGAACCGGATTTGTGATGCGATTGTTATAAAAATGAAAGATAGCGAAAGTACATAGTTTTATAAGAGGCATAAATGAAAATATACAATATACAAAGTTACCAAAATAATAAAATTACATATAAATCAGTTAAGCCCGAACCCCCCTTGCCTAAAGCAATAATTGATTTTTACGGATTAAACCTGGAAACAATGGTAGGTTATACCGGAGAAAAGGCACTTATACCTGCGCCGGAAAACATAAAAGAAGAATTGGTACAATTTTTAAATAAATTTGGTGTAGATTGGAGAACTCACATAAAGAATCAGCCTGAAGGCTTAAAGATATTATAATCTACAGATAACATTTGGATTCCTGTCCGGTTACACCTGCGTGAAGTTCTACGAACTGTTTTGCCGGACTCATATTAATTTTTGTGATAAGAACTTCTTCTATCTGGAAGAATCCTACTTCACCGGACATTTCTATATCTATTCTTATAGGATTTCTTTCACCTTTATGAATACTTATTCTTTCAATAGCACTGGCAGAATATTTATGAATATCACCAACTTTTGGTGTTGTATTAAGTGCAAGCGGAATCCTTGCTCTGCCCTTTGTCATATCACAGCCGTCTGCTATAAGAATAATTCCTGCTTCAATTGAATGTATCCGTCTGGATGCCATGTGTCCGATAATTGCCTCAATCGCTACCGATTTTATAATTGTTCTGCGGTGCAGATTGTCCGGAAAAACATGCATAACGGCTCTTTCAATAATCGGTTTTGCAAGAGTAACGGACATATCTTCATGCCCTTGTCTGCCTATCATCATTCCAAGGTCATGCATTAAGCCTGCCATAATGACAGCACACATACTGTCTTCGAAACATCCGATTTCTTCAGCTTCTAAAGAAGTTTTGATACCTGATTCATGCAATATATTAAGCATTTTAATTGCATTTGCCGTAACCTGACGCATGTGGACCGGTCCATGGTCATTATATCCCAAGCGTTTTATTGAAACATTATTTGCATAATCCTGCATTTCCTGCAGTTCTGCATCATTAATTAAATAATGAAGAAGTTCCAAACACTTAGGGTTTTTCTGCAAACGTTTAAGAATTTTTGATTCTACAGATATTTCTTTAACAGATTTCATCATATTAGTATTGTAACATATATCAACAAGGTTTTGAAGTGTTCTTAAAAATAGCCGTAGTGTTTTTTGTTTAAATATTAAATGAAAATTTTGTAACTTTTACTTTACAAATATTAATTGTTGCCATATTAAAAAAATATGATATGATTATAATAGGTTTGTATAATTGTTATATAGTATATTATTTTCTCAAAATATATTATAAAATAATAGTATAAACGAACGATACTAAATAATAGGTTTTATTATATAGTTAAAGAGAGGCGACTAATAATAGTTAGAAGTAGTGAGTATGCAAGATTATATGAAGAAAAATGACGTTGACATTTCCGAACTCTCTGCTGATGAGATTATAGAGAATTTGTCAAAAAAGACCGCCAGAAAATTAAATATTCCGATGAAGGTCTGGGCGGCATTATTTGTTGTAATTTTAGGTACCGGTATTTTTGCAGCTGTACAAAGTCTGAATATCTCAGATCTTGATATTGCTGACGGGAATAAGATATCTTTGGTTCCTGCTCCGATAGCAGCAGCGGCAAAAAAAGATGTAATAGGAATTCCGACCGGTATTGTTAAAGCACATCCTTTTGTACCATACAGGAATATTGGAGATAATCAGGATGAATTGGTTAATGATGTTCCGAAGTATGATTTAATCGCACCTCCTGAGCTTCAGGATGAATCTTCAGATGTTGCAAAGGTGATGGATACGGTTGTTTCGGGTATTTTATTTGATAAATACAGCCCGTCAGCAATTTTGAATATTAACGGAAACGATTATCTGGTTAAGAAAGGTGATACAGTTAACAACTATAAGATTTTATCAATTGCACAAGACTGTGTTACTGTTCAACTGGGAAAAAATACATTTAAGGCCGGTATCGGCGAAATATTATCCGACGGTTCGGTAAACTATAATACCGTTTCAAACTTAAATAGAAAATTCGGAGGGGAACAACGATGAGATATAGCAATATAAAAAGATTTTTATCGGCTGCATTATTAATCGCGTTTACTGCACCATCAGGTGTTGCATATTCAACATACGGCGGTTACAGTTCGTATAACAATAATGCTTCCGTGGCAACTACAACAGAGCTTGGCGGACAACCGCAATTGACTCAAAAAAATGGTAAAATAACATTAAGTCTGCGTGATTCTGATGTTAAACAAGTTCTCAGAATGTTTGCCGATAAAGCAGGAAAGAACATAGTGTTCCACTCCTCTGTAACGGGAAAAATTACTTTAGATATGGTTGACATGCCGATTAATGATGCATTTAACCTTGTATTGAATATAGCTAATCTGAATTATTACGATCAGAACAATACACTTGTAATTTTAAGCAAAGACAGCGAGGATAATGCTAATTTTTCAAAGCAGGAAATGATGACATTCCCTATTCAGTATGTAAGTGCATCAAAAATTGCAAATTTCTTAAATAAAAATGTATTCGGCATGAATAAAACAGGGCTTTCGGGCGGTGATGCAGCAACAGTTAATGCTGCAACAAACGAGCTTATTGTTTTTGGTATGCCTTCAGATGCAGCAATTGTAAGAAAAGTAATTGCTCAGCTTGATAAAGAACCATCTCAGAGAACATTTACCGTAAATCATACAACTCCGGCAGAAATGGCAGATATGATATGTAACTTCTTGTTGCCGGCACATGGTTCTACTGACGGTAGTGACTCAGGCAGTTCAGGTGGCGGTAAGGCAGAACGTATTTCTCCATCACCGGGAACAGCAACCGGCGGTGCAGCAGGTATTATTACCGGTGGTGCAGCTGATGCCGGCGGAAGTGACAGCGGTATTAAGCTTGGTGAAGGTGTTGTTGCTTGTTCTGTTTCTCAGTCAGCTTCAGGTGCATCAAATGCTCCGTTTGATTTGCAGAACATTGCAGTGTCATATTTCTCGCAAAGAGGTACAATCATGGTAATGGGCGGTTCTGAATCCCAGCTCAATATGATTGAACATTTTATAAAAACAAATGATATAAAACAGCCGCAAGCATTTTTGGAAGTTTCTATTGTTGAGTTAACAGAAGATGGCAGCAAGTCATTCCAGAACGTTTGGGATGTTCAGTCCAGAGCTTGGGGTGTTAAATTTAACGGTAGTTCAACTTCAGGCGGTCGTGTTGCAACACCGGGCGGCGGTGATATAATTCCGTTGAGTAAGATTGTTGATGAAGCTGTATATAATGATAAAGGTCAGCTAATTTATACTCAGGGAAAAGTAGTTGATGATTTCGCATCAAGAAAAAGCTGGTTTGGCAGCGGAACATATATTTCATGGCAAATGAATTATTTAATTGAAAGTAAAAAAGCCAGAGTTCTTGCAACTCCTAAGATATTAATTACTAACGGACAGGAATCAGTCATAGATTTAACTGAAGACTATATTGAAAAAGTAACTTCTGAGTTCTTGTCATCAGCATCTTCAGGAGCTTCTACTCAGGGAACCGTACAGAAAACATATACAATCGGTGAAGACAAAGGTATTAAAATTACTTTAACTCCGTTTATATCTCCGGATGGTTATGTAACATTAAATATTAAACCGGAATATGCAACTGAAGCAGGTAAGGTATATTCAACCGGTGTTACGGGAGAACAGGAAATCGGTGCTACTTTATTGAACAGACGTAACTTAGATTTGAAAAACGTTAGAATAAAAGATGGTGAAACACTCGTTATCGGCGGTATGATTCAGGAAGTTGAAACAAAAACCGTTGGTAAAATTCCTATCTTAGGTGACTTACCGATTATCGGTGCTGCTTTTCGTTCAAGCTCAACAAGTAAAGGGAAAGGCGAGTTAGTTATTATGCTTACTCCAAAGATTTTGGTAGACGGTGACAGTGTTGCGGATAATTTATAGAAGATGTCTAATCAACTTGAAAAGTTAAAAAATAGTATAAAAAAAGAGTATGTTGAAAGTTTCGAACAAGACCTGATGAAATCATCGGGTTTTGTTCCTGTAGATAAAAGACAAAATAACTTTTATGTAATTATCAGCAAAAGTAATCTTAAAAATAAAGAAAATATTGCTGCAATTATAAAGGAAAAATATTCCGGGCTAACTGCGCAGTTTATTCCTCTTGAACAAAACGAGTTTGATGAAATATTTGAAAATGTAAATTCTAAAAACAATTCCGAAGAGCGGAAAGTTGATGTTCAACAAAAAGAAACTGCAAGCGGAGCCTCACAACAGGGGGAGCTTTCTGCGGAGGACATGTTAGTCGGAATCGGCTGGATTACAAAAGAACAATTACAGGAATGTAATCAGCAGGCCGTTAAACGAGATGTTCCTTTAGATGCAATATTATTTGAAAAGGAATTACTTTCATCTGATAAAATCGCATCATACCTCCAAAAGAAGTACGGTCTTAAACCAATATCAAAGCAGGATATCAAGGTTGATAAAAGTATTTTAAAACTTTTGCCTGATGATTTTATAGAAAAGAAAAAACTTATAATTCTTTCAATTGAAACAGGTAATAAGCTCGGTGTTGCTATGATCAACCCGAAAGACCAGTACACAATAAGAGAAATCTCTCTGTCAACGGGACGTTCTCCTAATGTATATGCACTGCCTTACCATGTGTATGAAGCATACCTGAAAGAATATTTAATTCAAAAACGTATTGATCAGAGTGCAAAAGAAACAGAACGAATCATTGCCAGTATTGAAGAAGAAACGGCTCAATATGTCGATGAGGATAATTTATGGGCTCAGGTTGAAAAAGAACTTCAGGATGCAAGCGGTAACGTTGCAAGATTTGTACATAAAATTATAACAGATTCAATAGATGCCAAGGCTTCTGATATTCACATTGAACCTCGTCTCGGATATTACGTAGTTCGTATCCGTCAGGACGGTATACTTAAAAAAATACTGGATATTCCGGGTACTATCGAACAAGCTGTAATTACACGTTTTAAGGTTCTTGCAAAAATGAATATTGCAGAACACAGACGTCCTCAGGATGGTACTTTTTCAATCAGATACAACGACAGAATGTACGACTTCCGTATAAATACACTCCCTGTATCAGGAAAAGAAAAGGTTGTAATTCGTATTTTGGCTCCTGCAGTCAGTTTAAAAGCAGCCGGAGAGAAGATGATTATTGCCGGTGCGGCAGATGATGATATTCAAAAAATTCATGATATGGTACAATCACCAAACGGAATTATTTTGACATCCGGACCTACAGGTTCAGGTAAAACAACAACCTTATATACGATATTAAAAGCATTAAACAAAGAAGATGTTAATATTACTACAATTGAAGATCCGGTAGAAATTAAGCTTGAGGGTATCAACCAGTCTCAGGTTAATGCTAAAGCGGACATTACTTTTGCATCTTGTATGAGAGCAATATTAAGACAAGACCCGGACATTATCCTCGTTGGTGAAATCCGTGACTTTGAAACTCTGGAAACTGCCATTTCGGCAGCATTAACCGGTCACCTTGTATTGAGTACCGTACACACAAACTCTGCAGCTGCTACAATTACACGTTTGATTGAAATGGGTGCAAAAGATTATCTTGTATCATCAACTTTGACGGGTGTTATTGCGCAACGTTTGGTAAGAAGGTTATGCGACAGCTGTAAAGAAAGTTATTATCCTTCTGAGGAAGAAGTCAAACATATATCTAACAACCCGAAAGTTCAAGAAGAACTTTTAAAAACAAAAATGTATAAAAAGAAAGGTTGCAAAGAATGTGGCTTCTTAGGTTATACGGGACGTTTAGGTATTTATGAAGTAATGCCTATAACCAGAGAAATTAAGAAATTAATTGCGCAGGGCGCACATGATATTGAAATTGAGGAAGTTGCTGTTGCAGCAGGTATGAAGACATTAAAGTCAGCCTGCCTTAACCATATTATTGAAGGAAGAACAACAACTGATGAATTCATAAGAGTACTAGGTTATGCAAACGAATAAAGGATAGAGGTATAAAATGCCAATATACAGTTATCAAGCATTAAAAGCAGGAAAAGAAGTAATAAAGGGTGAAGTTACGGCTTCAAACCTAAAAGATGCAAGAGAAATCATAAGAAAAATGGGGCTTGTACCTACCCAGATTTCAGAGGCAAACGATGCAAAATCTAAAAAAACAGCAGGGCTCGGAGTGCTTTCTCTTACAGAGAAAATAGATTTTATTTCTACACTGCAAATCTTGTTGACATCAGGTATTCCGGCTGTTGAATCATTAATGTTCATGGAGCAGGAAGCTGCAAAAAGAAAGATAAGAGATTTATCAAGAACAATAAAAACTCAAATTATGGCAGGTTCTACATTTGCAGATACTCTGGCCCGTTATCCGAATACGTTCGGTTATATATTTATCGGTCTTGTAAAAGCAGGTGAAGAAGCCGGTGAATTAGAAAAAACATTAGGTCGTATTAAGGACTTGCTGACAAAACAAAACAACACAAAGAGCAAAGTTATCGGAACACTTATATACCCGGTATTTGTCATACTTTTGGCATGCGTTATTATTCTGATAATGTTATTGTTCGTATTTCCTGCATTTAAAGATATGTTTGAGCAACAGGAAAAAACTCTGCCGTGGATTACTCAGATGATGATTAACGCAGGTGATTTTCTTAAAGAATACTGGTATACAATACCTATATTTGTAATTGCTTTTGTTGCATTCTGTTACTTTACTTATAACTGGAAACCGGCAAGAGAAGTTTTGGACAAGGCTGTATTGAAAATACCTTTGTTTAATAACCTTATAATGTATTCAAATTATTCGAATTTTATGTCGGTATTAAGTGTATCTTATGATGCAGGTATTCCGGTTGTTGACTGTTTGCATTTGGGTGTTGTAACTCTTACAAATTCAGTTTTACAAACCAAAATCAGCGGTGCAATAACTAAGGTTTCACAAGGTTTGCAGGTATCGCAGGCTTTAAAATCAACAAAGGTAATGCCTAAGATGCTTTTGTTCATGGTTGCAACCGGTGAGCAGTCAGGTCGTTTGGGTGAGATGCTTGAAAAAGCGGTAAATTTCTTAGACAGAACACTTGACAGTATTATTGAAACAGTAACTAAAATGATTGAGCCTATAATGCTTTTGGTCATAGGTTCTATCGTATTGGTAATGGCATTAGCATTATACTTACCGCTGTTCCAGTCATATATGACAGAGTAGAGTATAAATATAATAAAAAGGGGCAACGGCTCATAATAAAAGGTGAATATGGAAACTAAAGAAATAATGAATCTTATGGATTCGGTATGGAAGGAAAAAGTTTATATAGAAACGGCAGAGTTTATTATTGTAGGTTATATATTTATGCCTAAAATAGGTAAACGCAACAGATTGCTGACAGAAGTTTTAAACAGCAATAAACAATTTATTGCCGTAAAGGACAGTCGTTTGGAATTTAAGCTTGTTCCTCAAAAAGAGATTGAATACCATGATTTCTTACAGGTTAATATTTCAACTATTCTTATTATGAGACCTGCTTATGAAGACTAAAACCTATGTTGTTACAGGCTCATCATCAGGTATCGGTAAGGCACTTATTAAAGAATTGTCAAAAGAAAATATCGTTTTTGCCGGTTATCGGAACAGAATTCATGAGGCAGATTTAAAAGCAATATCAGCTAATATTTTTCCGTTTTATGTTGATTATTCAAACCCCGAAACAATAGGTTATGCGTCTGATTATATTTTATCAAAATGTACCAAAATTGATACACTGATTAACATAGCCGGGTGTGTTGTTGCCGGCCCTATTGAAGATATAAGTATTGATGAAATCAGAAGACAATTTAATGTTAATGTATTCGGGCATATTGAACTTACGCAGAAATTGGCTCAGATATTAACGGACGGAAAAATTATTAATATAAGTTCTATGGCGAGTTTTGGTGTTTTTCCTTTTATATCTCCTTATTGTGCATCTAAAAAATGTCTGGATATGTTTTTTAATTCCTTTCTTATCGAGAATAAGAAAAATATAAAAGTTGTATCAATAAAACCGGGGGTAATTGCGACTCCTCTCTGGGGTAAGTCAATTGATGAAAATTCCAGATATTTTGATAATTATGCTGATTATGAAAAAGAAATGAAATTTATGATTAAGAATGCCCAAAGAAATGCCGAAAAAGGGCTTTCAACAGAGAATGTCGTTAAAACAATATTAAAAGCAGACAGGGCAAAAAATCCAAAGCTGTCCTATACTGTAGGTGCTGATGCTTTTTGGGCAAGTATTTTTTCTAATTTGCCGCAAAAATTAATTAATTCATTAATAAAATTGGGTATAAAAGCTAAAATGCATTGATTTTGTTAATGGTTTATTTTCATCTCCGGATTTTCCCATATAAAAAAATTATAAATTTTTTGTGATTTCTATTGAAATTAAAAAGCTTGTATTGTATAACAAAAAAGTAATGGAATAAATTATATTTATTCTCTGTAATTCAATAGATAAGAGGGTTAGAGAAGTATGAACGAATACATAACCAGAGTGTTAAATGATGTAGAAAGACAAAATGCATGTGAGCCTGAATATCTGCAGGCTGTTAAGGAAGTTTTATGTTCTGTAGAACATTTGGTAGAAAAACATCCCGAATATGAAAAATTGGCTATACTTGAAAGAATGGTTGAACCGGAAAGAATAATATCTTTCAGAGTTCCTTGGGTAAATGATAAAGGCGAAGTTATTGTAAACAGAGGATTTAGAGTACAATACAGTTCTCTGATAGGACCTTATAAAGGCGGATTAAGATTCCATCCTACCGTAAACCAAAGCATAATGAAGTTTTTAGGTTTTGAACAAATATTCAAAAATGCGTTAACAGGGCTTCCTATCGGGGGTGGTAAAGGCGGTTCTGATTTTGATCCTAAAGGAAAATCAGATAATGAAATTATGAAATTTTGCCAAAGTTTTATGACAGAATTATACAGACACATCGGTCACGATGTTGACGTTCCTGCCGGTGACATCGGTGTCGGCGGCAGAGAAATCGGATATTTATTCGGTCAGTATAAAAGAATCCGTGATGCTTATGAGGGCGGAGTTTTAACCGGAAAATCAATATGCTATGGCGGTTCTTTGGGAAGAACTGAAGCAACCGGATTCGGTTTGGTGTTCTTTACAAGAGAAATGCTGAAAACCAAAGGTGAAAGTTTTAACGGAAAAACCGTTACAATATCAGGTTCAGGCAATGTTGCAATTTATGCCTGCCAGAAGGCTCAGGAATATGGTGCGAAAGTTGTTGCAATGTCTGATTCAAACGGTTGTATATATGACAAAAACGGAATAGATTTGGCTTTAATCAAACAGATTAAAGAAGTTGAAAGAGGAAGAATTAAAGACTATTTGAGAAAACATTCCGATGCGGAATATATGGAAAGAACAAGCGAAGATTCACCGATTTGGACAATTAAGACTGATATAGCACTTCCTTGTGCAACACAAAATGAAGTTACACTTAACTCTGCTAAAAAACTGGTTGAAAATGGTGTTTTGGCAGTTGCAGAAGGTGCAAATATGCCTTGCACACAGGAAGCAACAGATTACTTGCTTGAAAAAGGTATTCTTGTAGGACCTGCTAAAGCAGCAAATGCAGGCGGTGTTGCTACTTCGGCTATTGAAATGTCACAAAACAGCATGAGACATTACTATACTTTTGATGAAGTTATTGAAAAGCTTGACAGAATTATGGTTAATATTTTTAATGCCTGCAAAGAAAATGCTGCTAAGTATGGCTGTGAAGGAAATTACGTAGCCGGTGCAAACCTTGCGGCTTTTGAAAAACTTGCAGAAGCAATGAAATGCCAGGGTGTTGTTTAGTATAATAATTATTGTAAAAATAAAAATTCAGACCTGATAAAAATCCGGGCCTGAATTTTTTTGCATTGGTTTAAATTGTTTAAAAATGCTGCTTTGTGTTTATTTTACTTTGTTTTAAAAATTTATGAAATTATTAAGAAAAAATCATTCATTTAGAGGTTTGACTTTGTGAAAAGTATCATTAAACTGAGAGTATAATACTATAATGAGGATTAGTTATGAGTAAACGATTAGACGGATCTTCTTTATTCAGCGGAATAAATTCCGGTCTCACGAATGCGTTTTCGCTTCTTTCAAGCCAATATCAGGACGGAGTTTCTCTTGAAAACCTGAATAAAGCATTAACCAACACAAATGTAACAAACACTGCTTACGGTTCAACCTTTGCATCTTATTTAACAAGCAATTTTAATAATGTAGATTCAAATAAAGACGGAAAAATCTCTGCAGATGAAATTCAGAAACTAATGAATAATATTGCAACGCAGGGCTTAACAAGAGAACAAATAATGTCTCTCGGTTCAGCTAACGGAATGACAAATTCATTACAGGAAACTGTATTGGCACATTTTGACGATATAGATGCCAATCATGACGGAAAAGTAACAAGTCAGGAAATAAGCGCTTATGGTGTAAATTCACAGATTGAAAAGCAAAAAGTTGCTGACAGAAACAGAACAGTAAACAATATGTCTATGTTTTATTCCGATAAAACAGACAAATACGAAGGAAGTGTTTTAGATTACAGATATCTGAACGATGAAGAAACATAATTACCGATATAAATTGTGTGTGTGATATATAAAAAAGGGATTTAATGCTCCCCGCAGAATATGGCGGGGAGTATTTTTGTCTGAAACATTAATAATTGGCGGGCTGATAATTTTAGCAAAGACTATGATTTAAATTCTCTTAACAGCTTTTGCAACAATATCTCTTGTTTGCCAAAAGTAAACTTTTCCGTCTTTTCCAATGCCGCCTTCAATATCTTGAGGGTGTTTAAAGAATTTTTCTAATACCAAAGCTCCTGATGTAACAATACCTAAAAGTGGTGCTAAAAAATCCCAATTTCCTGTAATTTTGTCTTTTGGGTGTTTTTGATTAACAATGTTGCCTTTTTCGTCAAATACATACGTTGCAAACGGAGATTGTTTTCTCTCCATTGTCAATTCTTTGGTTTTCTTATTATATTTAATCAAAGCATTTGCAGGTCTCATATATCCCAATCTAATATCGGATAAATCAATGATAATATTATTATCTCCATCATCAGTATAAACAGTATATTCATAATCAGAATGAATTCTGTCTTGGATAATAACTGACGGTTGAATATCTTTTTCTTCTATTCCGTATTTTTTATGAACTTTTTTTGCCATTCCTGATAAATGTAAAGGATTTCCGATTACATCAAAAACGGCTTCGTCTATAATACTGCCGAACGTTCCGGCATATTTTGACACATAAATCCCTGCTGATGAAAAACTTCCTAAATCCTCTGTATTAAAATTAGAACGGATTATTAAATTTCGTCTGGGCAATCCTAACTCTTTTATTTTCTCTTCTGTTTCTTGTGTATAAATTCCTTCTGTAATACGTTTTCTCCATTCTTCTTTATCTTCAACATCAATGTAATCATTGTATTTTTTTATATAACCTTCCGGAATAACAAAACCATTAGGTATATTAATATCTTTTAAAATTCCGTCACGGAGAAGCTTTTGCATAATGCCAAGCCTGTATCCTTTGTTACCGCTGTTTTGAGGTGTCAGTTCATCAAAGTCTAAAAGCCTTTCAACATTTTCTAACTTCGGAGGAGTAACAGGTGGATATGATGTTGAATTAGCAATATCATTTGTTAGTTCATTTACCCCAATTTGTTTGTAATCAAGAATCCCGCTTTCATTGTTAAGATAAATACATTTACCACCTTGGTTTTTTAAATCATTAAATTTATCATTATCCCAAACAATGCTAAATACCTGATATCTATTTCTTGTCAAATTAGCAATGTGATCTAACGTATTCATTTTTGCAGATGAAACAATAATACTTTTTACATTTTTGGGTATATCTGCCAAAATTATATATTCTTCTTTTTCTATTTCATCAAGAATTAATATTGCAGGAACATCTTTTGGAATATCCAAAGTATTTACAAAAACCTTTCCGTTTACCTCTCCTTTTGCAATAGCTTGTTCTAAAGGTTGATTATTATATTTTCTATCTTCTTTAGTTGCAGTTTTTATAAGATTCAGAGGATTTATAATTTGTTCTTGTCCGTTTCTTTCATATTTACCGGTATCTTTGTAATAAATTCTATACTTATTCGTGCTTACGGTAGATTGTGTTGTGTAATATTTTCCGTCATACACCATAGGAAATTCATACTTTTCCCCTTCTCGTTCATATTGTAGAACAGGTTCTTTACCGAGATTTTCTTCATTGTCGGTTGAAATTACAGTAGGGAAGAAAAATTTTCCTTTTTTTTCAATTGTAAAATAGTTGGCTTTAAAATTTGTATTATTTATTCCAATTTTGTTGATTTGCATGCAATGATATCCCTTTTTAATAATAAAACATGAAAAAATATTTATTGCCAATTTATTTGCCAATATTTAAGAATAAAATATAATAATTAATGATTAAAGGAAGATATTGAGAAAAAACAATATCGTTACAAATCTTTAATATTTTTTAACAATTTCTGTTTTTAAGTTCTCTTTATCAATATCTGCACCATTTTTTTGTTTAATGTCTCAGTAAGTATAGTCGAACATTTTACACGTTTGCATTATATAAGCTATCAGCCTTTATTTTCGCAGTTTTGCGGAATTAATTCATTAAATATCTATTGTTGAGGTCAAGGACAGAGTTTTTTATCAACAGTTAAATTATTTGTCTTAAAACCTGTTTAAATGTTAAAAATGTAAAAATTTTTGATTAATACTGGATTATTATATTACGGCATTGTATAGTATTAATAGAAAACTCTTGATTAGAGGAATATGGGAAGGGGATATATGAAAAAAATAATATTATCTGCATTTTTGGTTACAGGGCTATTATTTGGTGCAATAAACTCCGTTTCTGCAGAACAAAAAATTGCAGTAGTTGATGTTCAGGCAGTAGTTGCTAAATCAGCTCAGGTTCAGGCATTAAAGAAAGAACAACAAACCAAAATCCAGGATTTGGAACAATGGTTAAAAGTAGCTAAGGCTGATGTAGAACAACAAAAAACGAATGAAGGCAAAGAAAAATTGCTCAAAAAATACAATGCAGATTTCGCAAAGAAAAAAGAAGATATTGTAAAAGATTATCAGACCAGATTACAAGCTGTGGATAAAAGTATAACAGAAACCATTACTACAATTGCAAAAGCTAAAGGTTATACCATAGTTTTAGCTAAAGGAGTTGTATTATATGGCGGAGATGATATTACAAAAGACATACAAAAGGTAGTAAAGTAGAGGTGAATTATGGCAGAATACTTAATTTTAGCGGAAAACATTACATTTAAAAACAACAAACTTAGTTGTATCAATGTTTATGACAAATTATCAACAATTGCTATGCCGGCAGAATTTAAATTTGATATGGTCATTATGTGCGGTCCAAATTGGACAGTTGGTGATCATAAATTAACAGTAAAGGCTGTAGGAAGCAATGGTAAAGAAATTTCAATCGGTGAGTTAAATGTTAATATACCGAGCGAAAAATTTGTGTACAATGCTTATGCAAACGATTTGAAAATTTTAATGGATTACAGTGTAGAAGATTTGACAATTGTTGTTTATGATGACGGTAAAGAAATTATAACCAGAACTTATCCGGTTGTTTCTATGTTAGTTCCTCAACAACAACCACAACCGAAAACTAACAAAAATATAAAAGAAGAAACAAAAACTTCTAAAAAAGAAAAAGAACTTGTAGAGGCATAAGATAATAATTATCAATAAAAAACATCTTCTGATATTTGTCAGAAGATGTTTTTTGTATTAATAATAAATAATATTAGTTGTTAAGTCTTTTAATTACCGTAACTTTAGCGGGTGTTTTAGCCGGTTCAATTTTACCATCTTTTCCGATTGCCCAACGCAAGCCAAACTGAAGTCCGACACCATTTCTTCCGCCATTCATTATATATGTCTGAACAAAGCCTGAGAATTTGTCACCAATAGTTTTTCTGACACCTATACCATATTTTGCATATGGGTTAATGCTTACAGAAGGTAATACGGTATCTGCAACCTGTACATTTGTTTTATCCATAAAGTTCATAACTACACTTGCATTAATATATGGCTGCCAACCGTTCTTTAAGTTAGCTATGAATTTGATACCGGGTTCAACCTGTATAGCATGTAACGGTTTTGAACTTACATTCAGACCTGCTGCATTTTTATAATCAAATGTATTAATAAATGAGTATGATGTAAGGATTTGAGGCTGAATTATAAACTTGCCGTCTTTGAGTTCCCAGTTATAGCCGGCTTTTGCTGCAACACCTGCAAGTAACATAGCGAATTCTTCGCTTCCATACATTGTTGAAGCTTCTGCACCGCTTGCTCCGGCATTGATTGTTAAACCTGCAAAGAAGTTATCTTTATATGCCATACCGACTATACCCAAAGTACCGCCATTTTGATATATGCTATTTCTGTCGTATGTTTGATGAGAACCTGAATAACCTACGTATGCACCTAATGTACCGTCCCAACCGTGTTTGAGCGGTATTATGTCAGATTCGCCTCCAAAGTAGCTGCCGTAGCTGATATTTGATATTTTTGCTCCATTATGGAACGGAATATTTTCAAATGTTGTATATGGTCTGAACCACAGACTTTGATTTTCATAAACGGTATTTGTCGGATCAAATACTACACCTTGAGTTGCTCCTGATGCTAATTGGTTTTTGAATTTTTTAAAGATTCGCTCTTTACTTGGTATCAGCATATACATATCCATATTTCTGAATGCTTCATCATAAGAATTTAACATAGAAACATATCCGCCTGCCTGAGCTGCATAAGAAGATGCAAATACAGAAGGATTGAAATCATTATAGGAGTTGCCTGCAGGACTGTATATAATATGACCGTTGCTTATTTTACCGTTAAGTTTTCTAATCAAAGTCATAGTTGACGGTAAGCTAATAGATTCATCTACATTGATGTTGCTGTCGCCGAGGTTAGTTACTTGTCCCAGTGCTATATCAATATTATCTTTTGAGATATTTGTAGCATTGATAATGTTGATATCATCAATTTTGAGTATTCCACCCTGGTTGACAACATTTGCAATAAAGTTATCAGAAATTTCATTGGCAAGGTCAACATCAATTTTCAGTGTTGCGTCATTATGCAGATTTATTGTGTTTGCAGTAATGTTGCTAATTGCACTATCAATAGCATTGATACCGCCACCATGAATTTCTAATGAACTTATTCCTGACAAGTCTGCTTTACTGCTTATTGTTGTCATTCCGTTATTAAGACTTAATGTGTTACCGGTAAAGGTGTTATTTAATAATATATCATTATTAATATTGGTTAATCCTGAACCCGAAATAGTATTTTGTGCAATTCCACCGGACAAGTTAAGAGTTCCGTCATTGTTTGTTGAATTTTGTAGTGCACTTGCTATTGTTGTTAATGAACTTCCGCTATTAATATTAACTGTATTTTCAATATAATTGTTATTATTTATATTTCCGGCAATAATAGTTTCACCAGTTCCGGAAATCATGTTATTATTTGTGGTTCCTGTTAACTCTAAAATACCGGCATTTGACACATTATTTGCAGCAGTAGTAATTGAATCTGTTGATAATCTGCCTGTTGAAGTTATATTTACTGTGTCTTGTTGAATTGATGTTACGGAAGAATTACCGCTAACAGTTGTATCTCCGGTACCAATTAATGTTTCTACATTAGTATTGCCAAGTTCAAGACTTCCGTTGTTGTTTATATCAGTTTCATTATTAGTGAATGTAATGTTATCAACAAATAAATCTGCTTCTTCGTTAACGGTTAATGCTGTTTTAAAGTTAGAAATCGTGCCGGAAGTATTAGAATCAATAGCCAAGCTATAACCGTCATCAACAGTAATTCCTTCTATCGTTTTTGCCCCGCTTGCGGATAATATAGAATTATTATTAATGTATAAATTCAGGTCTTTAGTTTGTCCTGCAGCTCTGTATGTTGTTCCTACATCATCGTACTCAATCTGATTATTGTTTATAGAATATGTATTAACATCACCTACATCTCCTTCAATGAATTCCTTAAGGGTTATATTTGAAGGTCTGATTAATACATTCAGTTTACCATTTGAACCTGGTGTGAAGGTGTATTTGTGATCGGTAGATGCAGTAACAAGTGTACCGGTAGCTGATCCGTTGAGGAGGTAAGTAATGTCATCAGCGCCGGTTCCGTCTAAGTAGGTAACGAAGTCATTGTAGACGGTAGAAGAGTCAGTACCGTTGTTAGTAACGTTTATGGAAGTCAGGTCAAGAGTAGCG
>JAEEHV010000008.1 GCA_016280955.1 Candidatus Gastranaerophilales bacterium | reverse complement strand
GCATCGAAGGGATACTGTTTATAAAGTAAAGAACGACTCGTGTAAAAAGCGCACTCTAAAAACAACATTTCAGCAAAAAAAAAGAGATTTAGCCAAGATATAACATCATTTTACGGCTAAATCGCAATTTTCACGTTAAATATACACGAAAGCAGGTAGCAAAAACGTCCCAAAACGTGCTACACAATCCAGCGTAACGCTGAACGACGCACTTTTTCGGTGGAAAAAGTGTTTTCATAACACACTAATTCGGTCGAAAAAGTGCAGTTTTGAAATATGTTCAAGACGTACCTGCGACTCCCTCAAAGAAATATCGCCAGATTGACTCAATACGCCGACAAACTACGGGTCGCCCCAACAGTTCAAAAGTATCTAGAAATTGGGATGTGATCAAAGGTCACAAGCACCCCGTCGCATTACCCGCCTTGGACAATTTTTTCGCTACCCTTTCGATGGTACGAAACTTTCAATTGTACTGAAGGGGTGATGTCGCCTCTCTCTAATATCTTTTCATACGGATACTCTACTTTATAATTAATGATTCTATAGTATCAATTTCATCACAAGTTAATCCATACAGCTTATAAACAATAACATTTATTTGTTTTTCTGTTATTTGGCATCTATCTGCAAACAATTTTTTGTCAGCATCGGATTTTGCGAACATAGACTGTCGTAAAGCGTCTATTTGTTGTTCAACAAGGGATGCTAACTGTGAGGAATCTTTTTCATTCAAATTCGTCAAGGGAATAGACAACAAAGGTTCTCTATCTATTTGATAGTTATCACCTTGCATTTTTCCTTTGTAACGAAGCCAAAATGACACCACATTTGAATTTAGTAAAGCCGTTAACGCTTTTGCATTCCATCGGTCGGTTTTAATGACATTGTAACTTTGCAATACATAGCAATCAAAATCAGTATATGTAAATGTTGGACGAGAAACTTTTCGTAGTGATAATATTTTTTCACCCGTAAAGACACTTTCTTTTCTTGCACGATGTAGTCCGTAAGGACCATTAGAGCTTGTAATCACCTTAGCAAAAACATCTAAATGCGCTTTTAGATGCGGATATGGCAGCATCATCTTTTTGTTTTTAAACTCCGATGTGGTATAAATGAGCCAAGATGTATTTTTCTTGTCTCCGTAGTAGCGATGAAGCTGGTCGCTTGTGTAGAAAGGTTTTAGAAGTTTTCTTTCCTCGTTAGACAAATTTAATTCGGAAACTTCCTTTTGTTTTAAAATAAAAATTCCTTTCCCGGTAAGGCTTTCGTCATGCAGTACTTCCTTTGCGACTTTAGCCATGCAAAAATCTTGTGGGGTGACTATACCTTGTGCCAATTCTGCTTTTTCTAGATTTTTGGGGGCGTTTTGTTTAATTGTATTCAATACATTATTTATATGTTCATCTACAAACAAAATATATTTATCGTAGAATTTTGATTTGCTAATACTTGACGTAAATCTTGTACATTCATTTTTATTTCGTTCAAACAAGTAGTCTTCTGCTTCCGTTTGTGTGGCGACAGCTTTATTAAATCTTGAATAACTTACAGAGTACGTAGAAGGATGCTTTGTATTCTGCATAACGTAAATCATTGTTTGTATAGATGCATTTTCAAAAACTTTATAATCGCCGAAGTCAACAAATTTCAAAAGTTTTGCATTATCTAAAATAAAATTACGAAATTTGCTAGCACCAGCATTTGTATTCCAATTGTTCGTTGCGATAAAGCCGACAAGACCATTCTTTTTGAGAATTTCTATTGCCTTACAGCCAAATAGGTACCATAAATCCATCTTTCCTTGATAACAGGGATGATCGTAAAGCCCCTCAAAGCAATCCTTGTTTACATATTCTTTGACATACGGAGGATTGCCTATGACGCAATCAAATCCCCCCGTTTGAAATATAGCTTTAAATTCTTTCTTCCAATCAAAAGCGTTTATTTTACGTTGTTCTTCGATGCCAAACAGTTTTAAGTCTTTGTCCGCATAATAATCAGAGTCAACCAAAGAATTTCCGCATTTAATGTTGTCCATCAAACTGGGCAATATCTTAGCCTGTATTTCGGATTTACGGAATAATTCTCCCTGTCCATTTGAGCTTAACGATTTTCCTTCATTTTCCAAAAGTTTTAAGAATAGGGATAATTTTGTAACTTCCTTTGCCTGTTCATCAATATCTACACCGTAAATATTGTTCAACAAGATTGCTTTCTTTTCTTCGATAGCTAGTTTATATTCTTTTGTAAAGTCGTCTTTATAAATTTTTCCTGCTTTTTCAGAAGCATTTATGTCATCTAAATAATAATTTAAATGCCAATCCAACAAATAGCTGTATGCTCCTACAAGAAAACTGCCACTTCCGCAAGCAATGTCGATAAAACGCATTTTGCTGATTTCTTTAGGCGTTTTGCCCTCAATTAGCCTTCCAATTGTTTGCTGTACGATGTAACGAACAATGTAAGGAGGTGTATAATATACACCGCCAGCTTTCTGCACTTCAGGTTTATCGACAATCTCAATACGATGACCATTTTTTGTTTTTCGTGTGAAACGTATTGTTTTTCCTAAAAATTGCTCGTAAATGGATCCTAAAATTTCTACGGGCAAAACGGAAAATTCATACTGACAAACTGGTTGATAGAGTGCATTTATTAGGGTATTTAACGTTCTATCTTGAATGGTTAAGGAATTCAAATAAGTATCTGTCGCAAAAAGTCCAGCATTATATTTTTTATTTGCTGAAGAGAAAAGAACCTTTAAAGAATTATAGATGTTTGTTCTGCTGTCTGCAATTTCTTTGAGTCTTCCAAACGCTTCGATTTCTTTATCTTCACAAATTCGCAAAAATAGAATTCGGTCAATAATTTTTTGAACAGCACTAGTCAAGTTGAATTCATCAATATCTTCATTATGTAAGGCAATGTCTTCGGCAAGAGTTTTGCGCCATTCTTCAATCATTCCCAAGACATCTTTGTCTACCGATTTTGTTTTTTTTACGCTCGATTCGTAATAAGTGTCGAAAGTCCCTAAATCAACAGCGGTATGGGAGATAGATTGAAATAGCTCGTCGAATTTTTCAACATATTGGTCATAGGTGTAATACGCTAATAATGCCGTATCAGCAGTATCTTTTTGTTTTGGCTTGATACGGGTATCGTAAATGGCCAACTCTTGAAAATCGGTCAGAATAGCAATAGGCATTTTACTTGAATAAGCGTATCTTCTGACTTGTAATGCGGGCTTGGGATCTTTTTTCAAATCAATACTAGGCTGTTTTGCTTCGACATACATCTTCCTAACTCCACCATAGCAAAGTGTGTAATCAGGGTGCTTGGTTTTTCCATCTACACGAGCCCTATCTTCAAAAATTACTTCTTGCTTATCATGTCTTGCACCTTTCTCATTTCTCACATCCCAGGCAAGAGCCTCTAGGAAAGGTTCTATGAATTTGCTGCGAGTTTCGGATTCTACAAAATTTTTACTCAAGTAGTAATCCTCATTTTCCCGAAACTGCTGAACAAGTCGCGCAACTAAAGCTTTGCGTTCTTCCATTGTCATTGTTTTGCATTTTGTATCAGCCATGATTCGCCCCTTGAGTAAAAGTTTCTGCTTTTACCCCGAAGCAATATCCAGAATCAAGCCAACAAAAAAGGCGTGAAGTTGAATGCACTTGTCGCCTTGTGGTTCCGCGAAGACCCATCATCAAACAAGTACAAACAACTCACGCCCCGAAATGGGCAACAAAATACACGACAAAATTGGATAAATTGCTTCGTCACCATACGGTTCCCCGCAATGACGTATCCGTGTTGCCGCTTTTGTCGAAATACACCCAAACGCACTATACAGGATATAGTACGCCAAAGCATATATGCGTGAGCGTCCGTCTCATTCTCTGATGATTTGAAATTTCGCGGATTTCAAGGCGAGAACGAGAGCAAAAGCTCAAAAATGTCTGTGGTAAATATAACATAAAATTGAGAATTCCAAACAACCTGATTCAAAAAAAGAGGATTATTGCAGTAAAGTATCCAAGTCTATCGCCTTAACGCCTAAAACCGACAACCTAACAAATGACACACGGTTGTATCATATTTTGAAAAACTCAAAAAATTTTGCAAAAAACCGCCATTTTTTATTATAAAAACGCAAAT
>JAEEHV010000071.1 GCA_016280955.1 Candidatus Gastranaerophilales bacterium | reverse complement strand
CCTTTTCCGTTAATTATTAAACCGTTATGAGTACCATCGCCAAACATAACAGAGTTTACAATTACACTTCTTGTAGAATAGTTGTCAACAGTAAGTGCAGGGCTATCAACTTTAAATTCACCACTGCCGGTAATATCATTTACATCGCTAATATTTCCGTTGATATAAATACCTGATGCTTCTGTTGCTATGTCAGCTAATTCTACAAAATATGGTATATCCCCAATTGTATCAATCTTTGAGAATATTATTGCCAGTAAATTTTCTGCTTGAGTTTTTGAATTTTTTACTAATAAATTCTTTTCGCTTTCATCATTTGCTTTATCATTTTTCATAATTGCTAACTGATCTGCAAATAATGTTTTTATTGTACTCAGAGCTTCGGCTTCCGTCATCTCTTTTGTTCCTGTTGCTGAAGTTGCGTCAGAAACTGTAAATGAAGGAACAAGAATATATTTATCGTTATACACATTATACTTACCTTTTTCGGTTTCAGTCAGCCTTTTAGCTACAATATCTGCATTATCCGATAATATTTTTATTTGTTGTTCAGTTAAATTTTTATAAACATTTGTAGTATCACCGTCTTTTTTACTATCTATAAACTTGGCAATATTCATAATATCAGATTCTTTAACTGACGGTTCAATTCCGTCTGTATAGAATTTATCATTAGCTTTCTCTATTTCATTTCTCATTTCTTTAACATAAGCAATATATTCTGTAGTGATTGTTTCATAATCAACACTTCCGGCATTATTATCGCTCAATGCTTTTTTAACAAGAGCTTTATAATCCTCATTACCTGCTTTTTCAAATTCTTCTAAAGACAACTGTGTATATTTAGGATTATTTAACTCATTTTCCATAGCTTCTATATTTTCTATTGCTTTATCAATCATCTCAATTGCTTCTTCTTTTTTCGCAATAGTTTTATCAAGTTCTTCTATTTGTTTATTAATTTCGCTAATTCTTGCCTGTAAAATTTTGATTGTGTTATTCTTTATATCACTGCTATCGCCGGTAACATCTTCCGAAAGAATATAATCATCCTTACCAAATCCTTGCAGAGTTGTAAAGTCAATTTTACCGTCAGAAGTAATCTTCATGTATCTGTTATTACCTTCTCCGGCTTTCATTTCACCGTCAAGAACCAATTTGTGACTTGGTCCGCCTGAGATTTTGTTCCAATGACCTCTGACGGTAATAGGAATACCAAATAAACCGTAGCTTGTTGATCTAAATGAAATCTCAGAGTTTAGAGTTTCTTTTCCTGAACCATAGTTTATATCAATGTCCTTTTTAGAAGCTATTAAAGCATTTTTTGCGACATTAATAAGATTTTTATAAGTTCTTGTTAACGAACCATCCTGATCTGAAGTTGCAACAGCTGCATCAGCATCGGTATGAGCGTATTGGTTTAAATCATTATTTGAGTTATCCATAAAGTTTATATCAACAACACTTCCTGCATTAATTTTACCTTTGTTTTCAAGTTTATTGTTGACATTTAATGTTAAATATGATTTTGCGACAGGCTTTCCTGCAAAGTTTTTTGCATCTGCATAAGAACGTGTGTGCAATGTGTTATTTGAATCAAAATCAAATACGGTAGAGCGTTTTGCTGAAACTGATGATGTTTCATCTATTGCTACTCTGTTTGTATTGTTAGTAATCAATTTATTAGTAGATTTTGGTACTGCAACAAATCCTGCGCCGGAAGAATCAATTTTTTGCATAAAGTTAGCATCAGTGTTAACAGTTAAATTAACATTCTCGTCTGCGTTAACTTCTGCACCGTTCTTAAATTCAATTTCACTTGTTTGATTAATAGTATTAGTTAATTTAGTATCATTGCCTGCGACAAATCCGTAAGATGCACCTCTGTAATCAACCCAATCATTTTCTCTTGCGTTTTTAACTTTAGAAATGGCTTTCATTATAAGATTTTTAGCTGATATTTTTGAGTTATCAACTGTTATAGCAGTACCTGAACCGTAAGTATGATTTACATCATTTGATACGATTGCGATAACACCGCCATTTGTCATTGATGCAGTGTCTTTAACAATATTGGTATTATTTACTGAAATATCAATGTCATTATCAAGATTAATGTCAGAGTTCTTAATATTCAAGCTTGTTTTACTGTCCAATTCTCCGCCTACACTTGCTGTACTAATAGAAAGAGCACCTCCTGAAACAGATGATGAAACTGTATCTTGTGTATTTTCTGAATTATGAGATATTGTAAGTTTATTAGCATAATCTTTTGACGGAGTATAATTGTCTAAGTTTATTACAGATTCTCCGTTTACCTTATTATCTACTCTGATACTTGTTACTGAAATACCTCCTCCTGCGGAAGAAGAATAATCTATTGTTGAAAGTCTGTTAGTATTAGTTGTAATATCAACCGTATCAGCATTTAATTCTCCGCCGATATTCAAAGTTGTATTGGATTTAACATCAGCAGTCATACCAAGACCGCTGCCGGAGGCAATACCATAAGAAGCGGATTCTAATGAATGTGAACTTTTTACGTTACTGTCAACTTCAATATCAACAGCTTTTGCAATAGTATTTACCCCAGCGACATCAACTCCTACAGTACCTGTAACATCTGTTACAAGATCCGAAACACCTATATTGATTGCCGATGTGGATAGACTGCTAAGTTCGGCACTTGCTTGTTCATTAATTTTTGCAAGCATTTTTAGAGAATCTGCATTATGGTTATCAGACTTCATTATTGCATTTGATATAACATTATTTATAGCTTTTGGTTTTATTACTGAAAAGTCAAAAAGACTAAAGCTTTTATTTTCTATATACGCTTTTGCTTCTGCTGTTGCTGAGTCTATTGATTCAGTTTCAATTAAATCAGCTAAGTTGTCCATATCTACTTTAGATGCTTTTGCACCTGACAAGATGATTGTTTTACCGCTGTTATTAATAGTCAAACCTTTTTTATCATCTTGAGTTTTTATACTGTCTATTCCGGCTTGCATAGTAGCATTCATATTTGCACCTGAACTGGTAGTTCCTATACTCAATCCTGTTGCAGATGTAGTATTGGTGCTTGTAGATGCAACCAGCTTATCCGAAGATGCAACTATATTTAATCCATTAACATTTATATCACCGTTAACATCTTTTATAATTGCTCTGGTTATAGATGTTTCATCAGCTCTGCTATTTATAACGGCAATCTTTGCAGCTGCGACAACATCTGTTTGCAAAGATGTTGCGACATCAGCATTTCCTGTTGCGTGAAGATTCAAATAATCCGCTGTTATATTTGTATCCCCTGTAACTATTGCATTTGTAACATTTTTATCAATAACTTTTGATATAGAAACGTTAACATCTATACCTCCTACAGTTACTGCTTCACTTGAAATATCTGCTTTATTGGAAGATTTTGCATTAATATTTACATTTTTAGCATTAACATCAGCATTTGTAATTTTTGCATTGGTTAAAGCTTTGTTATCATAAATACCTACTGCACCACCAATTGAAGTTCCGGCAACTGTGTATTTGCTGTTTGTCATTTTAACATTATTTACGGATTCAGCATTAATATTTATATTTCCGTCTGCTTTAACATTTCCGCCTGCGATTTCAGCATCGGTACTGTTAGAAAAGTTAACAAGTTTTACCCCAACACCTGCTGCAATACCGCCTACTGCAATGTTTGTATTATCAAATGTTAATGTATCGGTCAAATTTCCGTCTTTATCGATACCTTTTATATCTGTTTCTGAACTTAGCGTAATATCATCAGTTGTTGTCAAATTACCGTTAACTCTTGCGATAACACCTGTCTTATCCTTTGAAGATTTTGTTGCATTAAATTTACCGTCATTAGATGTAGCCGTATCGTACTTTGATTGTATATCGCTTAACGCTTCATTAACAGAACTGTCTTTTCTTTCTTTACTATCAACATATTCTCTTTTACCCAGTTGAATAACAGAAATATCACCTGCTATGGCACCAATACCTGCTGCAACACCTGACATAGTGTTTTTGAGGGCATAAACTGCATTTGAAGCTACATTTGCTTTTTTAGCATTAACCTTATTATCAGCATCGGATAAAATTTCAGCACTTACAATTTCATTATAATTACTTACATTTACATTAGCACCGGCACCGGCTCCGACTGCACCTATTCCGGCAAAACCCATATCGGAAACGGAGACAATTGTATCATCAGCTGTTACTTTTATTTCATTATCTACATTTATATCTTTAGCGTTACCATCCTCATCTTTATAATTGGCTAAAACATAAGCTTTTGTTTCTGATTCAATCTGATTTGCAACAGCATTGACCTGGACACCTCCGCCAATACCTGCGGCAGAAACACCATAGTTGTTAGCTTTAAACAATTTGTCACCATGAGCTTCAACCAACAAGTTTACAGCTCTTTGTATATCCGAATTTTTTACATAAGATTCTGTTGTATTTTCATAAATGTTATATATTACATTGGCCGCAGCTGAACCTCCAATGCCAGCTACACCAACATTGCCTGTCAAGTTATAAATATGGTCTTGATAAGTATTTCCATCTGTATCTTTATTTGTAACTAATGTTATATTACCTGCATTTTTTATAACAGCGTTATCAATATATGAACTTACTGTAGAATCAATTAAGTTTATAATGATATTAGCACTTGCATTTGCGCCAATAGCCCCAAAACCGGCTGATAATAATGCATTTTCACTATCAACAACTGAAATGGATGATATTTTTATATCCTTGGTCGTATCTAGTGTTAAACCATTTATACTTGCATCAACGGTATTCTCGTAATCATTTCTTATTAAAAATCCGTTTACACTTGCACCTATACCAACACCTGCAAAACCGGCTATTGCAGTAAAGTTATCAACATTATCGTAAGCATTAATACTGATATCTCCATCGTTTACATCTACATTACCAATGATTTGTGCAATAGTGTCGCCGGTATAAGTATTAATTACAGGAATTAAACTTCCTGCAAATCCCATACCGGAAGCAGATGCTGCAAGCAATATATTATTTATTTCTATCGCATGCTCAGCATTTAGAGTTGTTTTGCCATGAATTTCTGAACCGTTTTTGACATAAGCATAAACTTTATCATTAATTTTATTAACATCTACTGTCGCATTTACAGAAGCTCCTGTTGCTGATACAGCACCAGACACAACCAGTTGATTTAAATCCATCTCAGATTTTGCATCAACAGTTGCACCACCTTTTGTCACTATAGCATTATCAAGTTGGGCTGTTATATTGTCTTCTAAAACATTTATTACTCCTACTGCATTTATAGCTGCTGTACCGGAACCGCTTATTGCTGCAATTAAGTCATAATTTGTGAATGTTTGGCTTGCATCTACATTTAAGCCTTTATCGGTTGATACATTAGAATCTTTAACCTCTGCTGTTACATTACCTACCATTTTATTGGAAATCACATTTGCTGAAACTGCAGCCACTCCTGCTGCTGATACTGCAACTATACCAACCTTCGGTGCCAAATTATCTAATTCACCTTCCTTTATAGACTCTGCTTTGGTATCTGTTTTTCCGTCTTTATCAGCTTTACCTTTTTGTTTATATGTAGAAGTATCTTTAAACCAGCTTCTTATTTGATTTTCACTTAATTTATCTTGTCTGTTAAAGCCTCTGTCTGCTAAAACCTCAACTTTATCATTCTCGCTTGTAACATCTGAATTATAAATTCCTGATTGTACAGTTGAATCAACAAAATTCAATACTCCGGCTGCACCTACACCGGCAGAACCGCCAGCTGCAACATTCACTAAGAGCGCTGAAAAGTTGTCATCTGCAGTTGCTTTTGTTGTTACATTATTAACTGCTTTTATGGTCGTGCGGTTTGTACCTTCTTCTCCGATTTTCGCCGTTGTTTCTGAATTTTGTTTATTTACATAAAAGGCTGCTCCGACTCCTGCTGAGCCGCCTGCAGATGCGTTTACAAGTAAACCTTTAATATCGTTATCACTGTTTGCTTTGACAGCCAGCGAATCTGTTTCTACACTAACGCCATTGTCAATTTGAGCAGTTATTTTATCATTTATAACATTAGCAACAGCACTACCGTTTACGGAAGCTGTTCCCGATGCTCCTCCGGCTACTGATATAAGAGTCGATTTTTTTGTCGAATTAGCCATAACTTCGACAGCATTTTTTGTATTGAGCTTTGAACCGTTCAATATTTTTGATTTAACATCAGAACTGCCGGCAAGTACAAATACGTTTGCGCCTACTGATGCGCTTCCGCCATATGCAATCATTCCAATAATTGCATTTGCGACCGTATAGTCATTTGCTCTAACATTTAGGTTATTCGAATTAATTGCTGAATTATTAACAGTAGACCTAACTTCATTATCTACAACTTTTACTACGATTTCTCCGGAAACAGAAGCTTGGAAACTTGCACTAAAATCATAGAACATGTTCCAATTCTTGAAATTATCATTTAATTCAAAATCCTTTATTTTGCCACTGCTATCTTTTTCGGTAATCTTTTTAGCATCATCAATTGTTGCAACGTCATAAGTTCCGTCATCTTTTTTTGTTCCGCCAAATGAATTTATGCTGGTTGCAAAAACATCCACATCACCTGACGAATTTACTGTTGTATCTTTAATCTCAGCAGTAACGGTTTTATCTAAAACATCAACATTTACACTTCCGCCTATTGCAGAACCGCCATTTGAAAGTTTTAGTGTTCCTCCTCTTGTTATCAGGCTTGTAATATCTGAAGCATTTACAAGAACATTTCCGCTCTTTTCTACTTCGCCATACAATTGAGCTTTAATTGTGTCAACAAATACGTTAGCATTTATGTTTGCCGCAACTGCAGAACCGCCATTTGAAAGAGTTAAACCGACAGGAGTTAGAACTACATCCTCTGAAGCTCTCGCATTTACAGAAACATCACCTTCAGTCTTTATTTTAGAACCTTTTTGAAGTTCAGCAGTAACATGGTTGTTATAAACATTAGCCAGTAAGTTTGCACCAATAGCATTTCCGTTCATAGAACCGCCTGCAACAGCAGTTATACCTTGAAGAGTATTATCATAGATAGAATTTATGCCAATATTTCCGGTTGAATTTAATACTGAATTATTAATAGATTGCGCAACAATTTCCGATATAAATACGTTAGCTATTCCGTTTACATTTATCGTATGACCGCCGCCTGTTTGGATACCCAAGTTTACTGCTAAGAATTTTAAATCTTCTATTTCTTTTGCACTAATATCTATTGAATTCGATTTTTCTACTTTTAAATTATCAGACTCAGCAGTAATAGTAGGTTTGTCAACATTAACAATTGCACCGATACCGACACCGACACCTGATTGAGAAGTTGACATATCTAATCCGCCTGCCAAACTTTGATTTTTTACATTCTCAGTTGCAGTAACAGAAACATCACCATTTGATATAATTGTAGAATCTTTGCCCCTTGCAGTTACTTTGTTTGTATTTACTTCTGTATTAACTGCACCGTCAAAGTTGTAGCTTGATTGAGAGCCTGTTGCAATAGCTGCAGCTATCGCAATAGTATTATAATCTTGTGTTAAATCGGCATTTATTTTAACATCGCCAATATCTTTTAAATTACTGTCAATTACTTCCGCAATAATATCTTTTGAACTGTAATCGACTGTTGCTGCGATACCTCCGCCAATACCTGTTGAACCCTGACCGCCTTTAGAAAAAGCAACACCGCCGGTTACATTCCAAATTTTTGATGTATCTTTTGCTTCAACAGTTACATTCGGATTTGTTGCATCGTCTTCTTTTTGAACTGTTGATTTATTTATTTTAGAAGAAACGGTATTTTTTAGCGTATTCCAGCCAAAAGAACCGCCTGCTGCTATTTTTAATCCTTTTTCGTCATTTGAAGCGGCACCGATACCTACAGTTACATCATATAATCCGATATCAGCATTTGATAATACGTTTAGTCCTTGGGCATCTGCTGATGTAAAGTTAATTATTGAATTTTCAACAAGTGAACTTGTTTTTGATAAATTCCTATATACATTTACCCCTGCGCCTACTGCAACATTTCCGGCTTTAGCAAAACCTCCGTTTACATCAACGACAAATGCATCATAACTTGATGAAACTTCTGCTTTTTTACCTGCATTAATTGTTGAATTGGTAATTTTTGCAGTTGCTTTTGTTTCATCTTTTGTGATATCAACTGAACCTGCCGCAGCTAAAGAGAAATTTGAAGACGCTGTTTCGGTATCTGCTTTTTTACTGCTGTCACCTTCAAGTGTTTTATTTTTATTATCAGTCAAGTTGTCTGCATTACTTTTTTCCGTACTTCCGGTTTTTTCCGTAGGAGTTTTCTCTTTACCGTCTTTATCAACAGTTTTATCTGTAGTTTTAATTGCTTCACTATTTTTCTTTACTGAGGATTGAGCTTGTTCCGAAGCATCATTTTCTGCGAACAGGTTATTAAGATTCATAACGTCTTCTTCATCATCCCCTGCTTCATCAAGCATATCCATCCAGTTTCCGATATTTTTGGATTTCTTTTTGTCATTATTGTTATTGTTGTTATCATCTGAAGAGGATTCATTCTCTTTTGGTTTGTCATTGTCACTGCTTGGCTTTTCTTGTTCTTTTTCTTCGTTACTTTTCTTGCCTTCTTCTTTTGATTCTTTCATGTCATATCCGCCGGCACTTGCAGCAGCGAGCAATACGTCAATTTTCTTTGATGCAGTATCAGCATTTACATTAACTTCATCCGCAGTAATTGTTGAATTATCAATATAAGCTTCTATTTCCTGTTTTAAGGTCGCAACATTTACTGATGCGCCAACTGAAGCGCCTGATGAAGATGATTGGCTGCCTTCTCCTGAACCTTTTTGGGTTGCGTTTACACCAAGAATGTTAACTATAATAATAGTATTATCGAAATTTCTTGGTTCCTTTACATTTAATTCATGTGAATCTTCATCAAATTCAAACGGATCATCATCGCCTTTTTCCTTCATGGCGATAGTTCCTTTTCCTGCATTAACATTAACACTATTAGCATTAATATCATCACTATTTATTATATAAGCAGCAGTTTTACCGCCAACATTTTGTACATTTACACTTCCTTCTATAACAAAAGTCCCGGCAGAACCACCTGTAACAAGAGCATTTACATACGCTTCTTCCTGACCTGCGTTTACGTTTATATCACCGGAATCTACTTTAACTTTTGCATTATCAATTTTTGCAGTTGCATTACTTTCTAATTTACTAACTAAAACAGAACCACCCAAACCAAATTTTGATGCTTCTTCCTTATCGGGATCATTGCCACCTATTTTTTCTGAAATAAGTTTATTAATTTCTTCTATCAAGAAATCAACCTTACCTGCTGCATTATAGTTTACAATAGAATTTGCAGCATTGATATTAACATTGCCTTCATCACCTGTAACATTGATTACAGCACCGTTAACAACTTCTGCAACGGTATCATTTTTAAGAGTATTAACCAGTATAGAACCTGCTATTGCAGCAGTTTCAGCAGAACCTTGAGCTTTTACAAAGTTATTGAATAAACCATCCATACTTAATTCGTTATTACCTGCAAACTCTCTTGGTTTTTTAAGAGCAGAGCCTACTGATTTTAATGTATCAGGATTCAATAACTTTTTAAGCTCTGTATGTAAAAATTCTGCGTCCCAATTTGCAACACCATCACCCTGATCAAAACCGACACCTAAGAAAAGTTCTGTTTTATTGCCGTCTGCATCTTCAACCTCTTGTCCTATTTTAAGTTCAAAAGGATTCATCGGCATTTGAGTTGTTGCATTAACTTTTACTTCATCTTTTGCTGTAATTTTTGAATTATTAGTAATTTTTGCGTTACTTGTATTATGCTGGTCATCAACTATAACAGCAGCACCTGCTCCGATTTTATTACTTGCTCCTGCATTTGCGATTGCTTGGTTTAATGTTAAATCAACAAGATTTGATGAAACATCAACAGTAGTCGAGTTAATCGTTGAATTATCTATCGTTGCAACAGATGTACTAATCTCATCGTTCCAAATCCCCGAACCTGAGAATTGAGTTTGCAATTTATCAGCTACGTTGCTTACTTTATCTCCAAGTTTTGTAAATAATTTATCATTTAACCAGCCGTACGCTTTTGAAATAATCCCTTTTTCATTATCAGTAAAATCAGTTTTTGTATTGGTATTTGTTTGTTCTTTTGCCTTGACTTCACTTTCTACGGAATTATTTATATTGTTGACATTTTGTGAAACAAATTTAGCATTACCGAATGTAGTTGTAACTTCTGTTTCATTGCCGTTGTCATCTTTTTTCGTTTCTGTTACGGCATCTTTTTCTTTTAATGTAATTTTAGAATTATTTTTTACATCAATTTTGGTATTAGACCTAAAATGGTTAATAAGCATAGCAGCGGCTATACCGGTATGTTCCGAGTTTTTACCGACATTAGAAACATTTTTGAGCGATACATCTGATTCGTTATATCCTATAGCTCTCACATTCAAGTTTGTTGATTCAATAGTAGAATTGTCAATAGTTACATTTGTATCATTTTTAACGGTATTGTTCAGAAGTACAAGATTGAAGGCAGATACTTTATTTTTATCTTCTGAAGAACTGCCGCTGTTTGAACCACTCTCAGAACTTGAGTCGTTGCTGTCATTTGTGTTATCTCCATCTCCTGAACCGGAACCGCTATTTGAATCCCCACTACCGGAATCAGAACCGCTATTTGATTCTCCGCTGCCGGATTCGGAATTGTTATTGGTGTTATTGTTATCATTGTTTTTATTATCAGAATTATATATTCCTCCGGATTGAGAATAACCCTGTTCTTCATTATTGTTTGTATTGCCGGAGCCTTTCCCTGAGTCTGAATTATTGCCGGAATCGTTACTGCCTTCTGAATCTGAGTTTGGTTTTTCACCGGAGTTGCCTCCGTTTCCTGAGCCTGTGGCATTATCACTATTCTTATTTTCCGTAAATAATGACAAGAATTTTGTTCCGTCATATTTTAGTTTTTCAGTTAAGTTTGATATTGCGTTGATATTTACTTCACCGTCATCTGCTGAAGTAGAGATTTTAGAATCTTTTATATTAATATTAGATTCTGCTGAAGTCCCTAAGCCGTACATAAATGCAGAACTTGAATCCAAAGTTGCTGTGCCGAGTTTCAGTTTAGATGTTGCACTTGATGTAATATCAACTGAATCAACCGCCATAATATCAGTTTTTGTAATATTTATGCTTGATACTGCTTTTGCACCGTCAAAGAAATCATAAGTATCATCACTAAAGTAGCTTTTGATTGCTTTCCAAACTTGCCATTCATAAGCAGGTGTCCCTTCCGGAAGCTCATCTTCATTAATCTTCATCATGATTGCCATTACGACATCTGCTCCAAACGTACCAATCCATTTTTCGTAGATTGTGTCTAAAAGTTGAAGACTTGTTTCTGTAGAACTCTTTGCGTTTGCTTCAATAGTAATCGCATCTGCAATTAATTTTGAATTAGTAATTGTTACTGTCGCTTTTGCAGCCGGTGCTACATCTTTAAAACTCTTATGAATTAAGTCGCCTGTTGTTTTATCTTGAGTTGTGTCATCTTTTTTGCCGTCATTATTGTTATTTTGAGCTGCTTTTAACGCATCATTGTATGCTTTTATTGTATCATCTGATACTTCTTTTTCAGAAGAGTCATTAGCTTCAATGCTGATTTCTCCCGCTGCCAATGTTGTACTATCTATTTTCACTTCGGAAGAATTTTCTGAAAGTGATGATTTTTCATAGGTTTTATCTATTGAATATGTTGTTGTGGTTTTATCCTTGTCTTTGTCAGAAGTACTATCAGGGTTAGGTGTTGTTGTTTTAACTGTTTTAAGCCCTGTTATAGTGTTTATAATAGTCTTAGTTGTTGTTTTGTTGTTTGTCGAACCATTATCTGAATTTGTTGTTGTAGGATCAGTATTATTTCCGGTATTATTGTTTGATTCAATTTTTTCTATTGCCGTTGTTAAGATTTCTTCATTAACTTTATTTGTTACAAGAGCAATTTTACCGTCTTTTAATTCGATATTATCAGCATTTGTCGTGTCATTAGATACTAAAGAATTAAATAATGCTTCTGCAGCACTATCTGCGGTTATTTGCTTGTCATACCCTTGAACTCCTGCAAAAACAGCAGGTTTTGCATCTGCGGACTTTTTTGTATCTTTAGGATTAACATTTGTTAAAATCCTTCTGCCATAAGCATTTACATCATCACGTGCAAAGACTTTGCCGTTTATAATGATATCACCTGATGAGTTTGTGATAAGGCTCTTATAGTTATCATTTTTTAAATTAAATTCAAAATCTTTTAAATTATCTCCGTAAGTTTTCTTGAATAAATTATACGCATTTTCAGACGGCGCCATTAAGGTTAAAGAACCTACATTAAGAATACCGGAATTACCGATTACTATACCGTTAGGAGAAACAAAAATGGCGTGTCCGTTATAGAAGTTATTATCCTTCATCGTATTGATAATACCGTTTATAACAACCTGATTATCTACAAGGTTGACAAAGTTCTTAAAATCAGAACCGTTTAATTTGTATATAAGGTTTGCAATATCTCCCTGTGACAGGTTAAATTTCTCATATTCTCTAAATCCTGTTTCCCCTGAGATTTTAGAAGCTTCAATATTATACACTCCGTTATTACCGGTAATATTTGAAATTTCCGTTGCCAAAACTGATGTTGGTAGTCCAAATAAAAGCATACCTGTACAAATCAGGGTTGCTGTAAGTTTTTGTAAAAAATTTTTTGCCATTCTTATATTCCTAATATTATTGATTTTTATATACAATAAGTCCTTTTTATCATTTTAACAATTAATAATTTTTACAGCAGTAAATTTACAAACAAATTTTACAAAAATTTACATTAAAACAGAATGTCAAAAGTCAATATCTGATAGGGTTTTACCTCTCCAAAAAAAAACACAAAATTTTGACTAAAATTTTTGTAAAAAAATCGTCTTTTTTTGTAAAAAATTTGTTGAAAATCTAAAAAATTTCATGCTATTATTTTTTTTAAAACAGAGGAAAAATGAAAAAGAATTTTATATTAATATGTCTTGTTGCAATCCAGCTATCTGTATCTGCCACCCCGGAGGGAGCTCCGATTATACCGCAGGCAGGAACTGTTAATACACAAAGTTTAGAGATGTTAAGGCAGCATCAGTTGGAAAGACAAATCCAGGAAGATTACCAGAGATTTGAGGAACGCAAAGAAAGCGGCGAAGCTGATAAAGACGAAGAAGTAAAAAAACAGGAGGGTTTTATTGAAAAAGCGAAGCCGGAAGAATACGCTACAAAAGGTGTGTATGTAGATAAATTTGAAGTTTCACCTTCCTACATTATGACAGTAGAAGATGTCGAAGAAATTTTAGCTCCATACAAGGGTAAGAATTTAACCTTTGAACAGTTAAAAGAAGTTGTTGCAAAATTTAATAATTGGTACTATCGTAACGGCTGTGTTACATGTAGAGCATTTTTGCCGCCTCAAACATTAGAAAACGGCGTTGTAAAAATAAAACTTGTTGAAGGCAAAGTGGGGGATATAAGTGTTTCCGAAAACAAGTGGACAAGATCAAAATATATTGAAGAAAGACTTGATTTAAAAAAAGGGAATGTCTTTAACATTCAAGATTTAGAGCGTTCGATGGTTATATTTAACAGATATAATAACGGCGTTCAACTGACAGGTTCTCTTAGTGCAGGTCAGACAGAGATGGGAACAACCGATGTAAATATTAAGGCTCATGAAAAATTTCCCTTTCATATAACAGGATTATTGGATAATGCCGGAAGAAAGTCTATTGGCGAAGTTAGGGGCGGCTTAATGCTGAGAGCTGACAGCTTAACCAAGCATCGTGACCCTTTGACTCTGGGCTTTTATGCCAATAAACACGCAATAACGCCATTTGCAGATTATAATTACCCCGTAAACAGAAAAGACGGCAGAATAGGTTTTAGTTTTTCATCTTCTAACTCTGAAATCGGGCATGGTGCATACAGAATATTTAACATCGAGAGCCGTTCACAAAACTACTCGTTGTATTATACTCAGCCAATATTCAGAAAACCTTGGACAGAGTTAACAAGTACGACATCTATTGCTTATAAACATTCCGCAACGAGTTTTGACGGAGTTGATATATTTGAAGACAAAGTTACAACTGCCACAACAGGTTTGACATACAGATATGATACAAAAAAAGGAATTTGGTATGTTAATCAAAATGTCGGATACTCATTTCCAATTTTTGATAAAAATTCAAATTACCTGAAAGTAGATGGTGGAGTATTAAGGTTACATGACTTTGGACATGGTTTTGTAGGAACTGTACGAGGTAATTATCAATTTATTCCAAAAAATGATGTTCCGTATGTTGACCAAATGATAGCAGGTGGTGCAACTACGGTTAGAGGATATTCTGAAGGTCTTTTAGTCGGACGCAGCGGATATATCCTTAGCGCTGAACTTATGTTCCCACTAGGACCAAGGGTTATTTATACAAAGAAACACCCAAACACTCCGACGCCTTTTATCGGAAATTATGTAAAAGGTTTCGTATTTGCTGACCACGCAGGAATATTTCCATATAAAGGAAGCGGTGCCGGACATCAAAGCTATGACGGAAGTGACTTCTTAGCAAGTATAGGTTTTGGTACAAAAATCAACCTGCCCGGAGAACTAAACCTGAGAATGGCATGGGGGTTCCCGCTTATGAGCAACAGATACGAAACAAGCAGTTGGGGAAGATTCCATATTGATTTAAGTTTATCACCTGATTTTGACACTCTTATTGCATTAAGACAGCCAAAAGGGGTAAATGCAGAGGCAATTGAAAGCACAGACAATGAGCCTGCTACAAAAACAGAAGTAAGTCACGGACAAAAATTTGTAAGGGCTGAAATTGATACAACCAAGACAAAAAAAGAAATAAGAGAAGAAAAGAAAGCTCAGAAGCAGAAGGAAAAAGAAGCTGAGTTGAAGGCTAAAGAAGCACAAGCAAAAATAAAAAAAGAATTAGAAGAAGAAAGAAAAATTGATGAATTAATATACGGAAAACAAAAAGCATCAAAATTCGAATTATTAAAGCTAAAAACAAAACACTTTTTCTCAAAGAAAGAATCTGATAAAACAAAAAATAAACAAGAAAAAATAAATAAAAAAACAGATAAATCAACTGTTGAACAAAAAACTTCAAAGATTGAATTATTTAAAAATAAATCAAAATCTTTGTTCTCAAAAAAAGAATCAGATAAAACAAAAACTAAACAACAAAAAATAAAGAAAAAAGCAGTAAAATCAGAAACTGATAAATCTGTTGTTGAACAAAAACCTTCAAAGATTGAATCATTTAAAAATAAGTCAAAATCTTTTTTCTCAAAAATGAAGCTTAATAAAACAAAAAAAGAACAAGAAACAATGTAAAAATCGAGAAATATGAAAAAGAGTTTAATTTTATTTAGTTGTATATGTACGTTTAGTTTTAGTAGCGCCTTAGCTTATGAATCTACATATGTTGATGGTGAAAATTTTTCTTATCAATTTGATATATACAATTCAGGTGAAAAATTAAATTATGCAAGAGAGCTGCAAAGTACATTTGAAATAACGGATGAATACCGCCAGCCATTTTATTCAGCGGCAAAAAGATGGGCAAGTATAATAAATTCCAATACTAATAAACCTGTAAGGTATGCAGTTTTATCATACGATGAATATAATGCAGCTGCATTAAGTCTACCTGTTAAAATCGACAATGCTCAATATGTAGTAACCGGTATCAATGCTGCAATAAATAATCTTAATGTTATAAAATCTGTTACCGATATACCTATTGATGGTACTATAATGCTTGGACTTGGAGTAAACGCGAAACATCCCGGCTGGGCACCGTTTACAGGATATCATGCTTTATATCACGGTGAACTCCCTGATTTAAATGTCGCAATTATGCACGAAATTATGCATTCTATTGGTTTAGCTTCCTATGCAAATGATGTTGAGGATATAACAAGTTTATATGGCGGTGTTACTTACGGAATTTTTGATAAAAATTTAAGAATATATAAGGGAGATGTTTCAGCCCCCTTTGATTCAAGTAAAGAAATTGCCTTTCAAAAAGGCTGGCGTGCAGGTGATGAAACTTCAAATTTTGATATTGTAAATAATTCACCATATTTTGACGGCGAAGAAACAATAAAAGTTTTAGGCGGAAAAGATAATTATGAAGAAGCAAAACAAGCTATTATTGCTAACGGCGGTTTAGAAAATTATTCATCAGCATATTTCGGAAAGGAATACCCTCGAGTTTATGGTTTGCCTATTAATCCTTATGATCAAAGTCCCATCCCTGAATTATCGCATACAGAACTAAGAAACAGTTATATGTCGCATCAAAGATATAGAAATTGGCTTACTCTTATGGAAGCTGAACTTGCCCTATTAAAAGATATAGGTTATGATGTCGACTTAAGAAAGTTTTTTGGTAAGTCATACTATCTAAACGGAATAACGGATAATTATACTCGAGGTTTTGGGGAATGGAACGGTACAAATTATACAGGAAATCCGTCTAATGTAATTCAAGCGGTAGGTATGCATATTTACGGTAATAACAACAATATAACTCAAGCATCTGATATTTTAACAAACGGCGAAGGCTCATTCGGTGTCAGAATAGAAGGTGTCGGCAACACTTATACTTTAGCGTCAGGCAGTAACATCATATCAACAGGTAAAGAAAATATAGCACTCGGTGCTACCTGGGGAAAAGACCACGTTATAAATATTGAAAACGGTGCGACAGTTGCTGCGACAGGCGAAGACGGTATTGCCGCAAGTTTTGATTTCGGTAGTAATATGTTTGGTATTCAAGCTGATACAAAAGGTTCTTATATTCATTGTGTTCAAATAGGTACTACTATAAATTGGATGCCTGATAACGAAACACAAGGTGCATTAGTTAAAGAATTTAATGTTTCAGGTAATTTAGAGGGCGAAAAAGCTGCAATATATATTTCTGATAACGCCTGGGTAAAAGATATAAATATCAAAGACGGTGCTAATATCAAAGGGGATATTATTTCAGATTGGAATTCCGTTTCTTCTGTTGATGTAGCACATGTTGCGATTAAAGAAGGTTATGATGAAGAAAGACATATAGATAAATATCGCCAGAGAGATATCAATAACCCCGAAGAAATGCTCAATACCAATTTGAATTTCACAGGGTCAAGCAATATTCAAGGTAATATTACAGGCGAAAATGGTATTAATAATACTTTGATTATGAATAACTCAGGTATAGTTAATTTTGACGGCGAAACAATCGCTGTTAAAACTCTTAATAATAACGGTACTTTGAACTTATCAGGGAATGTTAAAAATGTTGGTAGTATAGTTAATCTTGCAGAAAATTCTCTTTTATCCACTCAAAATGGTGTTGTTCAAAATGTAATTGTAGAACAGTTAAATTCAGAAAATGCTAATTTAGCTGTTGATTTAGGCGATACTTTTACAATCAATAATGCATCTGAAACAGGAAAAGATAATGCAAATCTTTCGTTGATTAAAGCAGATGAAACAACAGCAAAAACACTTGATAATGCAGAAAGCGTTGAGTTGTTTACGAATAACACGCTTAATTTAACAGGAAGTGCAAACGTATATTACAACGGAAATAAATATGAAATATCACAAAACAGTACAAATAAAAAAGTATTTTCTGTTCAAAAAGACAGTTCAACAAGTTATGAACTCGGTGATGCTTCAATAGATTCAACAACCGGAAACTATATAGTAACCGAATCTGCACTTACAAAAGATGCGGGAACTGTTAAAGGAAGCGAATTTATAGTATCAGGAAAAGATATTAACGTAAACGGTCATAACGGTTTGGTTGTTGACGGAAGTCAAAATCCAAACGGAACAATATTAAAAACAGGTATAAATGGCTCTGCAAAAAGTGATTTAACCGTTCAAAATAACGGACATTTGCTCGTTAGTTCAGAAGATAAAGCAATAACTCTTGGTAAAACAGGTGAAACTGCACTACAACTTGATAAAGGTGAAGTTATACTTAATGCGGTTAACAACTCAATTAATGTAAAAGGAGCGATTAAGGGTAATAACAATACAAAAGACTTTATAGGAATAACAGGGAATGTTGTTTCATTAAACGAAACAGATAATGTAACAATTACGACAGAAAGTCCAAACGTATACTTAAACGGAGTTGAAACAAATACAAACTGGATTGTTAACCATGGTATGCTGAATGTTTTAAAAGACAGTTATCTTTCATCAGACGGTACAAACTCACTAACTTTTAACGGATGCGGAGTTAATTTAATAAACGGAGAAGCAAGTGATATTAATCTTGCAAGTTTAACACTTAACGATAAAACGGAAACACAAATCGATGTAGATTTAGCTAAATTAACATCAGACCGTTTCGTATTTAATAATGTTAGTGATGTTGCGACAAACGAAAACAAGTTAGAGATAACAAATGTTAATTTACTAAATCCCAATACTGCATTAACAAATGAAAAATACGAAATACCTTTCGCAAGTTCAGAATATAATAGCCAAAACCTTGTCGGAAGTGTAGATGCAAATATTAATAGAGAGTTCTTGACACCGATATACAAATATAGTATGTCCTATGAAGATAATGGAATGGTAGGGAATATTGCTCTTAACAGATCTAACACAGGCACTCACAGAGATTTTAATCCTGCAGTTATAGCAAGTCCGGTAGCAGCTCAAATAGGCGGTTTTTTAACTCAATTAAATTCATACAACGAAGCCTTTAGAAACATGGATATGTATATGTTGATGACTAAGAAGGAACGAGAAGCTATTAAATTCAGAAACAAACTTGCATCAACAGAGATTTCCCAATATGATGATACAAAATCGTTGTATGAAAAAAATGCAGGCTGGTTTAGACCTTATGCAACATTTGAAAAAGTAAATCTTCATAACGGACCAAGAGTCGAAAATACAGCATACGGTTCATTCTTTGGCGGTGAATCTGCAATGAAAGACTTAGGACATGGCTGGGACGGTATGTGGGGAGCATACATTGGTTATAATGGTTCTCACCAAAACTATGACGGAGTAAGCATTTACCAAAACGGTGGTACACTTGGTTTAGTAGGTATGGCTTACAAAGATAACTTCTTTATAGGCGGTACTATTAACACCGGTGCAAGTGCAGGTGAAGCAAGCACAATGTATGGTAATGACAGCTTTACAATGCTTATAGCAGGTATCGCAGCAAAAACTGGATACAACTGGGAGCTTGCTGATGGTAAGTTCATAATTCAACCGTCATTACAATTATCTTATTCATTTGTTAATACCTTTGATTATACAAATTCAGCCGGTGTAAGAATAGATTCAGACCCATTAAATGCAATTACTATTGAACCGGGAATTAAATTTATCGGGAACTTGAGAAAAGGCTGGCAGCCTTATGCAGGAGTAAGTGTTATTATTAATGCAATGGATAAAGCTAATTTTAATGCAAATAATGTTTCACTGCCAAGTTTAAGTGTAAACCCTTACGTAAAATACGGCGTAGGTTTACGCAAGACTTGGGGTGAAAGATTTACAGGCTTCTTCCAAACATTTATTACAAATGGCGGTAGAAACGGTGTAGGTTTGCAGCTTGGCTTCCGTTGGACTATAGGAAAATAAAACTCTTGCTATAGCAGAATTTAATTAGTTTTAAGACTGTTTGTGTTGAGATGTTTTTCCACTTTGTCGAAGATTTCAGCATAATCTTCATCGATTAATTTGAGATAAGGTCTTGCAGGAATTTTTACTTTTCTATTTCTTCCGGCATCGCCTCCAAGTTGATGAATTGCAGCATGAGCCAAATTACTTCCGATAACAGCTGAGTCATTATCGTAGTGTGTATTTACTGAGGTGGCGAGCTGTCCTGTGACTTGCAGTATTGGACCGGGATATTTGTTAATCTCTTTTCGCAGATTTTTTGTAACCTCAGATAAATCAACCCACTTGTCAGGTATTCCCTCTTCAGCGAAATTATCCTAAGTCGAAGAGGCAAAGATTCCGGCAATGTTTTTCATAAGTGGTCGTAAATCATCGCATTGTTTTGCTACTTTGAGGATTTTATCTAAAACCTCTTTGTTTTCAAATTTAATCTCTATCGGTTCGTTTCTCGTGCAGTTCCTTTATCGGATAATTAGCGATTAAAAGTTCCTTAAACATTTTATTGCGTTTAGTTCCCTATCGGTTATTGATTCCGTTTAATCGTTCAACGGCTAAGTTAAAGATTCAGCCGTATAAAATCATTTATGGAGAAAGATAATTTACCCCCTCCGATATTTTCTATACCGATTGAGTTTTGGGAGAGATAACTGTAAAACCCAATGATATGCGAAGCAATATTGCCTTGTGGGTAAAATCTTCTGTTTATAGTACCAATACTGATTTCACGCAATTTTAGCTTGTTGATTTTTTCAACAGAGTGCCTGTCAACATCTTTTTTGAGAGTAATAATATTTATTTTTTTTGATTTAAGTTTTTCTAAAAGTTCATCTTGCGACATTTCCAAAGCCGGAGCAAGAAGTTGTGCCAAAAGTTCGGGAGGTCTTTTCTTTGAATAAAGTGTCGGATGAGCATAAACATCATAGTTAAGTTCATCTGTGCAAGCTTCATTCCGTTTCTGTCGAGAATATTGCCTCTTAATGTTGGAGAATCTGTACTCCTGATTGCAATACCCTTAGCCTTATATCCGCTAAGATCAAGAACTTGCACACCAAATAACCACCCTGTGAGCAAAATAAATGCCAAAGTCATCAAACCCTGCAAAATTGCTATTCTTTTGTTAACTTTTTCTTCTAAATCTTTTCTCATTTTCACTAATCCTCTATTTTAAATATAAATGGACAGTGTGTCAGAAACTGACATTTAAAATTCTGATTGCGATATTTATAGCTTTTTAATATACCAGTTACTATTTCCAAAGTGGTTGAAATTCCAAAGGAGTTCGAAATAAAAATTAAACTCCAAAGAATTGTCGTCTTTGAAGTTCCAAGAATATTTATTCAATTGAGTTTTACGGTAACTTTCAAACGCATCCTGAATTTCTTTCGCAAACTTTTTTCTAAATTCAGAGTACGGAATATCAAGTGTTTCTTTAGTCAATTTATTTTTCAAAATCATCTTCAAGCCCTCTGATATTATCAAGTTCAATGTTGTATCGCTTGCCGTTTCTGTCCACACAAGTAGCGAAATCAATTGTTTTATCTGCAAACTTGTTTTCCCAAAGACAAATTAACAATCCAATTTCTTGCGTTTTCAAGTTTAAAATCTTTGTTCCGTATAGCTTGTAATCTTTTTCAATCATATTGTGTTCCTTTCATCAGAAACATTAATCGATTGCATTTGGAGAAATATCAAGTGTAATATTGGAGATTCGTATCATTCCGACATATTTATTTTATAAACACCGATTGAACAGCTCTTAAATGGCACTTAAACGCACATTAAAAATCAACATCTTTTTCGTGGTCAATAAAAAATGCATTAAGTAAATCTGCTTCGCGGTGCAAATATTTCACAATCGGAGCTAGATTGTAACACTCCTCTTTATCTGGCTGCGTCTCGCAAAAATAATCCACAACAACAGCAATATTATAAACTTCTTCCGCCCATTTGCTTAACTGCTTAAACTCCTTTGGAGTAACATTTAACCCGACTTTTTCCATACTAAAAACCTCCTTTGCACGAACAACATTACCGTGAAAGAAGAGTAAAAGCAGAAAAGTTTTACAAAACAACACAAATCTGATTCTTAGAGCTATTTTTCTACTTGCCAGTGACCATTTTTATTAGCACCGATTCTTTTTATTAATCCACTATCCTGTAGTTTTTTCATATTGGCAGTTATACTTTTCTTTGTAATTCCAATAATATCAGCAAGTTCTTCTTGCGTTACAAACGGATTTGACTTAATTGCATTAATAATTTTTTGCTGATTTATAGTAACCTTTATAGTAACCTTTGTAGTAACCTTTTCTTCCGCTTTGATAATTTCTTCTATTGTATTTAAAATCAACGTAAGCATAAATTCTATAAATTTAGTGCTGCTAGCAACACTATCACTCACACCAAGAACCGAATAATATTCTTTTTGATTTTCTTTTACCAATGTTTCAACAGGAAGCCAAGCAAAAACCTCTTTCCATTCTTTTAAAATGGCAGTTTGCCACAAACGCCCCATTCTGCCGTTTCCGTCTTGGAATGGGTGGATAAACTCAAATTCATAATGAAAAACGCAACTTTTAATAAGCGGATGAGCATCACTAGTTTTCAGCCATTTGAATAAATCAAACATAAGTTCCGGAACTCTGTCAGCAGGAGGTGCAAGATGAACGACTTTTTCTCCGTCAAATATACCAACTCCATCTGTTCTGTATTTCCCGTTTCTGTCTACCAAATCCTGCATCATAAGTTTATGAGCTTTTAGCAAATCCTTTTCTTTATACGGATTTAGAGATAAAAGTAAGTCATAAGCCTGAATAGAATTTTTTACCTCTTTTATTTCGTTTGGATTTCCAAGTACATGCTTACCATCAATTATTGCTGTAATTTGTTTTAGACTCAAACTGTTATTTTCAATAGCCAAAGATGAATGAATAGTTTTTATTCGGTTTTCTTTTCGCAACTGTATATTATACGGATTGTCCTGAAGATAATTTATCTCTCCGATTTTTTCCGAAATATTGGAAATAAGATCAATTATTTTTGATGTAATTTCAAACGGCGGTTTATACATTTTTCTTCTCTATTATAAATAGCTTTTAATACCCTTATATTAACATGAAATGGCTTTTTGTTAAACAGAAGCTTCGTTAGAAATGTAATAATTGCTATGCTCTGGATTTTTTACATAAATTGAAAATTTATATTCGGTTAATTGATGATTACAGATATCTATATCATTTTCTATTGAATAGTGTATTTTGTCTATTTTTATTTTTGACTTAAATAAATCTATGGTTAAATCATCATTGTTAAAGCAAAAAGAATATAGTATTTTAGAAAGAGTTCTATACAAATTATCATTTTCTTTTGATAAATCTTCTGGTGTTAATTGACTTTTTAAATAAGATAATTCTATATACTGAATAACCTGATTTGTACCAGTTGCTGCATATGTAATATTGTCAAAAGAACGGATATTCATTTTATAAGAACTTAAACCATAATAATTTCCAAATTTATCATCATATTCTATATCTTTATAATCATCAATTCTCATTTTATGTGAACTTAAAAGATTTAATACCTTTTCTATTTCAAAACCAATGCATGAAGAATCATATTTCAGAAAAGTTTTTCTTTTTTTATATTCAATTATCAAATTATTTATATCTGTTGTTTTTTTTAAGTAGCATGAAGATGTAAGAAAAAATAGAAATTTATTCAATTTAACAAAATCTAATTTACAAAACTGAAAAATCCTATATACATATTTGAAATTTACAGGGATTTTAACATCACTTCGCCAAGATAATCTTTTGTAAGCTTGCTGATATTCAGTAAAAGTTTTATTTACTAAACTAAATGGTAAAAATGCAATAGTATATATAATTGGCAGCAAAAAGGCTTTTAAATTTTCCTTTTGCAATAATATTTCATAGTTTTGAATTAAACGGTGTCCTATATATATCAATATTCCAAAACCAATCATTGTTATCAAATTATCGGCAAAAATATATGCACTTTTATATTCTTTTTTGTCTTCTGCATACGAAGATATCATTTGTAGAAAACAAATTAATGGAATAAGTAGCAATAATACCCATATCGGTAAACAAATAATATTCACTATAAATTCGTAAATTGCAGATATAGAAATTACTTTTAGCAAGTAATTTTTCATAGTTTCTTGCCAAATTTTGTCAGTAATAATGTCTTTGTATAGCACAAAACCAGAAAATAATAACCATAGTATACTGTCTTTTAAATTTATTAAATTCCATAAATTAATATGATGTAGGAAAATTGTAACTATAAAAAAATACAAAGATAGTTCAACTAATATCATTTGAAATATTTTATTCTTGGATAAGAATTCTTTTAGAATGCTAATTATACTTATTAAACATGTTCTTAAGGGCTTAAAAAGAACTAGTGCAAATATTATCAACAACAAGGTTGCTATTTCATTATTATTAAAAGAAGAAACTATCATGTATATTTTTTGAACCATAAAACCACCTACACTAAAATTTAATATTATTCCTCGTTCTTGCTTTTAAATATTTCTGTTAAAAAATTAGCATATTTATTTACTATATAGTAATCTATCCCTAAATGACTGCTATAACTTGGTAAATTATTTTGTTCTGTTCCATCGAAGTCAAACTGTATGGTACTCTTTTTTGTAGGCATGTTATCTTTGACAAATTTTAATAATATTTTTGAAATTTTTGACTCAGCATTATTTTCACAAGATATTAAAGTTAATAAATTTATAAATTTAAAATATTCTTTTGATGTGTAATCATCCGTTATATCATTATATAGTTCTATAAGTTTCTTTATAAATTCAAAAATTAAGTCTTGGTAACATTTTTCACCATCATAATAAAAATCTAAAGTATTTGAAACTAACTTTGCCGCACTCTCCAGTGAATATGAGTACCACTGTTCTTGCTGTATACAACTTGATAATATATCCATCATATTGTCATAGTATGACCTAATAAAATTATTTAGAGCTTCTTCTAGGAATTGTTGTGTAAATTTGGTTTCTTGTAATCTATGAATAAACAGTATAAAATAGTCCTGTATCTCTAAAAGAGAAAGAATAATAGCTTGAATGTCTATATCATTTTTTGTTTCAATTAATCTTTTAACAGCATATAAATATAAATTTAAAACTTTATCAAGCTTATTAAAAATATGAACAAAATTATATGTTTCATTTAAATCAAATACAAAAATTGCATTAAAAATTTGACTAATAGAATTAACAAAATCTGTAACCAGTCTATTCCCATGAACTTGTGAATTATAGTATGGAGTTTTGATATATGGATTTTTAGATAAAAGTTTTGTTACCATTTGTAACTTGGTATCCGTTCCCAAATTAGTAAACATATTTGTAAAATCACAAGATAAAGCTTTATAATTAGTTAAAATTTTATAAGTTTTTTTAAATGCCTGTATAGAATTATCTAGCATATACTCTGTATTAAGACTATTTGGTTCCGATAATTCGTAAAAAATTAAACAATAAATAATATTTATAATATCAACTAAAACATATATTATTTGTCTCATACACCAGAGAGAATTTGTAATTATATTTTTATTGTTAAGGATATATATTTGTTCTGCTAGATTTTGTAATTTGTCCAAAATTACTGCAGATTCTGTTATAGAATTATTATAAATCAGTTTACTTGCAAATTTTCTTAATGAACTAATTGCCTGCGTTGGAGCTGGTGTGTTTTCAAGTGATAACGACAATATTACAAAATCACAAGAATTTTGAATAAAAGCACTAGAATTTGTGGTCTGAATAGTATGAAAGCTTGTAGTAATAGTTTTTTCATTTATAGATAATAGCCCAAGTTTTTCATTTATATTTACTATATGTTCTGGAAAAGATTGATAATTTAGTTTAATCGCCAACTTAAACAAATCTTTAATCTTAGCTGCAGCATAATTCAATATATTTGTTTCAAGATGTGTTTTTGAGACATTGTTATATTGAACTAGAATTTCATATATAGCATCCATTGCACATTTAAAATTATTTAAATTATTTTCTTTTATAAAAATTTCTGCAATTCTGAAAATGGGTTCAATTTTTATTTTTATTTCATCAATTGTTCCATCAGCTATACTAAAATGAGTTTTTCTGTTTAATCCCCATATTTTATATCTTATAAAATTTACAATTCCTCTTTTTAAAAGATTATTCATCATTTTATTTAAATCGAAATTTTTATCTAGAGAGCTTTTTTCTATTTCCCAAGATTTTATCCATTTAATAATATCATTTTTATAATCTACAATTACCAACTTAAAGCCCATCAATAATGAAACATTTATAGCAATTAAAATTAGTTTCAATATCATATATATTGATGCACATAGTATTAAATTGTTTATATTTATATTGGTATCAGAATATAAGAATATAAATGAAAGCGTTGTATAAAAGGCAAGGAAAACAAAGAGCCTAATATTTGTTTGTTTCCATTTTTCAATAATAGAACCAAAATCTGAATATTTATTTTCAAATTGTTGTAAAGCAGCAAATAGTAATGGTAATACAATTGCAGATACTGTAATAACCGTATTAACTATTGCAAACATACTATTTTGGTTTTGAGATAAATCAGTTGGGTTATATATTGTATTAATAATATTCAGAGCAAAAAATAATACAAATGTAAAAATTAGTAATTTATCAAAGACATGTACTAATATATTTGGTTCTGTTTTTAGTAAATATATAATTCTGTATATTTTGTTAGAAATATTAGTATTAAATAAAATATTTCTTCTAAACATTTCACCCAAAATTACTATTGGTAAAAAATAGGCATACATAATTTGATTGTGATTTATCAAATAACAGATTAAAAATAATAATAAACATTCAATCATTAGGTATATTAAATTGATAACCGATTTGCAAAATAAAGAATTAATATTAATTTCTATATTATTTTTCATTATCTAATATTAACCTCTGTCCGTTTATATTAATTTGTATAATTGTTTTAACATGAAAAAATAGTGCAATTGTAATTGATATAAAATACCAAATTAATGAAAATTTTAAAAATAGATTTTTAATGTCGAAAGGTATTGTGCTGTTTATATTTAGCATATTAGCTAAAGTAAAAACTATAAAAATACTTGCCACAAAGAAAAACAAGGTTATAGTGAGTGAAATAACATCCATAACTAATAACTCTAAGAATTGCTTTTTATTTTCTGTGATAGATTTGATAAGTGATATAAATTTATTATCCATAGCTATAATCCCCACATTTATTATAACAGAAATAATAGATAAAAACCCATCTCCATCTCATAGTTAATTTAATCTTGTTCAGTATGTTAAATTACATTCTTCTTCTTGAGACTGAACTCTCAACAGTGCAACTACGTTGCTGTCGCTCCCTCTATAGGTTTTCCGGACAGTTTGGATGGGACTTTTATCGCAAGCATGCCTAATTTTGGGGCAATAGAGGCAGATTTATAGTCTTGAGATTTGTCGGACTATTTTTGCACTTTTGTCCTATTTTTTGCACTATTTTGCACTAATATTTTTGTTTTTCAGCATGTTTTATGCCATAAAGTCCTAATATATTTGAATATTTACCCTGTGCAATTATGTGCAACAAAGTGCAAAAATAATTTATCTTTTAGTTTGACATGTGTCGAAATGTCTCTGAGATTGAGATACAGGACTTGATGTTCCTGCGAACAAGAGCGATTAATGTGAGAGCAAAGGAAAACTCACATGGCAAATTTTACTCCCGAAAAATGTAAACAAATAGCACTCGCAAGACTTGATATCATTCATCAATGGCTTGAGATCAGAAAGAAATCTCAAAACAAACTTCAAGCTGATTATGATTTTGTGAAGTTGCATAATACTTCAAACTCACATCTTTTTAAGATTTTAGGAAAAATTTCCCGAGGAAGTTTGCACCGCTGGTATGCGATGCTAAACGGAACGGAAGATTATACAAAACTTCTGCCACAATACAAATATAGTAGTGTCAATGATTATAGAACTGTACTTAATGACGATGAAATAAAAGTATTTATGGGTTTGCTTTTACATCCGAACAGATTATCAATCGGCAAAGCAATTGCGCTAACCAAATATAAATTAAAAGAGCAGGGGCAGAGTTTTATTCCGGCTGATATTACATTCAGGCGTTATGCAAAATGGTTTAAGGATAATAATTATGATAAATGGATTTTGGCTCGTGACGGAGAAAAAGCATTATCTGATAAAGTCGAACCATATATTAAACGAGATGCAAGTCTGCTTGAAGTTGGAGATATTCTTGTAGCAGACGGGCATAGACTTGCGTTTCAGGTAATAAACCCATTTACAGGAAAACCAACAAGAGCAACACTTGTCGGATTTTTGGATTGGAAATCGACAGCGTTAGTGGGTTATGAAATTATGCTTGAAGAAAATACGCCGTGTATAGCATCAGCTCTCAGAAACTCCATAATCAATCTTGATATGATACCGAAAGTTGTTTACCAGGATAACGGCAGAGCATTTAGAGCAAAATATTTTACGGATGACAAGGGTTTTACTGAACTCGGATTTCAGGGGTTGTATTCAAAACTTGGAATTGAAACAGTTTTCGCAAGACCATATAATGCCCGAGCTAAAATAATTGAGCGATTTTTTAAGGAATTTCAGGAAGGTTTTGAAAAATTACTCCCAAGTTATATCGGCTCGTCAATAAATAATAAACCTGCCTATATGATGCGAAATGAAAAATTCCACAAATCTTTGCACAACGATTACATTCCAACAATTGAAGAAACAATAAAAATGATTGATATGTGGCTGAATTTTAAGAATTCTCAGCCTTGTCCGAATGCTCCGGATAAAACAATTTCGGAAGTCTTATCCGAAAGAAAACGGCAGAATATTGATATAAATACACTTGATGATTTAATGCTAGCAACGGAAGTAAAAACAATTCAGCGAAACGGTATCAGATTCTTAAATTGTGATTATTTTGACGAAAGATTATACGGTTTTAAAAGCAAAGTTTTGATTAAATATAATCTCTTTGACCTAACGAGTATAAAAGTTTACACACCGAAAGGCGAATATCTTTGCACTGCAGAACGAGTAACAGAAGCGCATCCGATGGCAAAATTACTCGGTGATGTTAAAGATTACGAGGATTACAAGCAAAAAATTGTCAAACAGCGCCAATTAAAAAAGAAAACTGTTGAATCTGTTAAAAAATATCTGGAAACAGAAGATATTAAATTATTAGAAACAAAAACTGGAGAACCAACTGTTCAAGCTGTGTTTAAAAGCTGTTCAAATGGTGTTTACAAGAGTTTTAAAAATAATGCTGATAAATATGAGTATTTAATAATCAATAATCCACAAGATGAGTGGATAGAAAAATTTAAGCAAACAAAGGAGTATCAATTGTTATATGAAGAACATATTTGTTAAAACGCAAAATGTGAAAAACTTTATAGGACTTGTTGAAAATTTAATCAACAAACCAAAAAATATTCCAAAGATGGGTTTAGTTTATGGCGAGCCGGGTTTAGGGAAATCTCAAACAGCGTTATGGTTATCTTGTAAGTACGACGGGATTTATTTAAGAGCATCAAATCTTATGACAGGCAGATGGCTTTTAGAAGAAATGGTTAAAGATCTTGATGAAATACCAAGGTTTTTGACTTCTGACAATTTTAATATCGTGGTTAAAAAGCTGAAAAAGAATCCGCAGGTTATTTTCATTGATGAGATTGATTATTTGATGAATAACTACAAAACAATTGAAACCCTGCGTGATATCCACGATGAAACAGGATGCCCAATAATTTTTATAGGAATGAGTTTGGCGCATAAAAAGCTTGAAAGATATAAACACCTTTATGACAGATTTTCAGAAATTCTGAAGTTTGAAACTTTTGGGGTAAATGATTTATCGCAAATAATCGGACAACTTTCGGAGATTACATTTACCCTCAATGCAATTGAATATATCCACTCAAAATACAACAGATTTAGGCAAATTGTTCAGCTTATTAATCAAATGGAAATTTTTGCCAAAGACAACAGTATGGCAGAAATAACAAAAGAAATTATGGAGCAAATTTTATGAATATAGAAAAACTCGCAAAACACCTGAAAGAATTTACACTCGATGAGATCGAAATAATTGCCGAATGTGATTGTAAAACGGAACTTGAACAGCTTTTGAACATGGGCAAAATAGTCTTTGAACAAAACCATTATATATACACTGAAAGAAATGACACTCTTGAATATGGTATGTTTGCTCCGCAGGATAATCATAATCCGCAATTAAGATTCAAAGATGCTGTAGTCGGATTCATTGATAATTATGCTAAAAGGAATTGCAAACAAAGAACTTATGAAACATACGAATCGATTTTTAGAGTAAACATAATTCCGTATTTTAAAAACATACTTATTCAGGATATTTCACAAGAAACAATTATCAGGTTTTATAAATGCTGCCGAAGAAGATGCCTTAGCGAAAGGCGGCTCAAAAATACAATGGCACTATTGAACCAGCTTATAAAATATTATCAAAATCTTGGTGTTATTGATAAAACATGTAATTTTCAAGTAAAACGACTTACAGATAAAAACAAATTTAGTATTAATAGAATAATTTTTGAGGTATAACTATGACAAAATTCAACCAACTGACACAAGCTGAACATATGTACATTTATGACAAAAAATCTCTGGCGGAGATTGGAATGGAACTCGGACTTTCCCGCAGGATACTTTTTTATTGGAAAAAGGAATATAAGTGGAATGAAAAGCGGTTTGAAGTAGAACATACAAAATATCGCTTTAGTGAAGAATTGCTTGATTTCGCTAGAAAAATGATGCAAAAAATATCAACAGATATTGATAAAAATCAAAAAACGCCACCACCGGAAATTTATTCTCTGATTAATATCTTAAAAGAAATTCCACTTGTAAAACAATATACAGATTCTCTGCAACAGGAACAAACTCCCAAACAAAAACCGACAGGCAGCTTATCTCCAGATATCATTCGACAAATCGAAAGAGAAATTTTGGGAATGGAATAAGTAATAACTCTAATTATATTGTATTTGCCTCCATACATCTTTTTTGTATTTTGCAAATGGTTCATTGCTGTTATATAAATCTTGTTTTATAATAAAATCTTCAAATTCACATTCCGATATACCAATATCCAAATTTTTTAATTGATTTATAAAAACATTATCATACCAAAATTTCTTTTTAATTAAACTTTTAGCAATATTAGTCCTTTTATTATATCTGTTTACCAAATTTAGAACTTCAATATGATTATCTACATATTCAAACATATTTGAATTGTTGCATAGATTTTCTAATATGATTTTATTAATATTTTTATTATGTATTACAACATTTATTATATCATCTGAATCCAGCTTAAATTTTATACAATCTTCAACTGCGTTAAAGTATGGGTTTATAATTTTCCTTCCATCTGTAGTCTTATATAATGTATTGCAGGCCGAGCACGATGGTATTAGGTTATATAGGTTCAATGCTAAATATGGAAATTTTTCTTTTGGCAAATAGTGATCTATAGTTGCTTCTGCAATATAAATGTATTCATTTTGCCTCTTTTTCTTTACAACAGAAAAATATGACATACCACAATATGGGCAGACATCTATATTTAAGGATTCAATAAATTGCGTTCCACACCATTTTTTCTTGTTTTTTGCTGTTCTAAACTTATTGTATTTTTTAATTAAAATTGAAAAATAATCATGTGGAAATTTATTTATAAAATTATATTTTAAGCTCAAACAATTTTCACGAGAAAAATCAAAAGGTTTTTCAATAAACAGCAATTTTCTTTGCTCTTCAGAAAGATTATTTGTTACTGATAATATATCTGAATCGCTAAGGCAATAATCATAATGCTGTTTTTTTATATATTCTATATTAGGAATTATTATTTTTTTCATATTTATTTTTCAAGACTTTTAATTCTTTATTTAATCGATCATTTTCAAGCTGTAATCTTGCTAGGTTATCAGATGAATTGTTAATAAAAGAATCTGCTGAATATAATTCTTTAAGCAATTGGTACTGTATAACAGGTTCGCCGATAGTTCTAATCAAATTTTTCAATTCTTCAATATTATTATTCTTAATTTGATTTGGTTTTTGTTTAATATTTTTTATTTTTTTTAATACTTCCTCAATTTTATTCTGTGCAATACGTCCCATGTTTGTGTCTAAGAAAAAGCTATTTTCGAACAAGGAATGAACATTTGCACCAAATGTTTGAATATCATCATATATTACACTAGCAATTCCAGTATTTTTATCTCTATTTAATAACAATATATTTTCTCTAGGAATATCAGATAATACGAGAGGAGAATGTGTTGCTATAATTATATTAGTTATTTTATTGTCCAACTTTGCTTTTTTTTCAACAATATCCGTTAAATAATAGATCATATTTTTTTGCCATGTTGGATGCCAACTTAAATCCATTTCATCTATTAAATATACATCTCTTGTATTACAATATGCTATGTCTGCCATAAACTTTATAATTCTTTGTTCACCAGTACTTAAATCGGAAAAATTATATTCATTACCATTTTTTGTTTTATTGCAAAAATTGATATTTAAGAATTGTACTAAAAATCGTGTAGCAAAAGTTTTACATATAGTTTTTATAGCTTCATTTGGTAAATTAATATATTCTGTGATATATGTGGATTTTTTATTAATGCTTTCTTCTATTTCTCTATTGTAATACTTTGTTTCAATGTAATAATTACTTTTTAATTTAAAAATGTCAGTGCTCTTTTTCTGTTCAAAATACTTATTGAATATTGTTTTACATTCTTCTAAATTATTTATATTGTGAATATATTTGCTAAAATTTTCTCCATAGTTAAAGGATTTATCGTTTTTATTTATAAATTTATTATAGGATAAGTTATTATTGTTAATGATATCTAATAAATAATTTAAAAATTCAACTTTAGAAATCGATTGTTCTTTTTCCTCACATATATTAATTATTTTTATAAAAATTTCATCAATAGAATTTTGTTTTACATCTATATATTCGGTTTGTTTATTTTCATATTCATAAAGAGCAATTGTATGTAAAGATTCATATATACTATTTAAAAATGTTGCAAACTCTAATATAGCTGAAAAAAAGATTACATCAGGAAAAATTTCGTCAAATAAATATTCAAAATAATTTGTTGTTTTTCTTTTATGCGTTGTAAACGGAACAATTTTATTTACTATATTTAAAAATTCTTTCACATATTTATGATTTAAGTATGCAAAAACAGTATAATTATAATTTTTAAATTTCTCATCTTGTTCTTTTAATTTGCCATCATATGCATTTTTTAAGCGATATACTATATATTCATAGCAACTATATAAATCAAAATCCCATAAAAAACTATTAAATTTTAAATAATTATGTTCCTTTAGGAATTTACTATTTTCTAAAAAGTTTATAGTATATCCATAGGCCATTTTAACTTCATTATCATCAAATCGATCATAATATAGATAATTATTAATTTTATCTTGATAAGACAATTCTGTATCATAATTTGTATAAGCTTTCTTTTTGATATTATTTTTTTTAAATTGTTGACAAAAAAGAAATTTCATATATTCGTTTAGTGGGATTATGTTAATATTTTCAGATGTGATAATAGATATATTATTACTTAGATGTTCAAATTTGTTACTTTCGTTATTTTTAACAATTAAAGAATATTTGATGTCCTTAGCGTTATTTGATAAAATATAAAACAGTATCTCTAAAATTGTAGTTTTACCAGAACCATTTGCTCCAACAATTGCTTGAAGATTTATACTTTCACCAAAAATATTAATCTTGTTATTGTTTTTTATTTCTATGATATTTAAACTATTAGTTGTATCCTTATACTCTGTTGTTACAATATATTGAGAATTTAGGGATATTCCTAAATTCTCAATATTTTTATATTTATCTATCCACAAGTATACTAATTCCATTACAGAATCCTATAATTTACAAGTTTCTTATTAATATTATCGTATCATAGTTAAGCTAATTATTCAGTATTATTTTTTATATATTAATAAAATTTTATTATGTCAAATTAGTACTTCATATGAGATTTGTTTATTATTTTCTTTTATCATGTTTTTGATTATTTTGTAGTCTTCGCTTTGAGTTTGTCCTAATTTAGCAAATAAAACTATTTCATCAGAGTTTTGGATAGCAGTTGAAAAAGAGTCCGAGATTCCTGCCTGAATAAAAGATATATTAGCAAATGGTTTAAATTTATCACTTAAAGCTGTGGGTACATCTACACAGAAAGCAAATAAGATTTTTTTGTTTTTATTTGTAATAAGGTACGCACAAAATGATTTAAACTCTTTTTCTAAATCATAGATAATGTTTTCGCCAAGATTCATGTAAGTGAGCTTTTTGTCACGGACTTCACTGATTATAACTGCCAAAAAAGCAAATATTGCACCCATAATTACACCTACAATAGTATTTATCATAAGATTTGGAGAAGCATATTCCCAATCACGAGGAATAGTCGGTTCTTTGATTACAAGAACTTTTGAAGAGTCAGACATTTCTTCAACCATCTTTGCCCATTCTAACTTAGATGCGAGTTGGGTAACTTTGGCTTCTTCTTCACCGATTTCAACTCTTGATTTTTCACTGGCAAGATATTGACCTCTTAGATTTGATATAGCACTTTGAGCAGAACGAGAGAACGCACTCATTGCAGCAAGCGGTCCAGTTCCTGTTAAAGAAGCATTTGGCAAACCACCAGCCGCACTAACTTTTTGTCGCAAGTCAGCTTTTGCTTTTTGGTATTCTGTTTCAATAATTTTTTTATCTGATTTAGATTTTTCACTGTTTATTTCTTTATGAAGTTCTATATAATTTTTGATTACAGAATTAACTACATTATATGCGAGTTCTTTATCTTTATTTTTATAAGATATTGATATAATGCTAGTACCACTTTTTGTTTCAATTCCTAATTTTTTAGATTTTATAAATGCTGCAACTGATAAATATTCACCTGATTTTCTAGTCGGTATTATTCCAAAAAGTTTTTTGTATCTTAAATCATTTTCCTCTATAACTTTTTGAAGAACTAATGGTGATTTAATAAGTTCAACTTCGTCTGCCAAAGGATCTTTGCTTTGTATAATACCAATACCCAATTCTTCAATTGCAAATGGATTGACCTCCGAAAAGTTAGTATTATTTGATTTATTAACATACAAATCTGCATCAATAACCCACATTTTTTTCATAACAAATGTTATTGATATAAAAAATGCTAAAGTTACAAAAAAGATTTTTATCATCAAAAATTTTCTACTCCAAAACATTAGAAAGATTTTTTTGATATCAATACTAAAATCATCTCCTAAGTCAATACTCTTTTGATTGGTCTGTTCTTCCATAGTTGTTCTCCTTTATTTTTATTGTTTCAATAATTCTTTTGTTTTTAATGTATATCTTATTGCTATATATATTCCAGATACGAGGTATGAGATTGCGGCACCATAAATTTGGTATTTGTGCAATAATAGTAATCCTAATATTGTTAATAAAGTTGCATTAAGTTGCATCGGTATCTTCATTCTTTGATTTCCGCTTGCAGTTATGTATGTCCCAAAAACCGCAGCTTGTCCGATACCTATATTACCTAGCATTAAAATTAATAAAACATAATAGGCATTTTTATAATATTCTTGACCGTATAATAAAAGAAGTAATAACTTTCCAGTGCATGCTATAAGTATCAATACGCAGGAGATAAATGTTAATACAAATTTAAGGTTGCTTTTTATTATAGTATCAACTTCTTCAATTTTTGCTCGAATTATTTCGGGAACCATCTTTTGTGTCTGCGCGCTAATTAATAAATTCACAATGCTTGCGATTGTGAAAGCTGCAAAATATAATGCAACTTGTTCTTTTGGAATAAATGTTGATACATATAGAGATGGTATTTGAGAATACATAAAATATGCAAGTGTTACTCCCATATATGCTAAAATACTTTTGTCCGTCATTTTAATTACATAGTTTTTAATATTATTTATAAAAAGAAAATAATCAATTTTGGCATAAATAGAACATTGAATAAAATTAATCAAACCCACAATAATGTTTATTATAAGGAAGTTAATGAGTGATAATCTAAAAATATATGCAATACAAGCAATTATGATTATACATATAGAATATAGAATATTAATCATTCCGATTGTATTGAATTGTTTTGTTGCTTGGAAGTATGGTAATATTAATGCAAAAAATACATTGTCAAAAAAAGTTCTTATTACAACAAGTGAAAATAACAATTTACTTTCAACACAGAATGTGCCGCTCATGCATATTAATATTGCAATAAGAAATGCATTTGATAAAAACATTGCAATTTTTAATCTTGTCTCTTTAGGATTTGCTTTTGATGAAACGAGTATATATTCGGCAAATCCTAAATTTGCGAACATAAACCAAAATCCAGCAATGTTTTTATAACTTGAAAACAGACCGAAGTCGTATACGGTCAAATATCTTGCAATGACAAAAAGGATCAATGTTCCAGTTATACTTCTTGTATAAAGAGATATTGCATAAAATTGATTATTTATAATATTTTTAAGTGTTTTTATCATGATTTTCTCTTTAGAATTGAATTTTTTATAAAATTTTTGGCAAATTCGGGAAGTTTTCCGTATATTTTTTTATAAAGCGGTATTTCAGTAAGTTCTTTTATGGAAACATTTTGATTTTTCAGTTTTTCCAAAAATTCTTTTCTTCTTTTATGTTCTGCCGTCGGTTTTATAATATTTGGATTATGCTTTATCACCATATCTAAAGGCAATTCTTCAGTTATATATTGTTTTTTTATTGTGTTAAAAATAGAATTACCTATATATGAATTTAATAAAACAACCGATGTTCCTTTCTTATCGTTTAATTTCGAATTGTATTCGTCTACACCCCAAAAGTCTCCGATTGTTATGTCCCCAATCCTCGGGATTCCGGCATAGTAGCAATTTATACAGCATTCGTTTAAAGTCATGTCCATAAATTCTGTATAATAACAATTTTTAATAACATAATTTTTTTTATCGGTCGTAATTTCTGTTGTATAGTGTCCTAAACCCCATGGTGTTTTTTTTGATCTGAAATTAATATTTAAAATTTTTTCGTTTGGTTTGTTTTGCAAAAAGTTATTCTTAAATCTTTCCAAAAATAAAGGAGATTGAGTCCCGTGGCATATTATATCAATTGTCAATAAATTATCATATTCTTGACCCAGATATGATTTTAATCCAGCAATTTGGCAAGGAGTCCCCGAATATAAAACAAGTTTCCCGTCATCCAAATCATTCTTTGCCAGTTTGTATGTATGTTTTGTATTACTTTGAACATATTTTGAACCGTGAATTTTTTCAAGTTCATTTGAGTTTTTTGCACGATAATGTATAGCTTGTATACTTTCATCCCAAATAACACCATATATAATACCGTTTTTTTCAAGGATGTAATCTGCAAATGCAGAAAATGCACCACCAGATGATGATTTCGCACGTATTTCATCTTTGTTCAACAATGCAAATGCATTTGGTTCCATTAAGTTTTTTGATTTGTAATTAATCGGGCAAACTTTATTACATAAACCGCAGTTTACACATTTATCTTTACTAATTACCGGTTTATAAAATCCAAATTCATTACCCTCCATAGTAATTGAATTTTGGGGACAAATATTATAACAAGCTCCACAACCGGTACAATTTTTATAATTATTTATCATTGTTTACTACCTTTTCTTTTAAGCCAAAAGTAATCAATAACATTCTTAATGAATTTGGGCAAATAATTATGAAAAATTATCAGCCATATTTCCCAAACGATTTTTTTTAATTTGTATGAAATTTTATTTTGACAATTTATTATATGTAATTTTTTTTCCAAATATTTTATCCTACATTCGTTTTTTTCTTTTTCTTTCCCTATAGGCATTGAAAGTGTTTTTTGTATAATATTAAGTCCTTTTTCTTTTTTCTCATTAATATTCTGATTTACTTTGTTATAATCAATATTGAAGATACAATTTTTTTGATAAATATCTTTTAAAGATACACTTTCGTTTTGTATTCCGAATAAGTCAAAAAGTGCATTAAATCTGCTCGAAGCCCCTGTTTCTTCGGATAAACAAATAAACGGTTTATTGAAAATAATTGCAAAACATACGGCATGATAAGAATTTGTTATCAGAAATTTGCAATCTTTTATTGCTTTCAGCCATTCTTCGACGGGTAAATTTTTATAAGCAAGTGTTTCTAATTTTGTTTTATATTTCTTTTCCAAAAATCTGTAAACTACTTCATGTTCTTTTGTCGAAAAAAACATGTGGCTGACAATAGTATCTGAATAGTCTTTTTTGCAGGAATCAGCTATATTTTTAAAATAAATTTTATCCAAAATAAATACAGGGTCTGGCAGAAGTTCTGTATCAATATTAAAAGTATCTTTGCATATTTTTTGTCCATCAGGTTCTCTTACCGAAATAAAATCAAATGATTTTAACGAAGTTCTCATATGGTTTATGATATCTTTCGTGTTTTCTTTGGCAAATTGTTTTTCATTAATCCCAAAACTTGCAGAAATTGCTATTTTTTTACAATTACTTTTAACATAATCCAATAAAAGATTGTCGAAATTATCGGGTGTCAATTTTTGACGAAACACCTGATCTGAACCGGTTATAAAAATTGCGTTGTCATTTATTTCAGATAAATTTTCGTAATTATTCACAGGCTTTGTATAATTACAGTATTTATTTATAAAATCGCTTTCTATGCGATGATTAAAACTTATTGTTTTGGATTTTGACATTAGGTTTAACAAATTAACATCATAACCCTCATTCTTAATTAAAGCATAAAGCGCATATGCCGTTAAAATTGCACCGTAATTCCCGCTGTCCCAATAATTTGTTATGTATACCTTATTCATTTGTCAAAATCTCCCTATATAAATCAATAAGTTTTTGACCGTATTTTTCTTCGGTGTAATGGTTTATAACCTTTTCATAAGCATTTTTTCCATGTTGAACCGCCAAATCTTTATTGTTGAAATATTTTAATATACATTCTTTTATATTTTCGACTTTTTCACTTTCGAATAACAAACCAGTTTTGTTATTTTCGACTATTTCTGGAATCCCACCTATATTTGAAGCAATTACAGGTTTCCCCAAAGACATTGCTTCTATAATAATCAAACCGAATATTTCAAACCAAATTGAAGGTACAATCAGTGCCCTACAATACTTATATTCCTCAATCAAGTCATTACGGGATAAGAAACCCAAAAATTTCACGTTATCAAGTTTATTTATTTTGCAAATCTCTTTTAATTCATTTTCCAATGGACCGGTTCCAGCAATATGAAATTCAATTTCTTTCGGCAGTTCTTTTATTGCTTCAAAAAGAACATTTAATCCTTTGAAATTGTATAGTCTTCCAGAAAAGAGAAAATAATTTTTATTTTCGTAACAAGGTTCCAAGTTTTCGAATTGTTTCGAAATGAAATTTTCAATGATTTCGATTTTGTCTGCACTAATGCCTTTTTGAACCATAACTTCTTTAACCGCATTTGTTGGGGCGATAAATTTGTTAATTTTTTTGTTGCAGCCAGTTAAATCGTTTACGGCAACCGATAATGCGCGAATAATACTGAAATAATAACTTTTTCTAAAGCATTTGTTTAAAACGCAATGAAAATAGTTTCCTTTTACACATAATCGTTTTTTGCATAATGTTTTTGCTCCGAAAAACAGACTTTCGGATGGACATGCAATTTTGACGCTATGTTCTGTTTTAACAACATGTATATTCCTTTTAAAACATTCGTTTAATACGGAATAAGTTAATCTGTCAAGTGTATGAACATGAACTATATCCGGTTGTATTTCATCAAGCATAAATCCAAATTTTTTTGCTGCATCAAAATTATAAAAATTCTTTGGCAAATCCTTAAAATAATCAATTATGTTATCTTTTCTCAATGCTTTACAAAAATATTTTGTACTTTCACACTCTTCAAAATACGGTTTATAATCCATTGCATAAAAATAAACCTCGTGACCTTTTTGTTGCAGAAGTTTATACGTGTTATAAGCCATAACTTCACCGCCGCCGTAGGGGGAAAACATAAAATGCACAATAATAATTTTTAATTTGTCTTTTATCATTATAATTATCCTCTTATATGCATTTTTATCAGTTCGATGTTTTCTTTATTAAAAGTAAATATCAGAGCAAGTATGTGTAACAAAACATAAGAAAACTTCATTGAATATAAAGTTATTTTACTTTGGTGTTTTCGTGCGTATAAATATTTGCTTTTGACTCTCAGTTTTGCGTTATTCCAAAAGTCTTTGGCGGATTTTCCTTCTAAATGTGTAATTTTTGCACTTGGAATAACTTTAATTTGATATCCTGCATTCTTTATTCTTTTGCACAAATCCGCTTCCTCGTAATACATAAAAAATTGCTCATCAAAAATACCAACATTATCCAGAACAGACTTTCTAAAGAAAATATCCGCTCCTGTAATAAAACCAACATCTTTTACTGTTTGTACTTCTTCATGATTTCTCAATTTCGGAAATATTTTTTTTAGTAACCAAGTTGTTGATAAACAATTCCAAAAATTTGGAAAAGAAGCATAACTCATTGTAGGCGTCATATCAGCATCATAAAGATTACCTCCACAAACTCCTACTTTTTCATTAGTTTCCATATAATCAAACATCCCTTTTATTGCATTATTAATTAAGAGGGTATCTGTGTTTAAACATAATATATATTTACCACTTGCTTGTTTTATTGCGATATTATTAGCAGCTCCGAAACCTGCATTTATTGAATTTTTTATAATTTTAATATTTGGGAATTCTACTTCGACTGCTTCTATTGAACCATCTTGTGAATTATTATCTACAACAAAAATTTCATATTTTAAACCAACGGTTTTTTCTACAACAGATTTTATTGCACTTGTCGTTAAATCTTTAGTTTTATAATTTACAAGAATTACGGATACATCCATCTAAATAATCCTCCATTTTTGTACGGTTTGTATAATTTTTCCTAAATATTTGTCAGGTCTATACATTGCTATTAAATAGATCATTGGAATAAATGGACCTCTCAGCCTGTGTATAGAACCGGAATTGCCAAGCGTAATACAATATATAGAAAATTGCATTAATAATGTAATTAGAAAAATTGTTAGAATATAATTTTTTTCTTTAAAAATTAATGCAAAATTCTTAAAAAACGATGGCAAAAAACAATAAAGCATTATCATATCCGGTACATATATTATGCGTCTTACAAGTACCCATTCCCAAGGAAAAGGTGCAAAAAATAAGCAACACAAACCTAAAAAAATTGCAAAAGGAGGAAATATACTATATATTTCCGAGAAATCAAAAGCATAATCAGTATTACTACCTGAATAACAATTCTCTCTGACACTTATAAGATCTTCTGCAGATGATATAACACCAAATGCGTGTGTTAGTTTTATATATATGTATACCAACAAAACTAACAATATTGGAGATAATATAATCAAAGCCATTGTAATTTTATTGACTTTGATTGATGATTTTTGTTTAACAATTTTTATATTATGAAGAATGTAAGCAGCTATTATTGCTATAAATACGATGTAGCATGCATATGGTCTAAAGAGTCTTAAACACTGAAGACTAAATAATGTTGATACTAGAAAAATTGGATTTCGTGTTTTATAAAACTGATAAGATAAAAGAATAGCAAGATAAACAAAAAGAGTTATATAAACATCTCTCATAACAGTAGATGTGTTCATAATAAATGAAAAAGTTATTATAAAAAAGAAAGTATATAACTTTGACAAAGAAGTATCTTTAAGAGTAATTTTTCCTATAAAATATATAATAGGAGCAACAATACCTGCAAAAATAGAATTCAGACAACAAATTAGAAAAGGATTGTGTGTCCCTGTATAACGATAAAGAATACCTATCATTTTTGGGAAAAACCCACCGTACATTTTTTCAAAGAAAACCCCATAATGATGTGTACTTATATACTTACTTACCTCTACCCCCAATGCGTGGTATTTTATACCATCTACATCTGAAACATATGCCTCAAAAATATTTTCTGTAGGCATTTGTAAACCTAGTCCATAATATTTAAGCAATTGCCAAAAAAGAATAAATACAAAATGGAGTAATACGGAAATTAAAAAGATTTTAGAAACAAATTTGTCTTCAAAAGTTTTATTAAGAATGTAATAAATTATTAATGAGATGAAACTTGTAATTAGAAATGGAAGAATTATTCTATCTAACATTCTCATCTCAAAATAAAATAACATCGAAAAAAGGATAACAATTGCAATTGTTAAAGCAAAAGGAATAATATGTTTTGTATTTATATGAAAAATATCGTTCAATTGTAATAGTCCTTTTATCTCTATGTAGTTGTTATGATGTCACTTTTTTCATACAAAGTAGTGTATTCGTTTTGTATTTTATTAATATCAAATCGTATTTTTACTCTCTCTCTTGCATTTCGACCATATTCAAGACAAAGTTGATTATTGTTTAATAAATCGTTTATAGCTTTTGCCAATTCATCAGAGTTTTTAGGTTCAATTGTTATACCGGTTTGTTCATTAATTGAAACAAAATTGACACCGGTTCCAAGATTTGTATTAATAACAGGTTTTGCGTGCCTCATAGCTTCTAATTGCACAATTGCAAAAGATTCTGTTCGTTGAATAGATGGAAGCAAAAATATATCACAGGCTTCAAATAGCTCGTTCTTATAATTTTTATCCGCTATTTCTCCTAATAGAATAACTTTGTTTTGTAAGTGATTAAGTTCAATTTGTTCTTCTAACATTTCTCTATAATTACCATCTCCCATAATTAAAAGAACTGCATTTTCAACATCTTTCATTGCATCTATTGCATATTGAAATCCTTTAAAACGCACCAACCTTCCTGAACAAAGAAGAATCTTTTTGTCCTTATAAAGTTCTTTTATTTTATTTTGCTGTTCATTATCTTTTAATTGCGTGTCTACACCAAATGGTAAAACATAGCACTTATGTTTAAAAGGGACTAAAATTTTATCACTATACATTACATTTGGAGATAAAATATGAATTCTATCTGTTATTTTGTAGAAATATTTATATAACCACCAAAAGTATTTCATCACTTTGTCGTACCCGCAAAGTTCTGCGTGGTATGTTATATATAATTTTTTATATTTAGGTCTTGCAATAAAATGACAAATAACTGCAAATATAAATGGCATATGATAGTGTAATATATCGGTATTTACTCTTGATAATTTCCATAGAAAACTTAATGAAATTGTGTTATTAAAAACTTCAAACCAATATCTTGCACGGTTATATTTAACACCATTTTCGATAGAAGATTTTTCTGTATTTGAACAGCAAAGAACTTCTTTATCAAATTCTTCATTTGATAAACTTTCGTTTATTTGATTAATAACAGCTTCTATACCTCCGATGTGTGGGTGGGCAAAACGAGTTACATGGGTAATCTTTATTTTTTCTTGACTCATTATTCCCCCAACACTTCCTTATAAACATTTAATGTCTTGTCTACCATTTGTTTTGCGGTATATTTTTCTTCATACAGTTTTCGGCTGTTTTGTCCCATTAAAGCTAATTGTGATTTATCATCATAAAAACCTTTTAAGGTTTTTCTATAAAACATAATTGCGTTTTCAGGCATTAAATAGCCATTGCTTTTTATAAACTCTGATTCACCATCACCTTTAATATCCATAAGCAGTAAAGGTAATCCTGCTCTCATTGCTTCAATGGTATTCATCTGAATATCACAGGAGTAACTCGATGTAATAAACAAGTCATAGTCTTTATAAATTGGAGTAAAATCTTGAAATCCGCCTTTATATTGAATGTTTTCACAGTTCTGATTTTTGATACAGTTTTTAATTTTCTCAGTATCTCTGCCCTGACCATAAATATCAAGTTGGATATTCATTCCTTCTTTATTACATTCATTAACTGCAAAAATAGGAGTATAATTATCTAAGAACTCCGAAAAATCAGTTATCATTAAAATCCTGAGTTTATCGGTTGAAAACTCTTTTTTACGGTATTCATCAGAAATGTCTGACAAGCCATAAGGAATGTTTACCTTTTTAACAATATTTAGATGGGTTATTTCCCATAAATCTCGAATAAACTTAATCAATCCCATTACTTATGTCTACCTCCGCAAGCTAAGAAAACTGCTTTAACGAGGATTGCTATGTCCCAAAACACATTTCTGTGTTTTATGTAATATAGGTCGTAAGCAAGACGTTCTCTTTCATCATCAACAGAAAAACAAGGACCCATGCTAATGTGTGACCAACCTGTCCAACCTGCTCTGATTAAGTTTCTCATTCTATAAAAAGGTATTTCTTTTTCAAATACTGCTGCTTCATTTGCCCACTCTGCTCTAGGACCAACTATAGACATTTCGCCTTTCAGAATGTTTATCATTTGCGGTATTTCATCAAAACGTGCTTTTCTTACAAATCTGCAGAAAGGAATTATTCTGTCATCACCCTTAACAGATTCAGCATATTTAATATCTTCACCATCTTTTGGTACATAGTCATTAACGTACATTGTTCTGAGTTTATAACATTCAAAAGTTTTTCCATCCTGCCCGACACGAGTTTGAGAGAAGAATGGGCTTGCTCCGTCAGTTAACTTAACTCTAATTGCTATGTATGCTGTGATTGGCAAAGTAACTGTTAAAATTATTAAAGCCGAAATAATATCAAATGCTCGTTTAAAGAAGTCATATACGAATGTATTTTTTCTTGAAAATTCGCATCTGAAGTCGACTGCATTTTTAAAATCCATATAGAATTTACCTGTTACCATTTCATAGAATTGCGGCATCAGGTATTCTTTTACACCTCTAGGAATAGCTGACATTAATTGTGATGCGTAAGTAAAAATAACAATATCAGCTTCCGTTTTCTTAACTATGTTATAAATATCTCTGCCATCTTCAAAAACAGGAACTTTATCATCCATAACCAGTTCTTCTTGCTCTGTTTCAGCTTCCAAGATTTTTTCTTCATCTTTAGTAAGATGGAAGATCTCTCTTGTCATCTCTAATATTTTGCGTTCAATTGCATCAGTTCTAACTAAGCCAACTATCTCCATTCTTAGAGCAGGTTTATTCATAATCTCATCTGCTAAAGCCTTCGCCCTCTCGTTTACACCAACAATAAGAATCTTTTTAACTGTCTTAAAATTAAATAGATAATAGTGAAAACAAAATCTATAAATACAAAGTGCGAAGTAAATAATTAATATATTTACCCCAAGAAATTTTATTAATGTTGATTTATCAACAAAAAAGTACAAAAGGATTCCAACCGGGATATGTGTAAAAATCATTCCTTCAAACATCCTGTAATAGTTCCAGAACGTGGGGTTGAACTCCCTTATCTTATAATTCCCTTTGAGGAACAATGTTCCCAAACCTGCAATAACGACAAGGCATATAGCCAATAGTAAAATCTTTAAATCAAAAGCCAAATAGCTTCCGACAAAATATGTTGATAACGATAAAATTATCAAATCGAAAATAAACATTATTGTAGTGGATTTTGATAAGCTCTTCATTTTCCTTATTTACTCCTATAGTTCCAAACCTTGTTTAAACCTTGAACTCATCGGCTCGTGTACATCTATATAATCCAGTGTTTGTTCTGCGGTATTTTGGTTGAAATACCACTGCAAGAAAAATAAATCTTGGTACTTTTGATAGTGGTAGTAGCCAAAAGTCCTTCTCCAAGAATCGACGGATAGATTGTAAATATTTAGTTCTGCACAGATGTCTTTAAAATTTACGTAGTAGTAATATCTTGATGCCTTATCTTTAGTTCTTCTTGCGAAAACCAAGTCATTTTGGTCTTTGCCTTTGGTTAAAATAGAAACCAATTCATTAATTTCATCAGTCAAAATGTATGTAATCCCTTTTGCAATAGGTATGTATTTCTTGTTTCTCAACTGAGAAACTTTGAAATCATACAAAACAGTCATTTTAAGCCCTGTGTTTATGACTAGCAAAAACATTAAAAGATCTAAGTACATTTCTTTTTCTCTGTACTTTGCCTTGATTCGTTCAATGTCTTCCAGATTCTTTATTGGCAGTGTTTTCAGCATAGTAAAACCAATACTCCATTCGTTTTGATACTTTACTTTTGAGGAATTTTCTTACAACAATATTAGAAATTTGTTGCAAGATGCTGAATATACGACGAATTGGGAGTTTTAGAAGAGAGTTTTTGCTAAAAAGTAAAAGAACACAACATTTTTTAACAAAAAACTACCATCCCGAAATTGTTTGTGATAATATATTTCTGAGGTTGTTCTTTTTGGTTATACAACAGTTTTCTAAAAGAGTTGCAAAGTAGGTTATACTTAAATACTGTTATAATGTGTGTTTTGGAGTTTTGTTACATTTAAATTAATAATTAATTGAATTATCAGTTTTTTAAATTTGTTTGTGTTAACATATTATTGAGAGAATTTGACTACAAATTTCTAATATTGTTGTCTTTTTCAAATGTTGTGTTCTTCTCTCTATTACATCGTTTCAGACTATAAAACAAATTGAGTATAGCTCTTTTCGATTTGTTCTTGTTCTATGCCTATATATCGTAAAGTAACTTCGGGGCTGCAATGATTAAAAATCTTCTGAAGCATCGCTATATCTTTAAATTTTTTGTAATGATGATAGCCAAATGTTTTTCTCATTGTATGCGTTCCTGTTTTAGCTTCGATTTTTGCAATTTTGCAGGCTGTGTTAATAATTCTATAAGCTGCTGTTCGTTCCATTCTATTTTTAAAAATGGTCGTGAACAAAGGCTCATTGTCCTTTCTTCCCTTTGTGTACTCTGCAAGCATGGGTTTTAATTTTGAATTAATTGGAAATTTTTTCGGCTTGCCGGTTTTTTGTTCCACAATTTGAATAAAAGATTTACCCTTAACATCGCCTACATCCAAATTAAGAATATCAGATATTCTTAATCCGCAATTTGTCCCAAGCGTAAACAGTACGATGTTCCTCATACTTTGTTTACTTAGTACAGATTCAATTTTTCGAACTTCTGCTAAGTTTCTAATTGGTTCTACTGTTGTCATTTCTTAACTCCTTTCTTATTGTAACAGGAAAATATATTAAAATATTATAAATATTAAGATATTTTTCTGTTTTATGACTAACAGTTTTATATTTACTTAAAACTATTTAATTATGCGTCCATTTTTCTCATTATTTTTTACTACAACTTTTCTATAAACCATACGGAATTCCCAAAATTATTGAAATTCCACTGTAAATCAAAATAAAAATTAAACTCCAAAGAATTATCTTCTTTGAAGTTATAAAAATATTTATTTAACTGTGTTCTGCGGTAACTTTCAAATGCATCCTGAAGTTCTTTTGCAAACTTTTTTCTGAACTCAGGATATGAAATATCAAGTGCTTTATGTGTTAATTTATTTTTCAAAATCATCTTCAAACCCTCTTATATTATCAAGCTCTATATTGTATCGCTTGCCGGTTTTATCTACACAGGTTGCAAAATCGACAGTTTTATCAGCGTATTTGTTTTTCCATAAACAAATCAGCAACCCGATTTTCTGAGTTTTTAAATTCAAAATCATTGTTCCGTATAGCCTGTAATCCTTTTCTGCCATAATGTGCTCCTTTTGTTCATACACATTAATCGATTGCGTTTAAGAAAATTTCAAGTATTGTGGCAGAATTTTGTATCATTCCGACACATTTATTTTATAAACACCGATTAAACAGCACTTAAACGCGACTTAAAAATTGCAAACAAAAAAGTGGTTATTTCCATTTTGAAAATAACCACAAGTAATACTTATTATTCTTCTGATGCTAAAAGCAGGGTATTTTCTTTTTGAATCATATCTGCAAGTTCTTCTTCAGTCGGAAGAACAGTTTTGTATTTACTTGCAAAGATTTGCTGACTTTCCTGAAGAACAGAATATTTAACCATAGTTTCTTTCTTCCGGATTATCAATTCTGATAATTCTTGCAACATTTGACCAAGATAAATTCGCTAGGCACTGCGTGTCGAATTCAGGGTTAGTGAGGTAAAATTGACCTCAGAAAAACCTTTCCTAAATGTATCAGTTAATTATTTTGTTGCAATTTAGAACCTAATATAAAAACTCTCCAAAATTCTGGAGGTAAAGGAATTTGATTCTTTAAAGAAGCTAATAAATATGCAGAAATAGGACGTTTAATTTCAGACAAGTCTATATCTCTACTCCTAGCTTCAAGCATAAATTGTTTTATTATATCAATTTTTGATTCTTCTTCAGGCTTAAAATCAGCAAAATTACTTGTACTAACTCCTGTTCCGCCATAATTATCTAAATTTTTGAAAACATTTTCATACCAATCTTCATCGGGATACCAACTTACAAGATCAATAGAATCCTCTTTATCATTGTTTGGACTGTTAATAATTTCATTAAAATAATAATTTATTAATTTTATAGCACGTTCTTTATCAAATGCTATAAACATTTCAAGTAACATTGTTAATAAATAACTTGATTTAGAACTCCATTCTAAAGGGATTTCATTTGTTGCTACATACTCCGCTACTAAATCTATTCTATTGTGAGATTCTATAAAAGGAACTCTCACTTTATTAGCTCTTCGTACACAAAGAAAATTACCAAGTGTTGTAAAATAATTGTATAAATAATTAGTATTTTTGCTAACTAATAATATAACAAAAATCAGGTATAACTCTATATGATTAATATCTATTAGCGGATAGTAACTGTTTGGATTACTGTCAATAAAACGCTTTAGGTAGTTTGAGCAATAATCTATATATTTATTCCTAATAATTTCATCCTGTATATCCCAAAAAGATAAGAACAAAATTCCAAGTCTTGCAATATGCCAAAAAACAACGTATGCAGTACTTACCACATTTACTGATAAACATGCTGTTCTTATTGTTAAGCCATATGCTAATGTTAATATTTTTTCATTTTCATTGAAATAAATAATCAACTCATTAATATAAAAATCTAACCAAATTGATGTTACTATAGATTTAAGTTTTCTGCTTAATTTTGGATATAAATCCCAAAGTTTTATCATAGAATATTCTATTAAATCTATCCAACCAATTTTTGCACTGTTATAATCTTTAAATGCGCCTTTTAAAATTATTAATGAAAATGGTATTAAATTTAGCTTTCTTTCGTCTATTCCTGTTATAAAAACTTGGTCTAAAAAGTTGTTCCAATTTGGGATTAATTGATTTTCCCATTTTTTTGTTCCATATTCAAAATCTGCAACTTGTAATGATATATAAGAAAACAAACCTGATAAGTTATTAGGCAAAATATCTGCTGTGAGTAAGTTGTCGTTAACTTCTTTGGTTAATCTATCAATATTCCAACGTTCAAATTCTACATTTATATTATTATAAATAAAGGTATTTGATGAGGAGACAAAATTCTCATAGCATTCGACCCCTTTTCTATCATCATTTTTATTATAAACAGTAATTATTTTGTAAGTTTTTATACTATTAATATCAATTTCAATATCACTAAAATTGGGATTTACGGCTCTACGCAGATCATAGTCGAAGTTTTTCTCTGTCCAGTTTTTGTAATTTAATCTATCTGCTTTTAATAAAAATACAATAATTGTGTTGGTCTCAACATCATAAAAACTCAAATCTATTCCATATTCAGCTTCTGTTTTATGAGATACTATGTTTCCTGATGGTTCTATATTAAATGGATATCTTACTGGTTGCCAATTTTTAATCAAGCCATACTTGTATATAATCCAATCAAATCCGATCTGAAAATCACCATTATTTGTTCTATATGACCTTTCTGAAAGGCTTAATAAATAATTTGTAATATAGCAATTTTTATTCATCAATTATTTTGTCCCTTAATATTTTTATATCATTATCTATATAAATCCTTTTTAATAATTGAGAAATGGGATTTATTGAATCCAAAATAGGAATCTCGTAAGAAGCCCCAAATTTCTGAAAAGGCGCACTCTCCGATAATCCTTCTGTGGTACGATGTGCATGTTTACTTCCGTATATTAATTCTACATTCGATACAAAAGATAATAGTGATTTGTCTTTTACTTGATCTTGCACTTCTTTATTTTGTTTAATTATTCCTTTTAAAATAGCTGACCTACTGTCGGCAAAATTAAAATTTAATGATGGAGAGTCTTTAAAATTATCTATAATATTAAAATGATTGACAATTTTTGATAAACACTTCTTAACAAATGTAGCATTCTTTTTATTATTATTTAATGTATTAAAACAACCTTCTCTATAGTTTATACATTGGTATATTATCTCTTCTTCCAAAAAGTCTAATAAATTTTTATTTTTAATAGTATCAATTCTTGAGTTTATGTCGATAATTAACTTTGCGAAAGTATTGCCGTCATATATAGAAAGAAGAAGTTCTTTTATTATTAATTCTAGAATAGTATCATTTATTTTCATCATTAATGACTTGTTCAATGAAATACTTTGAGTATTTTGTATATATATTTTTTGTGCAAAAATACGTTCATTATAATTACTTGAAAAGAAAAGTTCTGTATAAAAATTTTTATCTAAACTTTTTATAATGTTATTTAGAAAGTAATCTTCTTGTACAATACTAATATCATTATTAGCTAGTACAGTTCTGAAAAATTTTTTAAACTTTTTGGGATAATGTTGTAGAATATTATTTAATAAAAGATACAATTTATGAATTGTTCCTTTGCTGTTTTCACTAATATTTTTAATATTTGATAAAATCTTATCAATACCACTTATATTTTTATTTTTTTGCATAAAATGTTCAACAAATAAAATACAGTAATATTTTGTTTGTTCTGATAACTCTATGTTAGTATTTTTAATATACCAATTGAAAATAAAGTTTAATATTTTTTCATTTTTATTATATAAAGATAATTTATATCCTAGTAAAAATGCAATATATTGAATGTCTATATTCTCGGTATTAATTATCTGATCTAATATAATTTGTAATTCTGTGCAAGTTAAATCTTTTCTATAAAATGTTGATAAAAACGACATGTAATATAATTTTATTTTTTCGATTTTATTTGACGTTTTAAGGAGTTGTTCGATTATGCTAACGCATTCAGGTTTTATATAGCGTAATGTCCCTAATATTATAGATGCTATGTCATTGGTTATTTCTAAATTTGAATGATCAATCAATTTGTTTAAAATGTCGAGTGCTATGTCTGGATTGTTTTCTGTAAAAGGAGCAATTCCGTTATAGAATTTAAAATTTGCCATATCATTTTTTACAAATTTAGCAATTTCAATAAACCATTGAGTAAAAAATTCTGAAGATAATTCAAATTTGTTATACATAAATTTTTCGAAAATTACCAAAATGCCAAATGTATTAACATTTTTATCGGTTATTTTTAATAAAAATTCTGACCGTTCGTCTAATGGTAATGATAACATTTTCTCATACCATAATTTACTTAAAAAATCATCGCATTTTTCTTTGTCTAAAAAATCAAAATGTATATCTATAGCTACAGAATAAAAATTCTCTTTAGTTATTAAATCAACCAAAGATTTATAATTTTTAGATTTGATAATAGCTAACATTTCATTATAAATAATATCAATATTATCTTCTGATAAATTGTTGCTAACTCCATTTTGTAGATTATTAATATATTGATGTATCTTTTTCACAAATCCCTACTTACATTTTACAATAATAAGTTATTATAGCAAAAAGTGATGATATATAATATTAGCCATTTTTACTATATTTTTACATCTCAATCTCATAGTTAATTACATCTTGTTCTGTATGTTAAATTACACCCTCTATCAGCTTTAGCTTGTTTTACTTGATTTGCGTGATACTTTAACGAAAAACAGTACATTTAGTACTCTTTTTCTGCTCGCCGACAGACACAGTGAGTCTCGTCGTCCGCTCCATTTATTAGAGGGTTTCAGCACCCTCTTTTTTAATGCTTTGAAAATCTCATGTCCATTCTGTGTCCACTTGATTATTAAAACATCAAGCAGCATAAGAATTTAAGACCGCAATTACATCAAGTTTGCGCTTTGGTACTGCGTGAGCGTAACGCATTGTAGTATCAATTTTTGAATGTCCGAGTATTTCTTTAACAACAACCAAATCAATGCCTTTTTCAACAAGTCTGGTTGCTACTGTATGGCGTAAATCGTGGAATCTGAAATTCTTTATATCTGCCATTTTTAATACAGTTGTTTTAATATCTCGTGATACTTTGTATCTTGTTTTTTGTTGGTCATAATTTAAAGCTCCTTTCTTTTTTACATACACTAAAATGCACGTTCAGTTATTTAACTAAAAGTTTTAATTTATTTTAACCAATTCAGTATAACCATTTAATCAACACCTGACGGCCAGGTTACCAATATCATTGCGCTGCTGGGAACCGATGTCCGGGAATTGGCAACGGGGGTTTATAACTCCTTTGATCCTGATAAATGCACCGGCTCTGTTATGGACAGCCGCTATGCTCTTAACTATTTATTCAGGAAGGGCGGCACTTTTACCGCTCAAAATATAAATGTTACCGTTAACAAAACCGTTTCACTTCAGGGCCTGGACGCAAATTATAACGACATTAATGCTGCAAGTTATACTGTATCAGATTACCTTAAAATAAGATGGAAAGCATTAGAATCTTTACATACCAACACATTTTTTCAATTTCCATATCAATGGAAAGCAAAAATACAAAGCATAATATCGTGATACATTTCCTTATACTTGATTTAATCATGATACTTTATCCTTATTTATAAAATCTTAATATCCCTTTATTTGCAATAATATTGACAGAACAATTTTTGCGTAATACAATTTTAATTAAGGAATAAAATCACTATTTAGAAAAGGAGATAAATTATGCCGAAACTATTGGAAAGAGAAGAAAAGAAAAGCTCAAAATCAACTGGATTAGTTGATAACACAGAAGCTTTAAACAATTTATTAGACAGAGTAAAAAAAGCTCAGGAAGAATATTCTAAGTTTTCTCAGGAAGATGTAGACAGAATTTTTAAAGCTGCTGCTACTGCTGCCGATAAAATGAGAATTCCGCTTG
>JAEEHV010000070.1 GCA_016280955.1 Candidatus Gastranaerophilales bacterium | reverse complement strand
CATTTAAGCCCCAGGTAAGCTGGAGCGAGAATAAAAATTATGAACATATAAACGGCGTAAATGGTTCTCCATACAGTTATTTTGTCGGTGGAATCGATCTTGTTCAGCGGTATGGAGATTCATCATTCTGGAATTTTGACTGGGGTGATACAGAAGTCCGTTATACATGTCATTCATTTACAATCGGCTTTGGAACACAAAATCCGTGGCTCGGCCCTGCAGGAATAAACCCCATGCTGGGAAGCAATAATGCTGAAGGCTATCCAAAAATCGATCTCGGATTCAGAAGGACAGATGTAACTCTTCCGTATTTAGGCTGGTATATCGCTGAATTTGAATCGCGTTTATGGGCTGGCTGCCTTAGCGAATCAGATTATTTTGACAGTAATCCGGATAATGACAAAAGGCTCCTCACCGCCCTTTCTTTTGCATATAAGCCAAGTTTTGTGCCGGGTGCTTCCATAGGAATAAACCGTATATTTACAAGCAGATGGAAAGCCCAAAACCTCAAATATCTGGGCCGTCTTTTTACAACACAAAAATTGAACGATGTTGAAGGAGACGGTGAAGACCAGAAAGTTTCCATAAATCTCGACTGGTTGTGGGACAAAGCCGGATTTGAAGTTTACGGCGAACTTGGAATCGATGACTTTACAAGCCAAGAAATGTCAAATCCCTTCCACACGGCAATTTATACAGTCGGAGTAAACCAGTCATTTGAATTAAAGTTTTCCAGGTTGAATTCAAAATTCAGGGATGTAAAAACAATGCTCATTCTTGAATACAACGACTTTGAAATGAGTCAGGACTTTCAGCTGCAGTGGCCATACGGCGGCTATTACTTTCATGGAAAAATTCACCAGGGATACACAAATAACGGGCAGATACTCGGTGCCGGAAGCTGTTATGCAGGTAACGCCCAGTTTGTCGGATTCAAGTTTTTTACCAGAAACGGCTACCTGATGCCGTTTTTCAAGCGTGCAAGCCCGGACAACAATTATATTTATTCAATGGCAGTCAAAGCGGATGCTTCGGACGGCACAGAAATCAATCAAAAACACTGGGCACGATTTAAAACACATTACAGTTACGGTGTTGAACTGTTTACATTTTTGTTCAAACAATTACAATTAAAGGCAAGTTACGAATATGACTGGATTACCTTTCCAAGATACGATGATACAAAAGCAGGGATTGCAAACTATTATTGTAGTTTGATGTTAAAATATAATTTATAAGAGAAAAAATGAAAGAAAATACAGACCAGATCAAACTTTCACGAACCAAAAATACCGCCCGTAACCTGATTGCAGGAATTATTAATAAATTTGTTACACTGCTCCTCCCATTTTTAGTTCGAACTGCCTTTATAAAAACTATAGGAATTGAATATGCGGGATTAAATTCATTATTTACTTCAATTCTACAGGTTTTAAATTTAACAGAACTTGGATTTTCTACGGCAGTTGTATATTCACTTTATAAACCTATTGCAGATAATGACAAAGAAACAATTTGTGCACTGCTTTCGTTTTATAAAAAAGCATACCTGATTATAGGAATTATCGTTTTGGGAGCAGGTACTGCTCTTTCACCATTTTTGAATTACCTGATTAAAGGTGAAATTCCCCAGGATATAAATATTCATATTCTTTATTTTGTCTACTTAATCAACACAAGTATCGGTTACTTATTTTTTGGCTATAAGCAGGCCCTATTTAATGCTTATCAGAGACAGGATGTATTAAGCAACATCATGACCCTGACACGGGGAACAATGAATATTTTCCAAATAATTGTTCTCCTATGCTTCAGGAATTATTATGGTTATGTCCTTTTAATGCCTCTCTTTACCTTTTTAAATAATTATCTGACATCAATTGCCTGCAACAAATATTATCCAGAATACAAGCCTTTTGGCATTATATCAGCAGAGAATAAAAGAGATATTAAAGAAAAAGTTGCCGGTTTAATGGTCAGCCGTATTTGTCAGGTTACAAGAAATACTTTTGATTCAATTTTTATATCTGCGTTTTTGGGTTTGAGTATCACTGCAATGTATAATAACTATTATATGATTCTGGATGCCGTAATGGGCTTTCTGGGAATTATAAGTTCATCCATGCTTGCGGGTGTGGGAAATTCCATACAGACAGAAAATGTAGAAAAAAACTGGAATGATCTTAAAAAATTCAATTTTATGTATATGTGGGTTTCCGGCTGGTGTGGTTCATGCCTGCTCTGTTTATATCAGCCTTTTATGAAATTATGGATGGGAGCAGAATATATGTTCCCGTTCAGTGTTGTTATTTTACTGGTTGTTTATTTTTTGCTGATGAAAACAGGAGACATCACTGCCATGTATTACAATGCGACGGGAATATGGTGGCAGAACCGCTGGCGTTACATTATTGAAGCTATAGCAAATCCAATTTTAAACTTTCTGTTCGTTAAATTCTGGGGAGTTTACGGTATTATTCTGGCGACGATATTATCTATTCTTTTTATCGGGCATATCTTAGGAAACCAGATGCTATTTAAACTATATTTTAAAAATGGCAAATTCTGGAATTTCCTGATTACTATAGAAATGCGGTATTTTATAATAGCTTGTTTTGTAGCACTTGTAACTTATACATACACAGAATTATTTTATCATGTGGTCATTGTAAATAATGATTTTATGAAATTATTCATTAATGCGTTGATCTGCTTGTTTATACCTAATATTTTGTATTACGTTTTATTTTTTAGAACAAAAGTCTTTAATGAATCGAAGCAATTGATGTTCAAATTATTATTAAGAAAAAAATAAATTGGAGAACAGAATGGAAAAGATAGATTTTGCAATAGTTGTTTTACATTACCAGACCCTCGAAATGACAAAGCTTTGTATATGGGCATTGCAGAATTCTTTTAATGATAAAAAATTTAAAATCGTTTTAGTTGATAATTGTTCTCCAAATCAAACAGGTAGAGACTTAATTAATCTCTATAAAGACTGTGAAAACATTAATGTAATTTTATCAGAAGAAAATCTTGGCTTTGCAAACGGAAACAATCTCGGATATCGATTTATCAGAGAAAATTATGACACTGATTTTATTGCAGTTATAAATAATGATTTGCTTATTACTCAACATGATTTTTTTGCAAAAGCTTCTGAGATCTATAAAGAAGAGCCTTATTGGGTTTTAGGCCCCGATATTTATTCATTAAGGTCAAATATTCATCAAAATCCTACAAGATTATCTGTATTATCTTTATCTCAGCTTGAAGAAATTAAAAAAACTACCAGATACATTATAAACCATTATAATTTGAATGTATTCAGACAAATAATGGGAAACCTTAAAAATAAATTTCTAAAAAGAAAAATAACCACTCAAAATGATTTATATCAAAAAAGCCATGTAAACCCCGTTCTTCATGGTGCCTGCTACATATATTCAAAAGATTTTATAAAAAAACGCGAAAATGCCTTTAATCCTGATACATTTATGTATTTTGAAGAAGAAATTTTAGCTCATGAAGTTATTAATTCAGGTGGTAAACTCCTTTACTCCCCTTTATTGAATTGTATACATCTGGAGGATATTTCATCGGATTCTGTATTTAGAAAAGAAAAAAATAAGGAAATCTGGAAACACAAAAATATGTTAAAATCGATGGAAATCTTATCTAAAGAGCTCTCCGAATAATAAATTGAATTATTTATCCGTTTTCATTGATTATTTTAATAATATCTTTTAACTTGTTATATATGAATATTTTATATGTTTTAGTTTCTACAGAAAATGATACTTATTATGAACAGACATTAATCAGCATTAAATCTTTAAGAAAATATATGCCGGATGCAAATGTTTTTTTACTGGTAGACGATAAAACTGAAAAAACATTAACAGGCAAAAGAGCCTTGCCTGAATCTTATAACATCAAACTGATTTCCATTAAGACACCGGACGAATACAACGCAAGAAACCGTTCCAGATATTTAAAAACTACTATGTATAAATATATGGACGAAGATTATCTTTACATTGATGGTGATACAGTCATTTGTGACAGATTGGATGATATAAACACCAGTATAAAACTGGGAATGGTCCTCGACGGCAATCAAAAAGTCTCAAAAGCTTTTTATAAAAACAATATTTATAAATACAATGGTTCAAGGGTAAAATGTAATTCTGTTTTCGATGACATGCACTTTAATTCAGGGGTTATGTGGACAAAAAAATGCCCTGAAAACGATAAGTTTTTTGAAATGTGGCATAATACCTGGAAAGAAACATTAAAATATGGTGGAAATATTGCTGACCAATCATCATTAAATGATACAAATTACAAATTGAATGGTTATATTACTGAACTTGATGGTATCTGGAACTGTCAATTATTCAGATATTCAGGTTGTGCAAAATACATTTACAACGCAAAAATTTTACATTATTTTTCTTCCAATCTGGAAGCGCCTTTTTCTCTGTCAAACAAAGAAATTCAAAAATCCATCCTCCAGAATGAACACAAAGAACTTGATGAAATATTAAATTGTCCAAAAGCTGCGTTTGAGAGAGTCGCTGACTTAAATTCGAATTTATATGATTTAGAAAAAACATTAACTCAGTATAGTTTTTTTAAATTCTATATTTTGTTATATAAGCATTTAAAGCCGTTATTTTATACGATTAATTTTTTCTTTTATTTAATACTTTTCCCAAAAAGAATATTAAATAATAAGGCAGATTCAAAAAAATAAAGGTTTCAAAATATTATGAAAGTTCTGATTAATGGTATTTTTTATTCTCATCAATTAACAGGTATTGAACGTTTTGCACATGAAATTTCAACCAATATTGATGAATATTGCAGTGATAATGATAACTTTTCTCTCGCAGTAGCATCAAATCTGGATAGAAACCTTTCTGAATTTAAGAAATTTTCAATCGTTAAACTATTTAAACTTAAAACAGACCGTATTTTTAACAAAGTTCTTGATTTATACCTTTTATTTCATAAATGCATCTGTCTAGATTTTGCAAACCGAATACCATCCTTTGGAAAAAACAATGTTTCTTTTTTGCATGATATTTATTGCCGAGTACATCCGGAAGATTTTGTAACACTAAAAGATAAAATCAACAGGATACGCACTTGTGCCATGTATAAAAAAGTCTGCAAAAGGGCTAAAAAAATTTGTACAGTCTCAGAATTCAGCAAAAAGCAGATTATGGAATATTACAATGTTCCAGCAGAAAAAATTACCGTCATATATAATGGCGCCGAACAAATGAATAATACCCAGACTGATTACTCTGTTTTTAAAAACTTTCCTGAATTAAGTGAAAAAGAATTTTATTTTACTCTTGGAAGTCTTTCTTTACGTAAAAATTTGAAGTGGATTGCTAAACATGCAGAACTCTACCCTAACGAACTCTTTGTAATTTCCGGCGGTGCTTTAAAAAACGTTATTCCTCCGGAATTACAAAAATTACAGACAATGAAAAATGTCATACTGGCAGGATATCTCTCCGATGGTCAGATAAAAGCACTTTACGAAAAATGTAAGGCTTTCGTTATGCCGTCATATTTTGAAGGTTTTGGAATTCCACCACTTGAAGCCCTGAGTTGCGGTGCTCAGGTAATTATTTCCAATGCTTCATGTTTTCCTGAAATTTACGGGGACTGTGCCCATTACATAAATCCAGAAAATCCAGACGTAGATTTAGATGAATTATTAAAAGAACGAGTCAAATCTCCAGAAGACTTGTTTGAAAAATATTCATTTAAAACATCAGCTAAAAAATTGTATAATCTACTTAAAGAAATTCAAAACGAATATAATTAATAAGGCGGTTAAAATATGAAAATAGCAGTTGCAGGAACAGGTTATGTAGGTCTTTCAAACGCGATTCTTCTTGCACAGCATAATGAAGTTTATGCAGTTGATATCATGCAGAATAAGGTTGACCTTATCAATTCCAGAAAGTCTCCAATCGTAGACAAAGAAATCTCCGAATACTTATCAACAAAAAAATTGAATCTCACTGCCACAACAGACGGCATTAAAGCATATAAAGACGCTGAATTCATCATTATTTCAACTCCGACAAATTATGATTCAGAAAAAAACTATTTTGACACTTCTTCTGTTGAAGCCGTTGTTGAACTTGTAAAAAAATCAGGTTCAAAAGCAACAATAATCATCAAATCAACTGTACCTGTAGGCTACACAGAAAAACTCCGTGAGAAAAGCGGATACAAAAACATGCTTTTTTCTCCTGAATTTCTGCGCGAAGGTCATGCCCTTTACGACAATCTTTACCCGAGCAGAATCGTTGTAAGCTTTCCTAAAGACGCGCCGGAATTAAAGGAAAAGGCTGAGCAGTTTGCTGCCCTTCTCAAAGAAGGAGCAATTAAAGACGACATTGCAGTTTTAACACCAAACTGCACCGAAGCAGAAGCAATTAAACTTTTTGCAAATACTTATCTTGCCCTTCGCGTTGCTTATTTTAATGAACTTGATACTTATGCCGAAACTAAGGGCCTCAATACAAAACAAATTATCGAAGGAATCGGTCTGGATCCCCGAATTGGAAATTACTACAACAATCCAAGTTTCGGTTACGGCGGCTACTGCCTTCCAAAGGATTCAAAACAGCTGCTTGCAAACTTTGATAATGTTCCTCAGAACCTTATCCGGGCGATTGTTGATTCAAACCGCACACGAAAGGAATACATTGCATCCCATATTTTAAGCCGGAATCCTGAAACGGTTGGAATTTATCGTCTTACAATGAAAGCAAACAGCGATAACTTCCGCCAGAGTGCAATTCAGGACATTATGAAGAATCTTCGCGGCGAAGGCGTAAACGTAATTATTTATGAACCTACACTTTCAGCTGGCACTTTTGAAAAGTTCAGGGTTGTAAACGATTTGAATTCATTTAAATCTGAATCAGATGTAATTCTTGCAAACCGCCTGAGTGATGAACTTAAGGACTGTAAAGAAAAAGTTTACACGAGAGACTTATTTTCAAGGGATTAATTGCATGATTCTTATAAACGGAAACTTTCTTTGCCGAAATCTCACAGGAATTGAGCGTTTTGCATGGGAAACCTGCGCCCATCTTGATGAACTCATTTCTTCTGCCGATGAAATTGCACTTTTAGTTCCTGCAAATGCAAAAACTGTTCCCTCATATAAGAATATCAGGCTGATTCATTCAACAAAAACAATAAAAGGCTTTCCTAAATGGGACATTCTAGACTTTCCGTCAGAATGCAAAAAAATAAATGCAGTTCCCCTGGAT
>JAEEHV010000069.1 GCA_016280955.1 Candidatus Gastranaerophilales bacterium | reverse complement strand
TATTTGCCCTGATTTTGATTTGTCTGACGCATTAGACCACAGCGAATTAAAACAATTTTCTCTTAAAATTTCACCAAAAGATGTGAAGTGGAATATTGACGTAATAAAGCATCCTGAATATATTGCAGAACAACCTGAAAAATTAGCTGCAAAACTCCTTCGTTTTGCCTTGTATGACATACTTGCAGAGAAAAAATTAAAAATGTTTATTTAAGCATTATAAACAAAAGAAGAGATTTTTCACTTCCTGTTTTTATGCAGTTGTAAAACTTTATTACAACAGTAGCAAATTTTTCCTTTACAGGTTTTATATTACTAATATGAAAATTTCTAATTCTTTATGCATAAATAAAAATCAAACATTTTTTTATAAAACACAAAATCCGAATATCTCTTTTGGACAAGAGCCAATGGAAATTTTGACCACTAAAAATGGGGATAAATATACAAAAATTGATATATTTGATAAACCACATTTTTTTAAATTAAACGAAGAAACAAAAGATGCAAACATACTTGATTCAATGATTGAGAATATAAAGAAAACTATGACAGGGTTCTTTATAAGGTATGACAAGCACGAATATTTTATTCCCCATATTCTTGAAAAATCTCCCAATATAGTTAAACATCAGCATATTGTTGAAAATGGGAATTGTGTTACGGAACTAAATGAAGAATCAAAAACAGCATTAAATATAATCGAATCTCAAGCAAATGGAAAATTTGATATAAAAGAATTAAAAACTATAAGATATTTAAGAAAACCTGTAGAGGGTTATGCAAATAATACAGTAGAAAAAGCATTTAGTTATTTTGATAAATTAAATAATGATTTGTATTTGTATATCCCTTTTAATAATAAAATACAAATACTGACTAATGAAAGTTTTGTCAAAAATATTAAATTGAAAGTATAATAGCAAATTTTATTTTTACGTGTTTTATTGTAAAAAGGAGGTAAAAAATGGAAGTAAAAAATATTAATAGTTATTGTAACATGTGTTTTGGAGCAATCAAACTAGACAAGGTCAATAAACTAAAATCTATTGAAAAACATATAGGGTACGATTCTTTAGGAAGGTTTAGTTCTGTAGGAGAGCAGCCTGTAGTGCGTGATTCTCGAGGGAGAATAAGCTCTATTGGGGAAGAATTTGTAAGTTATGATTCTCGAAATAGAATATGCTCTATTGGAGATAAATCTGTAGTACGTGATTCTCGAGGGAGATTGAGCTCTATTGGAGGACAACCTGTTGAATATGATTCTCGAGGCAGAATATGCTCTATTGGAGAAAAATCTGTTGAATATGATTCTCGAGGCAGAATATGTTCTATTAAAGAATAGCAGCTATTGTTGGAGAAAATTCCTAAACTTCCTTCTGTGTGTATCAACAAGGGCTAATATAAATATGGCTATTGTCCTGTTTTATGGGTACGCTTCAAGTAAATTCGGTCTACAAACTGACTGGCAATTTTTATTTTTACGGGTTTTATAACATGATATAGCCGGAGTAAATTAATGCAAATACAAAGAATCCAATCAACAAATCAAACAACATTTAATGCTCGACTTTCAATAAAGGATGGGGGTAAATGTTTAACTTCAATACAAAGGGAAGAACTTAAACAAATTGCTCAAAAAATTGGTTTAGATACGGACAGGATTTTTATAGGTACAAGAGAATACGATAACATTGATTTCATATCAGAAGAAAATCATTTTAAGCGTTTAGAAGGAATCGTTTTGTCATTGGTTGATAACAAAGTTGTTGATATGAGATTTGATAAAGAAAATATGTTTGAGAATATTGCTGAATATTTGAAAACTTTTTCTAATGACGGTCACAATTTTTATAAAGTAAAACCTCAAAATATTGCAGATGAAATATCTTATTTGAAAGACAAAATAAAAGAGTTTTGCAGTTTAAAAAAGACTTATCGTACTCACTATGAAAAACAAACTTCAAAAGAAACGGTTACGAATGAACCAACAGGAAATAAAATAGGTTGGACTAAAGAGCAATTTATAGAACACATACAACAAAAAATTGAAAAAAGAAATTTTACAAAATCAGATTTAAAAGATTCAGAAGTGCGTAATTTAGCAAAATTATTAGGAACTACTGAAGAACAAATTAGGAATATGGATAAACAAGAATACAGAAGATTATCCATAAAATTTCATCCCGATTCAGCAGGGAAAGAAAAAGAAGATATTTTTTGTATTTTAAACAGTTTATATAACTGTAATCACTAAGGAGATTAATTAATGCAAATTCAAAGAATCCAATCAACAAATCAAACATCATTCGGAACTAAAATAGGAAAGAATTTATCCGAATTTATAAGGCTGAATGGTGACGGATTTACTACGGAAGAATTAAGAAATATTGCTCGTATTAGAAATAATAAATCTTATGATACTGTTCTTGAACTCGAAAAAGCAACAAGAGAAGAACAACAAAAGTATAATTATATCTATAAATTAAATCTGCATAGCGATATTGTTGATAGAAAAAATAATATTATGCGTTGGGGTGGTTCTATTTATAGAGAATTTCAAGATTTTATAACAGGAAAACATAGTGGAAATGTCGTTGTAACCGATAATAGATTCCCGATTCCTATTAAAAACATAAAAGAAAATACATATATTTTAGTAGCAAAACAATTTGAAGATAGCAGTAGATTGGCAGAAAAAATCCAAGAAGAAATCCAACAATCCCAAATTGCTAATGAAGAATATGCTAAATTTGAAAAGGATTATATAAGCAAAGTAAAAGGAGTAAAATAAAATGCAAGTACAAAGAATTTCAAACAACAATTACAACACAGCATTTCAGTCAAAATTTGCAAACACCCAACATATAAAAGGTGCTTTTGCAGTTGCTAAATATGATGAAGGATCAAAATTTATAAGAGCAGTTGAAAAATTGTTAGCAGACGGAAAAAGTGATGTTATTGACGTAACTGCTAAACAAAGAGGTGGCAGTGGTACATATTATCAAATGGATTTGAATGTAAATAATGAAGTCAAAGAATCAATTAAACATGAGAATGGAATTACTGATGGTCAGAAAATTCAAAAATCCTTTGATGCAAAAGACCTTATAATTAAATATGCAGGACTTGAAGATTATGTTGCGGCAGAAAAACCTGAATCTGTCGTTAAGAAACAATTAGCCGCATTGGAAAAGAAAATTTTTAATTAGTAATTATATATTATAAAGAGCAGGAAGTTAAAATTGAACTTCCTGTTTTTTATTTTTCAACAGTATTCATTAAATCTCTTTTTTGAGTTAATTCCTGAGCATATTTTACTGCTCTTTTTATTGCAGATTTCGTTGCATTGGATACAGAGAAAATTGCCGTCAATACATTGGTTTTGAACTTTTTGTCTTCAACTTTTATTGCTAAGACATCATAATCAGTCCAATATTCCTCAGGTGTTTGATAAAGAGCCATATATCGTTTTTCAGTAGTAATAATAACATCAGTCGGATTTGTTTTTTCCGTTTCAATGATAGTCTTTAATTCTTTTGCTGCATTTGTTGTTAATCTGTCTTCTAATATTTTTTTTGCCTTTGGCGAAATTGTTACAGCCATTCCAAAGTTTGTATTATTATTTTGAATTGCTTGAACTTGCATAATTATTTACTCCTTTATTATTTACCCCTACCAAAATTTGTAAGGAATTTGGTTTATACTACCGTTTAAGGGGTACTGATGTCTGAGCATGTTAGTTTTATTATTAGTTTCAGAAATAGAACCTTCTCTTACATACTCTACAGTTTTTTCGTATTGCGGTTTTTCTTTTAAAGGTTCATAGACTACAAAGTTATCCATATAAGGAAAATTCGGATTATCTGCATACATTCTTCTTTGCAGTTTATTTTTTAGTCTGCTTACACTTCTTACTGTTTTAAATTTGTCATTAACAAAATCTAAAATTGTTGTTATTGTTGTTATTTTTTTTAGAAATGGTTTTGTTTTTAATAAATCATCTGATTGAGAATCATACATATTAATAAAACTTTTATCCATATGAACATATTCTGTCATTTCTTGTCTAAGTTTTTCACTCATAATTCTTGTGGAAGATATCGAACTTTGTACACCATAATAGCCGCAGCTATGAAGTGTCGTAAATTGATATTCCCCACGATAATTGTTATTTTTATCGTAAAGGTTATAGCATTTATTATAACCTCGAGTCCGAAACTCTTTATTCAATTCAAACCGAGATATATTAGATTTTACGAATTGCTTAACAGGATTAACTTTCATTAACTATCACTTCCTATTTTTTAATTACTTTCAAAACCTTTGTATTTACCGCAGTTGTATCAGGCAGAACGGATTTTGCTTTACTTGCGACACTATCAACATTCTCAATTAATGGTTTTGTTGTTCCATAAAATTTTTCTTTAATTGAAAGTGCCGAGATTAAAAGAACTGAAGTTATTGCAGTAAGAGCAACAGCTATAAATCCTAAATCGCTTTTTCGTTTATCTTTTATGCGTGTTTCAATATCAGAAACTCTAAATTCAGATTTTTTGTCATATTCCCCAATATATAATTTATCAGAATAGGTATATCTTCTATCAACACCTGTTCCTGTTTCTTCCATTCCTTTGTATGCAGTTAAATGAACCGAGTCAGTCCAATACGGTTCAATACCAAAATCATAACCTTTTGACTTATAAAACCCCTCTGCCGTTTCACCTTTGAATATTTGCAAAGGTTCTCTCAAAGCATTTTTAATTGTTTCAGCAATAGGTTCTTGAACCTTATTAAATTTAATATTTTTCGGATAAAAAATTGCACCGAAACTTGTTTGATTATTTTGAGTATTTACTGCTTGCACTTGCATATTTATTTACCTACATTTTATCTGTTGTATCTTTTGTTATTTTTTTAATTGTATCAAATATTCTTTCTAAACTTCGGTTGCCGTTTTTGTCTTTGTATCTTTCAACCATATATTCGTTAATTTGTTTGCCTTTTTCTTCTATAGCCACATACATTTCGTTGAATGCTTTTGAAACAGTATAATCATATTTTTGTTTCTGAACAAAATCTACAATATCCTCTGATTTATACTTCAATAAATTCAAATCAAATATATCCATATTTTGAGGATTTAATTTGAATTGTCCGTTGAAAGTTTGTTGATTATTATAAGTATTTATCGCTTGCACTTGCATAATTATTTTACTCCCATATTGTACAGTAATATGCCTTCTTGCCGTTCTTGGAGGGTAGGTTGCCTGTAAAAGTTTTCCATGAATTCAGACAACTTCCATTC
>JAEEHV010000068.1 GCA_016280955.1 Candidatus Gastranaerophilales bacterium | reverse complement strand
CCAAAAATTCCAAGTAAAGCCTTGCTTTGTTTATGATGATCATGGTTTGTATTGCAATGATTCCATGTGGATAATCCCCACAGAAGACAAGGCTTTGCTTGCTCTGCTAAATTCTAAAATGGCATGGTGGCTAATGAAGAAGAAATGTACCCAAATCCAGAACGGTGTGCAACTCATCTGGCAATACCTCTCCAAAATTCCCGTCCCCCGCGAACTCCCGCAAGAACTCGCCACCCTCGCCGACCAAATCATCACCGCCAAGAAAAATGGCGAAGATACAACAGATTTAGAAACCCAAGTCAATACCCTCGTCTATCAACTCTACGGCATCACCGATGCGGAGGAAATCGAAGCCGTGGAGAAGAGGTGAAGAATTGTTTGTTAAATAAGGACTAAGTTATGTCAAAGATTTATTCATTATCTATAAAAAATTTTCGTGGTATAAAAGAATTTAATCATGTTTTTGGATTAGAAAACTTTATTGTTTTGATTGGTAGAGGGAACTCTGGCAAAACAACCATTCTTCAAGCAATTAATTTAGTTTTGTCGCCCACATGGAATGTTGGTTTATCTGATTTAGATTTTTATGATACAGATGTTACACAGCCAATAGAAATTGAAGCTACAATTACAGACTTTCCAAAGGAACTTTTGACAGACTCTAAATATGGATTATATATACGAAAAATAAAAGATGGTCAAATTATTGATGATTTTCTTGAAGAAGATGATAGTAGTTTAGTTGATGCTTTGTCAATTAGGTTTAGAGTTGATTCGTCTCTTGAACCAAAGTGGCATGTATTTTGCGGAAGAGATGAATCGGAACCAAAAGAGATTACTGCAAATGACCGTGCGAAGTTTAATGTTTTTATGGTTGCAGATTATGCAGATAACCAATTCTCTTTTGGAAGATACTCTCCTTTAAGCGCTTTGATGAAATTGAGTAGTGCTGAAGGGGAATCTGTTGCTCAAAGATTGCTTGAAATTGTTCGAAAAATTCATGAACTTACAGCTGAAAATGGAAGTTTTAATGAAGTTGAGGGTATATTAGAAACTTTAAAAACGGATAGTTCTCAATTGGGCTTGAGTCTGGAACAATTAAAAACAGCGATAGAGTTTAAGGATAATTCTATATCAGGTAATAGCATTGCTTTGCATAATGGTAATATTCCGTATAGACGTAGCGGAAAAGGATCTAAAAGACTTTTATCTATCGCTATTCAAAAACAATTGACGCGAACAGGAGGAATAGTTCTAATTGATGAATTGGAGCAGGGATTAGAACCGGATAGAATTACAAACATTACTCGATATTTAAAGAGTGGGCTTTCTGGGCAAATCTTTGTTACCACTCATAGTTCTTATACTCTAGTGGAAGCCTCATATAATAACCTTTTTTTGATGCGTGAAAGGGCTTCAAATTTGATATCGTTCACGGAAGATTTTCAGGCTGTTTTAAGAACTCAACCGGAAGCTTTTTTTGCAAAAAAAATTATATGTTGTGAGGGAAAAACAGAACAAGGCTTTGTTCGAGGAATTGATGACTATTTGAAAACTACTGGTCGTGGATCTTTATCTGGTTTTGGGGTTTTTCCTATTGATAGTAAAGGTGGTGATAAATTTATAAAAGAGGCTAAGACATTCAAAAATCTTGGATATGATGTATATGTTGTTGTTGATAATGATGTTGAGGCGATTAGAGATAAACTTTTGTCTTTGGATGAATTGTCTATCCCCTATACCAAATATGAAATCGGGGGATGTTTGGAATCGCAAATTATAAAAGATGTTCCTTGGAATTGCATAAAAAAACTTGTTAATTGTAATCTAGAGAGATTTGTGGATGATGTTAAACGGAAACTCGATGTTTCTGATTTAGATTCGTCGCAAGAAAGTGAATTTAGAGATAAATTTGCTAGGTTGGCAAAAGAAAAATCTTTATATAAAGACATTCCTGGGGGCGAATTTTTAGCTGAACAGGTGCTTCCTGAATTGACAGCTTTGGGGAATGATGTTGTTTTGAAGAAGAATATAAATACTTTGCTTGATTGGATAAAAAATTAATGTCAGAAACAATTCCTACAGAATTTTTAGAATCAAATAGAGCTTTTTTGATAGCGCCAGCGGGGTATGGGAAAACTTATACAATTGTTTCTTGCGCCCAAAAACTTTCCTGTGAAAAACCTATTTTGATTTTGACTCATACGCATGCAGGTGTTGCTGCGTTAAAAGCAAAAATGTCCAAACAAGGTGTGGAAAGAGATAAGTACAGGATTGATACAATATCTGGTTTTATACAACGATACGTTTTATCTTTTTATAAACAGTCGGATGTGGGCGCACAGGATGAACGTGGATTTTTTGCTAATGTTCTAGATAAATCTTTAAGCCTATTCATAAAGCCGACTATAAAACATATTGTTTTAGAATCATATTCACATCTTTTTGTTGATGAGTATCAGGATTGTTCAAAAAAACAACATGAACTGGTTGAAATTCTAGCAAGGTATCTTCCGACGCATTTGTTTGGGGATCCTCTTCAGGGAATTTTTGATTTTAGAGAAGATCCTTCAGTAAAGTTTCCTGATGATTTTAAGAACTTTCAACCTTTTGATTTTTTACGGATTCCATATCGATGGATGGTGAACGGAAACTCTGCGGCACTTGGAGCGAAAATAAAGGAGTATAGAGAAATTTTAGAAATAAATGATGCCATATGCATTGAAAGTGATATTGAATCGAATTTTGAAGTTGTTTGCCATAATCCAATTACGCCTGCAAATGAACAAGATGTTTTGTATAATCCGCTGCGTAGGAAAATAAAACAGTTAGATACAGAAAGTATATTGGTGATTATGCCCTCGTTTACGCAAAATGGAAGAAGAGGACTGATTGAAGATCGTGCAAAAATGTTGCGACGATTTGATTATGAACATAAATTTAATCTTGTAGAAGCGATTGATGATAAAACTTATTATCAGTGTGCTCATGATATTGATTCTTTGATTGAAGAAATCACCACATCTCCTTTAAATGTTGACTATGTGAAAATAAAAGAAAAATTTGAAGAAATTTCTTTTGATAGTCAGTCTCTAAATATGTGGTTTAATTCATCGGGTTTGATTTCTAAACGAGATGCTGATGAAAAAGTTTTTTCTGATAAATTGAAACTGTGTTGTGATAAATTTTTTCAAGATGCCTGTGCTCGAAGCTTTCAGGAACTTTTATTGTTTTTTTATCAAAATAATCGACGGAATATAAAAAGACCTGACTTAGCACGCCAGGTACTTAAAAGTTTGGAGTATGCTGTTGAAAATAATACTTCTGTGTATGAAGCAATGGTAAAAACGAAAAATCACATTCGTCGTAATGGCCGAAAAATTTATGGAAAATGTTTTGGAACAACGCTGCTTACAAAAGGTCTTGAGTTTGATGCCGTCATTCTTCTTTATGCTGATAAAATTGAAGATAAGAGAAATTTCTATGTGGCGATATCAAGGGCTTGTAAGAATTTAATCATTTTTACAGAATCAAAACAGTTATCCTTTCGGAGATAGCGTAAATACGTTTGGGTATAATGTGATGTCTGAAAGTAAACTATTTCTTGTTTTAATAACAATGAAAAACTGGTTATAAAAATTTGAATGGGAGATGATTTATGAGCTTTAGTATTAATTGCTTAGAAATTACGGCAACAAAAGAGCAATGGAGATTGAGCGAAAAAGGTTTGTATAAAAGGCTTTTGTCTGAAGAAGATTATAATGAGTTTGAAAAGGGAAAAATTGACCCTGCCGAACCTTTTAAAAAACGTTTCTTTTTTAACGATTTCTATGTGCATAATCAGCATGGGACGTTAGAAAAGAATGTTTCTGAAAAAAAATTTAATTCGGATGCTTTTTATGGGAAAAATATTAACATTCAGGCGATTGTTGGACAAAATGGTGCCGGTAAAAGCTCGTTGATGGATTTGATATATGTATCACTCAATAATTTTGCATGTTTTTTTACGCATCTTATGCCAAGATCAAATTTCTTTGCAAGGGGTGTTTATGTTAAAATTTACTTCAACATAGGTCACCTTGAATATGTTTTGGAATGTAATGATATTAAAATAAAATTTTATTCAAGAAAAACTATGGTTGGGGATCCAATTCATTATGAAAAAAAAATTACAGAATTTAAACAACTAGATGACAATGCTGCGATCTTTCTTGCGGAGAAAATTTTTTACACAATTGTTTCTAATTATGCAATGCTGTCTTTAGTTCCTTCAAATTATTGGGCAAATTGTATTGAACTGTCTCAGAAATTAGGTGAAGAAACTAAATGGAATGCTGAAAGATTAGGTGCTTCTTGGATTCAACGAATTTTTCACAAAAATGATGGATATACATGTCCGATAGTTTTAAATCCAATGCGAAATGAAGGAACGATTGATGTTGAAAAGGAAATGCGTTTGTCTAAGTATAGGCTTTTAGCTTTACTTATTTATGCCAAAAAGCATCATTATTCTTTTGATAATAGATATGAGTTAAATAAAATTGAGGTTTCCTTCAGAAATGATTTTGTATTCAATAAGTTTAAAGGATGGAAAAAATTTAAAAATTTATCTCCAGAAGATATGATGAAAACTGTTGATGATTGGTTGTTTAATCCTGATAGTGTGTCGAATTTAATTATTAATGCATTTGATTTGAAAGTGACAACGGGGTCGATGTTTATTAAAAAAATTGCATTGATTTATCTTCAAAGTAAAATTTTATCTCTTCCCAAATATTATTCTTATAAATTGTTTTCTGAAGGTGGTGAATATGATCTAAAAATAAAAGACATTGATGATGTTGATTTAGATTGTTTGAGAGAATTGATTTATGCTGTTTTTTTAGACTCATCTCATGTAGTTACCAAAATACATCAAGTTGTTAATTTTCTTAGTATTAAAGATAATGATGGGTTGTTGTTTGTGGAACGAGAAGGCTTTTCTTTTTTTGATTATGAAAAAAATTATGAAGCAGCTATAAAACAGTGCATTGCTGAGAATAAAGAAAGATGGAATAACCTACCTAAGGACAAAATAGATTTTTTTCATCCTCCATTTATGCATGTTAATCCGAGGAATGGATCTTTAATTGACGAAAATAGAGAATTTTCGTTAGATGAGACTATTGAATGTTTGCCTCCATCTATATTGGATTATGAAATATATCTATATGATAGAAAAGAAAAAAAAGAAATTTCATATAGTAAAATGAGTGCTGGTGAGCTTCAGCTTTTACACACGATTTCAACACACCTGTATCATGTTCGAAATATAATGTCTGTGAATGGTCATCGTCCTCGTTATAAAAATATAAACATGGTATTTGATGAGTTGGAAATTTGTTTCCATCCTGAATATCAAAGACTTTTTGTAAAAAAATTAGTAGATATTATAAAAAACTTAAAGTTGAATGACTCGCATTCGTTCAATATTTTCCTAGTAACACATTCGCCATTTATTCTTTCAGATATTCCTCAAGAGAATGTTATGTATTTAAGGGATGGTTGTCAGGAAGAACGAGAAGGAAAAACGTTTGCTGGTAATTTAGGGGAATTACTTGTTTCAGGTTTCTTCTTAAATGGAACCATAGGTAATTTTGCAAGTGATAAAATTGATGAATTGATTGATCATATTGAAAAGAAAAATATTTCATCTGAAGATCGGCTTCTTGTTGAAAAAATTGGTGATCCATTATTAAGATCATTCCTTAAGAGAAGGCTTCAGAAAGAGGTTGATAGATGATTAAAATTCGAATAAATCAAGATGTGAAAGATGCTGTTGATGAGCATTGGAAATGGATTAAAAGAAGATTTTATATTGATGTTGATTATAGTAGTTTAAATGGAAGTCAAAAAAGGGCTTGGACTTGTGCACACAAAAAGTTAAATAAATTATATAGCCTGCTAGGATTCATGTCGTTGCCTTCAAAGGATAGAGAAAATGCCTTACATGATTTAATATGTGTCCCTCCCCAAGATTTGAAAGCATTTAGAGATGATGGAAGGTTTACTCAGTTGGTAAAAAAGGAAACCGCTGCATATAAAGCCTACCAAAATTGGAAACGAAGAAAGAAAAGAAGAGTGGGAGGAGGAAAAGTTCCTAAATGTCATCAAAAAGAATATGATGCAGAAAAGGATCGGAATAGCGTTGTTTCCATTTTGGGTTATGAAGATTTGTATGAGGGGGATGTTGATTGGGATGCTTATAAATTATGTGATAAAATAGGATTGTTGGTTTGCCCATATTGCAACCGACAATATATCTATACTATTTTTGATAAAAATGGATGTGGTGAAGTACGACCCCAATTAGATCATTTTTATGTAAAGTCAAAATATCCATATTTGTCATGCTCGTTCTATAACTTGATTCCTTCTTGTCCAGTTTGCAATTTGGGTAAAAATGATGAATCTGATGAGACGATTTATCCTTATGAAAGTGAGTTTGGTAGAAATGCTGTATTTAGACTTGATCCTGTAGATCTTCAAAATTTAAGGAATGGAAAAATTGATTTGAAGAAATCATATTTTGTGAGTATAGAGTTTGAATATTCTGATAGTGAAAAATTGAATAAAAAACTCAATGTTTATCCAAATTTAGATATTCCTGATTTTGAAAATCAAGTTCGTAATTCTGATAGGATATTCCATTTGACGGATTTGTATAATAAACACCAAATAGAAATAAAAGAACTTATGAGCCGTCAAATTAAATATGCTGGAGCTTGTTTAGGTAATTTTTCCAGTTTTATATATGGGAAAAAATATAACGAATTAAGCCCGACGGAACAAGCTGATTTGAAACAATATGTTTTGGGCTTGCCGGTTTTATTTCGTAATGAAGAATATCCTTTGCGAAAACTAAAAGAAGATTTGGTAGATCAATTTGAAAATGGTTGAATTAATAAAACAACAGGGACACTCCATGTTCTTCGATCTTAGAGATTCTATTCCAAAGTTCAGTTCAAGACCGAAGTCGATGTTGGAAAAGTGGGTGTTATCAATATTGAAAAATGAAAAAAACGAAATATTTTTGGAAAAAAAATGTAAATTGTCATTTTATGACACCTGAATGGTTGTATATTTGTATAATACGGTAAATTATATAGAAAAAGAGATTCAAAAAATGAAAGATCTTAAAGATATCATCGCAGATTACGCTTTATCGAAAATGCAAAATCATGGGCTTTTGCTTTTGCCGCTCCCAACCGGGGCTGGAAAGAGTTATACTGTTTTCAAATTCATTCATGATACTCTTGTTTCTGGTAATTGCAAAGAGAAAATCATTTTTATAACGTCGCTAAAGAAAAATTTACAGCCGGAGGAATTAAGGGAGCGTTTTGAAGAGAACGAACAAAAACTTTTTGAAAGCAAAGTTCTTTATTTAAAATCGAATCTTGATTGTGTCTTAGAAAACTTGAAAGCTTTGGATTACGGAAATGCTGTTCCGGAATCTGTAAAGGACTTGAAAGAATATAGAGATCTTTGGTTGGCAACCAAATTTTGTCTGGATATGGCTGATAATTCTAGCATGGGCGTTCAGGATGCCGTAAAAACAAAGAAAGATGAAATCCAGAATAAGCATGAAAGAGTTTTTCGACAAAAGATTAGAAGGCTTCTTG
>JAEEHV010000067.1 GCA_016280955.1 Candidatus Gastranaerophilales bacterium | reverse complement strand
CACGCTCGCCGCAGCCCGCATTGCCCAGGGCAAGCAGGATTGCCTGTACCTCGGCAACCTCGACAGCCTCCGCGACTGGGGCTACGCCAAGGACTACGTGGAATGCATGTGGCTCATTTTGCAGCATGACAAGCCCGAAGACTTTGTGATCGCAACCGGCGTACAGCACACTGTCCGTGAATTTGCAACCCTCGCTTTCCACCACGCAGGCATTGAACTCCGCTGGGAAGGCGAAGGCGTGAACGAAAAGGGCATCGACGTTGCAACCGGCAAGACCGTCGTTGCTGTCTCTGAAGATTTCTACCGCCCGACCGACGTGGTGAACCTCTGGGGCGACCCGACCAAGGCGAGGGCCGAGCTCGGTTGGAACCCGCAAAAGACGACGTTCGAACAACTCGTGAAACTCATGGTCGAAAACGACATGCGCAAGGTCGCCGCTGACGATGCCGCAAGCCGCGTACGCACGAACCTCGCCGAATACCTCGAAAAGGGTTTGGTGAAGTAAGAGGGATTGCTGGGTGCAGACGGAATTACTTCGCCAAAACGGCTTTTCGCTTCCAACGACGGATGTTCCCTATGGGGATGCTCGTTGTTTCTTTAGAACTGCTCATACTTGTCTCCTGTGCATCCAAAAGTTTTTCATTGGCTTTGTCAACCCAAAGAATATACTTAATTGGAGTGAGTATGGGTATAGCTCCCTTTTTCTAAATCATCGCTCCTTTGGTTTTCAGGATCGCAATATACACTCAGAGACTAATCGAAAGGATCAATGTTGCAAATTTGGCAAACGACCGTTTGCAAATTTCGTGATTTTGCAAACTAGAGATTGCGATGATGAACCGTTGTCCTCTTATAAAATTTGTGCATAGACGGAATTGTGAATGACGACCACTGAACAACAGAACAATAAGCGCATTGCGAAAAATACGTTGTTGCTATATTTTCGCATGTTCTTTACAATGGCCGTAGGACTTTATACAAGTAGAGTTATTTTAAAAAATCTTGGTGTTGAAGACTTTGGTATTTATAATGTCGTTGGTGGCGTTGTCACCATGTTCACGATAATTAGTTTTGCAATGTCGTGTGCAACAGGACGCTTTATTACATTTAGCTTGGGCGAAGGAAATTCGGATAAATTGAATCGAGTCTTTAGTACAAGCGTATTGATTCACATAATTGTTGCTGTAATTATTATTGCTTTGGCGGAAACTATAGGTTTATGGTTCTTTAATAATAAGTTGGTCATCCCATCTGAGCGATTAATAGCCGCTAAGTGGGTTTATCATTTTTCTGTTTTTTCTTGTGTTGTTATGATTTTGAGCGTTCCTTATAATGCCTTAATTACATCTCATGAGAAAATGGGGGCTTTTGCCTATATTTCTGTTTTAGAGGTTGTTCTGAAACTTGCTATTGCAATGGGAATTGTTTATGGAGGAATTGATAGGTTGATTTTGTACGGAATGCTTATGCTTGCCGTGCAGATTTTAATACGTGTTATTTACCAATTATATTGCCATAGAACTTTTAAAAGTGTTAAGTTCTCTTTTTGTTGGGATAGACAAATTTCAAAAGATATGCTTGGATATGCAACTTGGAGCCTTGTAGGTAGTGCCTCTAAGTTGTTGGCTATTCATGGACAGAATATTTTGTTGAATACCTTTTTTGGACCTGTCGTAAATGCAGCTCGGGGCATTGCTGTTCAGGTTCAGAATGCAATACAGCAATTCTCGTCTAGTTTCCAAACAGCCATGTTTCCTCAAATAAATAAGTCTTTTGCTCGTGGTGATTTACAGTATATGCATTCTTTAATTATTGCGTGCTCAAAGTATTCCTTTTATCTTCTTCTTTTTATTTCTTTACCGATTTTTATTGAAATTAAGCAAATTTTGAATTTATGGTTGGTGGAACCCCCAGAACATTCGGCTTCTTTTATTCGGTTGATGATTGTAATTTGTGTTTTAAATGCTTTAGGAACTCCGATATCGACTGCGGCAGGCGCTCATGGAAAAATTCGAAATTTTCAGTTGGTTGTTGGTGGTATAATGCTTCTGGTTGTTCCTGTTTCATATATAACATTAAAGCTGAACTCCATTCCGGAGTATATTTTCATAGCTCAAATTTTTATTTCAAGTGTAGCTCAAGTTGCCAGGTTGCTAATTGTAAAAAAATTAATAGGTTTACCTCTTAGAAAATATTTTGCTGAAGTCTTTGTAAAAGGATGTACTGTAGCTTTGATCGCTTCTGTGATTCCGTTTGCTGTTTATAGAATATTGCAAGAAGGATTGGTTTCTTTTGTTTTGATTGTAACTTTAAGTTGCGTATGTACTTTGTGCGCTGTGTATGTAGTGGGATTGAATAATGCTGAGCGAAATATCGCGATTTCTCAAATTAGACAAATTTTTCAAAAACTGAAGAAGGCATGATAGATATTTCGTGTTCATATAATTGTTGTGGATGTTCTGCATGTTTGCAGAAATGTCCCCAAAAGTGCATTTCAATGCAACAGGATAGAGAGGGCTTTTATTATCCTAAGGTAGATTTGCAGAAATGTATAAATTGTGGATTATGCGAAAAGGTTTGTCCTGTTATTAATAAAAATGAGAATAGATATCCGTTAGAGAATTTTGCAGCCAAGAGTAAAGATGAACTTTTAAGGAAGGAAAGTTCTTCTGGCGGAATTTTTACTATTTTGGCTGAATTTGTTGTTAGTCAAGGAGGCGTTGTTTTTGGAGCCTCTTATGACGAAAATTGGATGGTTGTTCATTCTTATGTTCGAAAAAAAGAGGATTTGTACAAATTTAGGGGTAGTAAGTATCTTCAAAGTAGCATTGGCAACTCATATCAAGATGCCGAAAAATTTTTGAAAAGAAAAGAATTAGTTTTATTTAGTGGAACTTCTTGCCAAATTGCTGGGCTTCGTAGATTCCTTTGTAAAGATTACCCAAATTTAATTACGGTTGATTGTATTTGTCATGGAGTCCCAAGTCCTGGAGTGTGGGATAAGTACTTGAAAGATTCTTTATATGAATCGAAAAAAATTTTAGGTAAAAATTCTAATCCAGCTATAAGCAATATTTTATTTAGGGAAAAGTCGAATGGTTGGAAAAATTATCATTTTGTGAAGGAAATTACGGATTCTGCTGATGGGAAAAAAATCCTAAAAAATGTTTTTCATAAAAATGATTTATATATGCGAGCATTTTTGCGAGCTTATATAATAAGACCTTCTTGTTATAAATGCCCCGCAAAGTCAGGTTCTTCATATAGTGACATTACCTTAGCTGATTTTTGGGATGTTGAAAAAGTAGTGTCCGAATGGAATGATGATAAGGGGATTAGTTCTGTTATGGTGAATACAGAACGAGGAAAAAACTTGCTTGCTTCTGTAATGAACCGTCTAGATGTTTTTCCTGTTACTTTGGAACAGGCTACGATTTGCAATAAAGGTTATTTTCGTCCTTGTGGTGAACCTCCATATAGAAAGCTTTTTTGGGTGAAGTATAGATTTTTCAAAAAATTGAATAATTTTGTTCTAAAACAAACTCTGTTAGAACGAATTATTTTAAAAGTAATAGGAATTTTGAGAAGATGAAAATAGGTGTTGTGACATTTATATCCGATAATTATGGAGCGTTGCTACAAGGATATGCCTTGCAGAATATTCTTCATGGTTTGGGTCACGATTCCTTAATTATTAATAGAGGCTGGGGCCGTTTTGATGCATCGTTAAAAGTCTTGAAAAAGATAAAGTATTTATGCCAAAAAAATTCATTCTCTGAATTTCGAAAGAAGTATTTGCCACTTTCTACGCGAATAAAAAATACAAAGGATTTGTCAAAGATTAGCACTTCGTTCGATGCTATTATTGTTGGAAGCGATCAAGTATGGAATGCTGATTGTATTCGCGAAATGGGTTTTTATTATTATTTGGATTGGGTTCCGGATAGTGTAAAGAAAATTACCTATGCCGTTAGTTTTGGCAAAGATTCTTTTGAAGCTTCAAAAGAAGTTATCGAAAAAGTAGGAAGTCTTGTTCGAAAATTTTCTTATGTTGGGGTGCGCGAGGATTCTGGGGTTAAAATTTGTGATGAATGTTTTGGAAAAAAAGCATTAGCTTTAGTTGACCCTACTCTTTTATTGAATCAATTTGATTATAAAAAACTGATGCCCTCATCTAAGCAAAACTCCGAAGACTATATTTGCCAGTTCTTTTTGGATGTTAATGAGCAAAAAAAGGAATTAGTATCTTCTTTAGAGAGTTTTGAAAAAATTGGAAAAATAGACAATTATCCTCCGGAACTGAGTTTTTTACAAAAGCTAATGAGAAAGAGACGATTCTATTCGGTGGGACAATGGTTGAAGAATATCCAAAATGCAAAGTATGTGATTACAGATTCTTATCATGGAATGATTTTTAGTATTATTTTCAAAAAGCAGTTTCTTGTTATTAACAATAAAAAGAGAGGCTCGGCTCGATTTGAAAGCTTATTGAAAAAGATTAATCTTATGGATCATTTGGTTGAAGCCAATGTCGGTGTTGAACAGGTTTTACGCCTGTTACATGATCCTATAGATTATCAGTTTGTGGAACAAATCCTAGATATTGAACGAGAGAAAGCGTCAACCTTTTTAAAAGAAGCTTGTGAGTCGAAATAATGGTTGTGAATTCAATGACAAATGTTCCTTTTTCGATCGAACGGTATTTAGCCCTTCTTTTTCTGTTATTGTATGGAACTCATTTTCTAGGTTTCGTTCCGATTGCAGGTTTGTATCCAAGTGCTTTTGGATCTATGCTTCCTGTAATTCTTATATCCCTATTTTTTGCCTTTTATAAAAAGGGAATGAAAAATGAATATACTAAATGGCTGATGTTATTGGCTTTGTCGCTTGTTGGTAATGTTTTGTCTGCGAAATATTTTAGAGGGTTGTCTGTTTTTTCTGCTGTTTCTGGACAATTGATTGTTTTGTATTTATTCTTTTTCTTTTTAATAGCTGAAATTAATCCAACAGTTGAAGAAATGCTTCGGTGTATGAAATTCTTGGGTGTAGCTGGACTTGTTTTGTATTTTGCTCAGCAAATATTATTGCCCTATCCTATTTTAGAGTCTGTTGCTTGGGGGTGGCGTTCCAAAGCTGAACAATTGGATCTTCGCCGATTTGAAGTTACTGGGGAAGCATTTATATATATGTATGGATTGTATTGTATGAATTGTTTTTTATTAAAGTTCCGAAAAAAAGATTTGTTGATTGTTTTGACAGTTTTATCTATGTGTGTATTACGTGGTTATAGAGGATATATTTTGGCATTTTTACTTGCGAATGTTTATATTTATTTTCGCATCCCAAATATAAAAAAGAGAATATCATATATAGTTGTAGCTATTGTTGCTCTTTACGCGCTATCTTTTTTACCGATATTTGCTGATGTTTTATCTTTTATGCAGGAAAAAAATACATCACAAACGGATAAAAATATTGTAGAGCTTGATAGGGCGATTGAATTTCATTATTTCTTTAATGATTATCTGAAATCACCATTGGAATGGATTTTTGGGAGTGGTTTTATGGGAAAGGATGGTTATTTAAACAATCATGCAGAATATAATTTCATTAATTGGGTAGATCTTGGCTTTGTTGGCATGTCTTTTATGGGGGGGATTGCTATGGTTTTTTGTTGGATACGACTGTTGTGTCTAAATTTTCGGAAAAACTTTGAAATGTTTTACTTCTTGGGAGGATTGAGTGTTTATTTTCTTTTAGGCTCTGTTGTTATGACTGCTGCTTTTGGTGCTAATGCTGCAGTGACTCAGGCATTTGCTTTTTTCCTTTTTTATAAAACTTATAGACAATATAGGTTACAAAGAGTATGAATATTTTGCAGAAAAAGAAAATTGCATTTTTCCTGAAAAGTGACGAATTAGGATATACGGATTTCTCACATGTAGAAGATGGAAATCCTGGTGTTGGTGGTAGCGAGTATATGGTTGTTCTTGTTGCCCATTTGTTGAATTGTCGGGAAAATAATATTGATGTAGTTTTATATACATTATCTGATGGAATTTTCCCCAAAAATTTGTGTGTGAAAAAAATTGAATCGTTGAGAAAGGCTATTATTGATGCTGAGGAAGAACATTGTGATTATTTTGCGTTTAAATATAAACCTTTTTATATAAAAGACGGTTCTCTAGATTTTTTTTATTTGAATGTAAAGTTAATGCCGTGGTGTCATAATTTTGCATCGTCCCATGATTTGTCTTTTTTTGCTAAGAACCCCAACATTTTTAGGATTATTTGTGTTAGCAAAGAACAGATGGAATCTTATATAGATCATGAAGCATACAAAAAGTCTGTATATTTGTATAATGCGGTAAATACAGCGTGTGTGAAAAAATATGATGTACAAAATAATCCCATTGAAAATAGAAAAAATGTAGTGACGTACATAGGTAGCATTATTCCAGAGAAAGGATTGCACTGGATTGCGGAAATTTGGTCTGATGTTCTTGCTAAAGTTCCTGATGCTGAATTACATATAATCGGGTCTGGAAGATTATATCAGCGAGACGCTCAACTTGGTAGATTCGGTATAGCTGAGAAAAATTATGAAGATTATTTAATGAAATATTTCACCCATGATGGAAAAGTTTTGCCTAGTGTTCATTTCCATGGTGTTATGGGTGAAGAAAAAAATGAAATTCTTTTACAGACTAAAGTTGGGATTCCAAATCCAAGTGGAAAAACAGAAACGTTTGGAATTACAGCCGTAGAAATGCAACTGATGGGTTGTTTTATTACGACGATAGAATGCGTTGGTTATTTGGATACAGTCTTTAATGGTTTTTTATATAAAAGAAAACAGGATTTCCTTAAAACTGTGTTAAAAGCTTTAGAGACGTCGCCGAGAGATTATAGAGACGTGTTAAAAACTATATACGAAAGATTTTCTCATACTGCTGTGATTTCACAGTGGGAAAATTTTGTACAAGATGGGACTGTTCCTTTAAATCTTGATGTAAAAAACATTAATTTTAAATACAAATGGGCTAAATGTATTCTTTATAAGCTGAAAAATAAATTTCCCATTCTTTATCGGGTTCTTCCTTCCGTGCTTTTTTTAGAAGAAAAATATAATGGGGTGAAACGAAGGGTTGATTATTTAGTAAACAAACGAAGGAGATATTTATGAGTATCGACTTGTCTATCATTATTCCTGTATACAATGTGGAAAAATATATTGCTCGTTGTTTAGATAGTATTTTCAATCAAAACATTGATGAATCTTGTTTCGAAGTTGTTGTTGTAAATGATGGTACGCCGGATAATAGTATGCAAATTGTGAATTCTTATGTTGCAAAACATAGGAATTTGATTGTTATAAATCAGGAAAATCAAGGACTTAGTGTTGCTCGAAATGTAGGCCTTGCTAAGGCTGTTGGGGATTACGTTTGGTTTGTTGATAGTGATGATTGGCTGACGGATAAAAGTTTGTCGATTGTTCTTAGTTATGTTAACAAAGGCTTTAATCTTTATTCTTCACAACTTATTAGAATATGGGAAGATGGAAAAATTTTAAAAAGATCTTTTCCTGAAAATGTTAGTTGTGTTTCTAGAATACAGTATATAAAAAAATTTCCTGCGGGCGCAATTCAGAGATTTATTATTAAGCGATCCCTTTTGGTTGATAATGGTCTTTTGTTTTATAAAGGTATATACCATGAAGATGCAGAATTTGCGCCAAGATTAGTTTTTTATGCTCAAACGATATGTTTAATTCGTGAGCATATCTATTATTATGCACAACGCGAAAATTCTATAATGACATCTTGGAAAATGAAAAATACACAAGATTATTTTTTCGTTAGCCAAAGATGTTTTGATTTTGCTAAGGCTATTGATGATTGTGAGTATAAAGTTTGTTGTAAAGTGTTTGGGCTTAAAGTTTTGCTTCGTGCTTTCCCCTATAATAAAATAAGAACAATGCCGAATGTCAAAAATTTCTTTAAAAAAAAGTATTTCCATATAATGATAATTGCAATGAATATTTTATTAACAAGGAAAACTTCATTTCATGAAAAGGTTTTTGCGGGAATAACTTTTATGTCGCCTCTATTGGCATCTTATTTGTTGGGCAAGAAATATTCTTATAGTGAGAAATAGAATGATTCGAATGCTAAAAAAGATCCTTTCCAAATACAAAAACAAGTTTTTTCTGCTTGGTTATAAAAAAATAGATGTTGAAAAAGAAATTGAATTGACTATAAAAAAGTCAAAAAGTGAGATTTCATTTTTTTCTCTATCTTCTAATACTATAAAGATATTTGACCATTGTGGCGAAATTGTTTTTTTTAGAGAATGCCGAAAACATGAACCTTTAAAAGTGTATTTGCAAAAGAAAATAGAGGATTTTTATTATGTTGCGGAACAAGGGTCTGAAAAAGTAAATTTTCTCCAGAATATTCCGATAGAAACAAAATATTCACATGATGAGGTAAATCTTTTCCGTGAATATATTGAACGTTGTTCAGTTGATAATGCGTTTTTTGAAAAATTGAGACGGCTAAACTTTTTCTTGAAGGAATGTAATTTCAATATTTGGAATGGAAATAAGATTGTTCCTCCCAAAGTATTGGATTCTTTAGGTTTTCTTGAACTGCCTAAAGAAATGATGGAAATATTTGCATATTTTATAACATTTGTTAAATCTGCGATAGAGAATTATAATTTTCATAGTTTTGTGAAATATGGTCAATATGAAACTTTTGCTGCTAGTCGGTCTTTAGCAACATATCAGTTAGCTAAGTTTTTGGGATTGGAGCGATTGATTACTCCTGCAAAATTTGTGAAGTTGGTTGTTGATGGAAATAGTTCTTTTGGTGTTTTGTGTAGCAAGGCTCCGGGTGTTAGAGCTTTTGATTCTGATTATGGAATCACACCTTCGTTTCATAGAGAGCTTACGAATTTAAAGGTTCTTGATGCTTTATGTTTGCAACCGGATCATTGGGTTAATAATTATAATGTTACGGTAGATGAAAATGGAAATGCTGTGTCTGTCTGTGCTTTTGATAATGATAATAATTGGACTTTTATGCCGTTTCATAGACCTTCGTTTTACTCTCAGTGTAGCGGTGCGCCGTTAGTTGAAAAGAATGGCTTGATTAATTTGTCTCATCTTGATAAAGATATTGCTGAACGAATATTGAATGTAAATTATGAAGATTTGCAAAATACCATGTCGCGTTACCTAAATTATTTTCAAATGAAAGCTTTGCTTTATAGATTCAAACTTTTGCAATCGTCAATAAAAAAATCAATAAAAGTTCGGCCTAATTTTCTAATAGATGCAAAATATTGGTCTTTGGATTGCGCAAAACAAGAGTTGGATGGAATATTTGGTAAAACTAGCATTTGGCAGTATTTGAATAAGAAACAGACTGAAAATGAGAATAGAATGGGAAAATGTGGAAGTGTTATAAAACTTATTTGGTAAGAATTTTCATAAAAGTAGTTCTGTCTGAAAATTAAGAGGATTTTATGGCTCAAGTTATCATAGCTGATTTAAAAAGTGCCGATGCCAACGGCGTTTGCGTTGGGCATTTTTTTGCCCTGGCTTCAAATTACGATAAAATATTTGGTCCTCATTGTGATTTTAAAATTTCTGGAGGACCTCTGTATAAAAAACAATTTAAAAAAGAATCGCTACTCTCATTGCCTTATAGCTATATAGAAGGTGATAATAAACTGAAGAATTTATTTCGAATGTTGCTTAATGCGAAAAAACTTTTTTCGTCGATAGAGAAAAATGATGTTGTTATTATTCAAGACTCTCAGCCAACAATGATATTGTTTGCCATTCTTCTAACGTATTTTGGAAAGGCGAATTTATTCCAAATTCATTATAGTGAAGAACCTATGCGACGTTGGTATTTTAGAGCTATGATGAAATTGGCTCGAAGAAATATTAAAGGTGTAATATGTCCAAATGAAAATGTTGGAAAAGCTTACTCGGTTCCGTACATTTGTGTTCCTGATTACATATATATTGAACAAAATACTTTATCAAAAAGAACATTTGCTGAAAAAAGATTTGATTTTATGTCTATTGGTCGGATTGTTAATGATAAGGGAATTTTGGAGACTGCAAAGGCTTTTGTTAATTTGTCCCATTCGTTATTAATTGCTGGAAAGCCTGATGAGAATTTTGATGTTGAACAACTTATGATGACTGCTGAAAAAAATAAAAAAATCAGCGTATTTTTAGATTATATAAGTGAAAATGATTTTAATCGCTATATTGAAGAATCTCGATATTGTATTCTAAATTATCAAGGATCTTACGTAGAACGGAGCAGTGGTGTTGTTTTGGACACTCTTTTTAAAGGAGTTCCTATTGTTGGACATAGGTGTCGAGCTCTTCAATTTATAGAGGATTATGGAATGGGTTTTTTGTATGACGATATAAATGATTTTGATTTTTCTAGAATCTTAGATCCAGTAATTTGGCAAAAATGTGTTGATGCGATTGAGGTATATAAAAAACAGTTCGAAGATCACAAGAAAAGATTGCTGAATTTTGTGGGAGTGAAAAATTGAGTGTGATTTTTGATAGTGTATATAAGGAATTTTTTATTAAGACTTTGCTTATGTTGAAATTTATAATAATTGTATTGTCGATTCCTAAAAGCGTTATTTTTTGTTTAAGGTTTTTGCCATTTAAACAAGCTGTTAGATTTCCCATATTTGTTAAATATGGGACTAAGGTGATGGTACATGGTGGCAAAATTAATATTTCTGTTCCTCAAGAACAAATAAAAATTGCGATGATTCGTATTGGTTTTCATGAGGTGCCAACAAAAGACGTCTGTCGAACAATTCTAAATATAAATGGAGAACTTGTTTTCTTAGGAAGTGCTCATATAGGAAATGGTTCTATTTTAAATGTTGAATGCGATGCTCGGTTGATTTTAGGTGATAATTTTGCGATTTCGGCTTGCTCTACAATAAATTGCTATAAAAATATTTCATTTGGAAAAGATATTCAGTTTTCATGGGATTGTTTGGTAATGGATAGTGATACTCATGAAATTTACGATGAATGCCAAAATTTGATCAATGAACCTAAAGAGGTTGTATTTGGAGATCATGTTTGGATTGGTTGTGGAGCCTTGATTTTAAAGGGATCTTGTATTCCGTCTGAATGTGTTATTGCCGCTCATAGTGTTTTGACTGCAAAACAATATGAGACGTTTTCAATTATTGCAGGCAATCCTGCAAAATCGGTAAAGAAAATTGGAGGATGGAAATTATGAAACCTAAAGTCCTCTTCATCATGCACATGCCACCTCCGGTGCATGGCGCGGCAATGGTTGGCAAGTATATTCACGATTCCAAAATTGTGAATGACTCGTTTGATTGCCGGTACGAGAATATGATGCTCGCCAGCAGTCTTGAAGATATCGGCAAGGGCGGGGTAAAAAAGGTTTTCAATCTGCTTTCACAGCTGAAGCGTTTTAAAAAGGCTATTAAGGGATTCCGTCCAGATTTAGTGTATATCACTCCGAATGCGGCTGGTGGTGCATTTTACAAGGATTTCGTTGTTGTTCAATATGTAAAACATTGCCTGAAAAAGTATTCGCCGAATGCGCAAATTGTTGCTCATTATCATAATAAAGGTGTGGCAACGAGGCAAAATCGTTTTTTGGACAATTTGCTCTATAAGAGATTCTTTAGAGGGCTTAAGGTTATCCTTTTGGCAAACGTTCTTTACAAAGATGTCGAAAAGTATGTCGCCAAGAAAGATGTTTTGATTTGCCCTAATGGAATTCCTGAATCGTTGCAATATGAGCCTAAGGCCGAACGTAATAATCCGATTCCACAAATATTGTTTTTGTCGAATTTGATTATTTCGAAAGGTGTTATTGTTTTGTTGGACGCCCTTAAAATATTGAATGAGCGTGGCGTAGATTTTGCTTGTTGTTTTGTTGGTGGAGAAACCGATGATCTTGATTCTTTGCGCTTTTTAGGTGAAATTGAAAATCGAGGCTTGGCAGGTAAGGTTGTTTATGCCGGGAAAAAGTATGGCGATGAAAAAAGGGAATATTTCGAAAATGCCGACATATTTGCGTTTCCAACTTTTTACAGCAATGAAGTTTTCCCCTTGGTAAACCTTGAGGCGATGGAATATAAACTCCCAATCGTCACAACAAATGAAGGTGGTATCCCTGATATGGTTGTAGACAAAGAACAAGGGCTGATTTGTGAACGCAAAAATTCGGTGGCGCTTGCTGACGCAATTGAAGTATTGCTTAAGGACAAAGCATTGCGCATTAAAATGGGTGAATGCGGTTACAAAAAATTCAAAAGTGAATATACGTTGGCTATTTTTGAAAAACGGATTGTCTGTATTCTAAAAGAAATTCTTGCGGAAGGGAGTCGCTTATGATAACCATCAAAAACCTGAATCTTCTTTGTTGTCGTGCCGATTTGGCGAATTTGCCCGAGGGCAAGTTGCTGATCAACACCATTAACGCGTATTCGTATAACAACGCACGTAAAGATGTGTTGTTCGAAGAAGCGTTGACTAAAGGGGATGTGCTCATTCCCGATGGCATAAGCATCGTCAGAACCTGTCGCTGGCTTAAGTCCAAATCTCAACCTAAAGAACGCATTGCAGGGTGGGATCTTTTTGCGTTTGAGATGCGTCGCCTCAACCAAAAAGGTGGAAAGGTGATGTTCCTCGGTTCTAGCGAAAAGGTCTTAGGCTTGATTCGTGAGAAGGCGGCTTCTCGCTATCCGAATTTGGAAGTGGTCACCTATTCTCCTCCTTATAAGCCTCAGTTTACCGTCGAGGACGACTTGGACATGGTGAAGGCTATTAACGATGCGAATCCGGATTTGCTGTGGATTGGCATGACGGCCCCAAAGCAGGAAAAATGGACGTATGCCAATTGGGATCGTTTGAATATCCATTGTCATGTCGGTACGGTGGGTGCTGTTTTCGACTTCTTTGCGGGTACGTACAAGCGCGCACCAGAAATTTGGCAAAAACTAGGCCTGGAGTGGCTGTATAGGTTGCTTCGTGAACCCCGTCGCATGTGGCGTCGGTATATTATCGGTAATGCCGAGTTTTTGAGCCTGGTCATTCGCGAAAAATTTGGATTTTAAATATATTTTAAATAAGGTTTTTTATGACAAATACACCAGAACAAAATCAAAATACGCGTCAGCCTTCTTCAGAGTTTTTAAAGCCTGTAGACATGGCCGAAGACGTTCTTGAAATATTCAATCTTTTTCGGCGTTATTGGGTAATCTTCGCCGTCTTTTCTCTCATCGGTTTAATTGCTGGGTTGACTTATGCTTGCTATAGCCGTGATGTTTTCCAGAGTAAGGCGATGCTACAACTGGATACGAAGTCGAAAAGTGGCAAGGCTATTGCTGATCTTGGCGATCTTTTTGCAACGCAAAGCCCGGCATTGGCTGAGATTCATTTAATAAAAAGCTTGCGCGTGTTGATGCCTGTTGTCGAGTCGTTGCACTTGAATTATTCAGCAGAACCGTTGGACGTTCTTGATCGCCTTATGCGTCGCGAAGGCCGCATGGATGTTGATTTGTTCGAACCTCCCATGGCTTTGATGGAAGATGACGACAAGTGGATTGCCGAAGTGAAGTCAGAAGATTCGTATGAGCTGTTTTCTCCGCTTGGTGCTAGTGTCGTCGTAGGAAAGATTGGTGAAACGTATCGAGTACCGGTAGGTGCCGATTCCGTTGCTATCTGTGTTAAGTCTATTTATGCATTGCCTGGGCAAAGATTCCTTTTGACCAAGTCTTCTGTTCTTTTTGTTGCCGAAAAGTTGCAACTCAAGGTGAATGCAGAAGAAATGGGTAAGAATACGAATATCATTGAAATTTCGTATGCGGATCGCTATTCTGATCGTGCTGCAAATGTGCTTAACGCAATTGCCGAAATGTATGTGCGTCAGAACGTTGAAATGCGCAGTGCCGAAGCCGAAAAGTCCCTTGAATTTTTGGAAGACCAATTGCCGATGATTAAGGCAAAGCTGGATTCTGCTCAGCAACTTTTGACAAGCTATCGTAACAAAGTTGGAACTGTTGATTTGGGAGCCGAAGCTCAGGGTACCTTGAAGCGTCAGGTGGAACTTAAGACTTTACTGCTTTCCTTGCAACAGGAGTATCAGGAAAAGAGTCGTTTGTTCAAACAAGATCACCCGGCCATGCAGGCGATTGTTCAACAGCAGGAACGCTTGCAAAAAGAAATCGGGAAGGAAGAGGGCAAAACGAAAAAGCTTCCGACAACGCAACAAGATGTGTTGAAGCTCCAACAGGATGTTGAAATCAATAACCAACTTTATACGTCTGTTTTGAATAACATTCAGCAGTTGCGCGTGGTCCGTGCTAGTGAAATCGGTAACGTGCGTATTGTCGATAAGGCTTATATTCACCGGAAACCGGTTAAGCCGAACCGTAAAATTATCGTGTTGGCCGGTTTGGGTGGCGGATTCTGCTTCAGCTGGGTGATTGTTCTTTTGCTGAATCGTCTGCGTAACCGCGGTGTCGGTTCTTCTTCTGAAATCGAACGTGAAACGGGCGTGAGTGTTTATGCCAAGATTCCTAAGACGCAAATCAGCCGCAAGTTGCCGGGCGTTAGCGACAAGCGCTTTATCTTGGCGAAGGCGGATCCTGAAGAT
>JAEEHV010000066.1 GCA_016280955.1 Candidatus Gastranaerophilales bacterium | reverse complement strand
TCATTTGATGTCGCTAAGAATTTAAGAGTAGGATAAACATAATCTGGGCTTTGAGTTTCAATATTTACAGTTAGCATAACTTTTCCACTCTCTGGCACATTAGAACCACTATTTGTTAATGAATTAAAATCGCTTTTTGTAAATGTTATTTCTTTATCTTCTGCATACCAAAACGGACTATCATTAACGACTTCACATTGTAATCCTCTATATCCTGACGTATCAACAATATCGTCTTTAGGGATTAGCAAACAATTCAAATGTAATCCTTCAAAATCATTATCCTCAATAAAAAACTTTTTCCAACCGTCTTGCCCGAACAACCAATCTTTAATTTCAGTTAATTCGTCTTGCGGTATTGCGCCATTTGGATTTAGTATTTCAATATCAAACTTTAATGGTTCAGCCGAATGGTCTAACCCGTATAACAATGTTTTTGATTTCGGCGGTAATGTTGTAGTCATAAGTTCATATCCACCGCCACTCGTAAATCTTGTTGTAGAATTATCAACAAAATACAGCTCCAAATTAAAATCCTTTGAATCCTTGTCAGCATAGATAAAACTACATCCTCTTAACATCATTTCACCTCCGATATATTAAAAGCCCACCAAGAAAAGGTGGGCTGTACATTATTTATCTCCATTTTCTTCCTTTTAACACTGTTTCAATTACTTCGTCTTTTGCTTTTGATACAATGTCTTTCTCCTTCTTTTCAAGACGTTTTAACATTTGTTCATCAACGTCACCGTAGATATAGTTTGCAACTGTTATATCTCCACTTATGCTCTCATTGGAATTTGGACTATTACTATTCACAAATTCTCTTGGGTCTTTCGCAAAATCAAACAACGTATTAGTCATTGCCTTGCTAAACACAGGATTTCCTTCTGGTAAGAACGAATACCTACCTTTGCCTATTTGATATGGAATAAACTCAGAGAATAAGCCTTCTTCGTCAACAATATGCAAACCGCCAGTAGCAGCCTTTGTACCTTCGGCATAACCCTTTATTGTTCCATAAATTGTACTTGCCGAAGCTGGATATACACCACCAAACTTCTTTGAAATTTGACTTAATATGTCTGCTATAGCATTATCTCTTGTTGCCGCTCTTGATTCATAAGTTTTGCCTTGGAATGTATATGTCCAATGATGCCCTGTCTTATTACCGCCAACACCAAGTAACCCCTGAACAATACTTAAACCATAATTGTCAAATCCACCAACGTCTTTTGCAATTATTTTTGTTAATTCGCTTGCAGCTAATAGACGGTTAGCTTCTGTATCACCGTTATAGTTATAACCAGTTTCATATTTCTTACCATTATACTTGACCCAAAAACTTGTTTTGCCATTTGTTGGGTCTGGATTCAACGGAGCAGAATTAGCAGCGTCAATAGCGTTTTTGGCTTCAATAGCCGCGTCTTTCAAATCGTCAATCTGATTTTTAAGGTTAGAAATCCTATTTTCATAGGTTTCAATGTTGGTAGTCAATGTATCTATTGCACTGTCAACATCATATATTCTACCCTGTAAATCATTTATCAGGTCAATAGTAGAAAGGTTTGCGGTATTGTACCTATCCATAGCAGACTTCGCTTCTGTCCACATATGGTCGAACTCTGCACGTCCAGTTGTAGTATAATTCAAACAGTATTCAAGTAATTTTCCATACAGAGTACCATTATCATTATCAATCATTGAACAGGCTTCACGATACATTGCAACTTCATTATTTAGAAATTCCTGTATCTTATCAATTTGGTCTTGATATGATTTGTCAGTATCTTCTTTTAGCTTGTCTAATGCCTGTTCTCGTACCTCGATTTCGTGTTCATACAAAAAGTCTTGTAAATCAGTTTGACTTGTTTTGTATTCTTCCTGCGCTTTCTTATAGGTTTTCTTACCAGCCGCAGAATCGTCAAGGCTTGCAATCGCCGCCTTTAGTGTATTTGAAGCAAGAGTGTTTTGTTTCTCGCTCAAAGACTTCTCATATTCGTGCAAATCCTTTTCGGCTTGTAACTGCTCTTTCCGCTTTTCGATAACTTCATCAAACTTTTTCTTTTGTTCCTCTAACGCTTTTATTTCGTTTTCTTTGATTTGCTTGATGTATTTTTGTGTCCATTCGATTAGCGATTGAATTGCGTTTTTAGCCTTTTCGTATTCACTCTTATTCTTTTCAAGTGCCTTTTTCTCTTGTTCGAGAGCTTCTTTGCTATGTTCTAAAGCGGTCTTTTCCTTTTCTAATGCGTCTTTTGCCTTTTCAGAAGCCTTTGCTTTCTTGTCGGTCGCAGTTGCCGCACCAAGCATAGCACCACTATAAGATTTCGCCTGTTCCCTTGCAGAAGCGAAAATGTTTCTTAATGTGTTAAGATTATCAGCTACCTTTTGTGCCGCTTTTGCTACGTTTCCACCTTCAGCAAGTTTTAACGCAAGAGCATATTGGAACGCCGCTTGTGCCGCTGTGAGTTGTGAATCCGCAAGCTCAATGTTCACCTTTGCAAGATATTCCTTCACCGCAGTTTCAGACGATAATGATTCAAGGTCTGTTGTAGCCTGTAGTGTAGCTTTAGTTTCGATTTCGTCAATCTGCGCTAATACCAACTTTTTATAGGCTTCTTCATTAACCTTTAATTGTCCGTTTTCGTAAGTTAGGTATTGTAAATACTTTTGACCGCTACTTGAACTTAATTTTTCAAGTGATTCAAGGCTAAAGTATTGATTTTCGTTATAGTCTTTAACAATTTTGTCTAAATCTTGGAATACGGTTTGCATTGAGGATAGCGCATTTTGAGTCGTTACAACAGCGTCAGCAATTCCTAAAACCGTTTTCTGATACGTTTCTAATTGTGCGATTTCACTTGCACTCGCGCCTTGTTCATTGAATTTTGAAATTTGGTCGCTGAATTTCTCTACAATGTCACCACGCATTGACTCGGTAACGTGTTTTATGCCTTCGCTTAAATTATTAGCATAAGCGGTTAATTGTGGGAATGTCTTGAATAGCGACATTCTTTCACTGTCTTTAAGTGTACCGCTTTCAACTTTAGTTAATGCGTCTTGTAACTTTTGGAGTTTTTCGATTGACTTCTCAATAGATTCAACAAATGACGGGTCTTTTGCTGTGCCTGTTTGCGTCATTAGTTCAGCAAATAGGTTATTTGTTTCGTCAACGGTTTCGCCCATTTGCTTTTTGTATTCTTCTAAATGGGTTTGCCAATCAGAGAGTTTCCAATCTGCCCTATCAGTATCAACATCAATTTTAGCAATAATATCTTTGTCAGAAACAGACAGTTTGCTAAACCAATCATCAATTTCTTTTGTGCCACCATTAAAATATTTTTCTGGGTCAAAGAAATACATATCGGTTTTTAATCTATCCTGAATTTCTTTTGACTTTTTAGCCGATTCCGAACCAACTTCATCATACCATTGGTCGTAGTATTCTTTGAATCCTGTTAATTGTGACAAGAAACCGTCAACTGACTTTTCAAGACCTTCTTCATCAAAGACGTTTTCTTCTATCATTTCAGAGATTTTTGTATCGCCCTTCATATCGTTTAGGAGCTTTTCTCTGAATTTGACATACGCTTCGTAACTATTTACTTCTTGGTCGTTTGTTAAATATTCTTTACTTAAAAATCCATTTAAGTAATTATCAGCCGCTTCTGTCTGTTTTTTATATTCCTCTGCTAATTGTGTTTTTTGCTCTAATAATTTGGTAAACAAATCAGATTTTGTATCAAAGCCCTCGGTTGTACGAAGCTCCTCTAAAATCTGTTCGTATGCTTCTATCCTACTCTTAAAATCATTCTCGTCCAAGTTATAGAAACGGAGGTTGTAGTTATCACCGTCAAGCGCATAACCATATCCTCCTTCTTCCATTACCTTTTTAAGAATTTCTTTGAATTTCTTACCAAATCCCGCTGGCACTAAATTAGCACTAATATATCCCTCTTCCGAGAACCACGGTGTTCCTTCTGCAAATGGAGCAATTTGAATATTTTTCTCATTCCTTGTGTTATCCCTTGCAGTATTATAAGCCGTTTCAAGAGTTGGCATATCAATTATGGTGTTAGCTATCTTCTGTAATTTTTCTTGCTCGGTATCTAATTTACCGTTTACTAAATCAAGATTAGAAGCCTGTGAACCAACTAATTCTGTGATTTGGCTTTGAACACCTGATATTTCTTCTCGTGTTTCTTTATCTAATTTTCCTTGTGCAGTAAGTGTTTTATACTTATCAATCAACTCTCTTAACTGCGTTGTTTCATCAGAAACAGTTTTGCCTTTTTCTATTGTTTCTTGTCGCCATTCTTCAAATTCATCTGCGGCTCTTTTTGCCAAAGTAATTACAGATAGAATTGCTGCGGCTATTGCAATAAATGGGTGCGATTTAATTGCTGTAAATAAACCATTGACAGCGGTTTTTAATGTAAGAGTCGCACCAGTGAACCCTGCTGTTGCTCCTGTTGCCGCTGTTGTAGTTGCAATATATTCAGCTTTGCCTAACGCCTCTTTAGCTTCTTCAACCGTTAAACCTTTAAGACGTAGTATTTGTATTTTTTGTGCTTCTGATAAACCAGTGGTAGCCACAGCCGCCGCCGCTTCTGATACGCCCATTTTAGCGGTTGCCGCTGTTACCATTTCAATGCTTGTCGCATTTTGTAAACCCAGAATCTTTATATGCTTTTTTAATTACCACTTGATGAAATCATATTGATATGATATAATCAAAACAGAGGTGATACTATGACTAAAAATGGTTTTTACTGTTGTAATTGTGGTGAAGAAATTGACCCGTGGAATGATTCTATTTGTCCGTATTGTAATACAAAACAACCAAATAAATATCGCGCACAATATCTTGGTTGCGACATAATTTTAGAAACCTGTCCTGAATGTGGTTGTGAAGAATCTTTTTATACTACGTCACGTTATTTTGATGATTGTATTTGTTGTAATTGTGGAGCTGAAGTGTATTTTAATGATGATGATAAAGAACCTATGCCACAATTCACTAAAATTCCAACCGTAACTTGTCCATACTGTAATTCAACCAATACAAAGAAAATATCTAATGCGTCTAAAGTTGGTAGTGTTGCATTATTTGGTATTTTCGCTTTCGGGAAAGTTGCCAAAGAATGGCACTGTAATAATTGTAATAGTGATTTTTAGTCATAGCCACCTTCGGGTGGCTTTTGTGTTTTGGAACATACGTTAATAGCAAATAAAATATGGCTTTTATCCACTATAAGGAATGGTGTCCTCTGAACGTTCCCATTGTTAAGACTTTTATCCCGACACCGCTTTCACGATTGTTACTATCGGATTATGTAGTCAAAGTTTACACTCAATGGGTGCGCTGCTCGTTAGCAATTATATATCTGTCTGGCATTATTTTTTAGCCATAGAAATCTCATTCCCGTACACAAACGGTTTGACTTGTTTACCTTATTTTTCGGCTACCATATAGGTGTAATGAGCATTATGCCTTCAAGCATTTTCTCCTTTTGTTATTTTGAAACTTTCATCTTATGGAATTGAAATAATCGCCATTATGATTATTCCTTCCCCATAATAGACCAAACATCTCTGGGTGATGTTATAACCTTTTAAGTTAATCGAAGTTTTTAATAAATTTATAAATACCAACGCCAGCAATAGCGGTTGATAATAAGCCAAAATCTTTTATAATATTATTCAAAAACTGAATAACACTATTAAGAAAATCAATGACACCTTTTGTTGATTCAGAATCAAAGATAGTCATTGATAATTCAGTGAATGAAGCCTTTAATTGGTCTATGTGTGCTTGGGTTGTATTCATATATACATCATAAGCACTTGACAACGCTCCTGCACTGTCTGTCATTGAAGTCATAGAACCTTCAGCTTCTTTGAATTGGGTCACCAATGAACTAAATATGTTCTGTTGTCGAGTCTGTAACTTTTTGTAACCATTATTACAAAAACGTAACATCTATACTTTCATATAGAATAAGACTATTTTTTATCCCTCGGCATTATCCGTTAGGGTCACACCATTTCCATTTAAGGGATTTTCACCCACGCTTTGATTTGCGCCGTACTCCTATTGCTGAATAATCAGCCCGACACGGGGATAGTCGTTGAGCGTTCTCCATATCCGAAGATTTAGGAGCTTCGTTGCAGGTTATCCATTGTAACAATATTTAGGCTTTTAACCATATATTATCCCTACGTTTTTTCTGCTTTCGCACCGTCATAACGTGATTTCTCCATTATTGTGGTGTAGGGCTTTAGGAGTTTTCTGCAATTAGATGTGTTCTATATGCACGTTTCCGTACATACTGGCACTCGTTTACCAGCAAGTTTTTCAGTTAATGCAGCCTGTGATTTTGAGTCAAGAGTGTCCCAAATCGCTGCTATATCTTTGATAATGTCATAGGTGCTTCTAAATTCACCGTTGACATCAGTAATTTTTACATTGTATTTAGTTAAAGCATTTACAAGGTCGTCATACTCTGCCTCTGTCATAGCTTCGCCTAAATCGTCTAATTCTGTTTTGGTTTTACGAATACGAGCTGCGATAGTTCTTAAACCTGTTGAGGATTTAGAAATATCTTGCCAATCTGTTACTTTCGGTTTTCACCTACTGACCGTTTACGAACGGCGTGTAGTCATTTCTGGCTACATCTGCAATTTCATTTAAGCTATATTTGCAGTTCAGACCATACCTTAATCTCAATGAGATTGACAACATGCGAGCATAGTTACCTAATACTCTGTGGTCGTTACGGGATTTGTAATGTTATGTAATAATACTTTCTAATTTTTCAATAATATTTTCATAATACCATATTTCCAATAAAATAAGACTATGCTCATTGGCATAGTCCCTTTTCCTTTTATCGTGTTCTTTTTGGGTTTCAAAATCTTCTTCGGTTTGAATTGAAGCAGTATGGTCGTGATACTCACCTTGATATTCAATCAAAAGATTATATTTAGGCAAATAAAAATCATAAGACAACTTTCTTCCACCTACACCTAACAAATCCTCAAACTTATACTGTCCGATATAATAGATATTGTTTTCTATTAACCATTTTTCAATAATAGATTCCCCGTGCGATTTTTTGCATTTTGGACAACCAGTAGCTTTACCATCTTTACGCAATAGATTTCTTGGTGTTGCTTTCCATTTATGTCCACAATCTAAACATAAGCACTCAACATTATTTGAATTACCATTATATTCACTTAATATCTCAATGTTAGGATTTATTACTGACATTTCTTCTATAAATTTTTCCATAGTTTTACGTTGCTTTTTTGATGATTTTTCATTTGCACAATAACTACAACCATAACCAGTTAAAAGATTTGTTGGTCGGGAATCCCAAATATTCCCACATATTTTACATTTGCATTTTATAGGTGTTTTTGCATTTATATATTCAGACAAAATTTCAATATTTGAATTTATATTACTCAATTGATTTATAAAATCCTCGGTAGATTTTCTTTTCAAGGGTGTTCCTTTTCTTCTTTCTATTCCACATTTTTTGCACCCTATCCCCCTCAATAATCTTTGAGGAACTGTATTCCATTCATAACCACATATATTACACCTTGTTAATACTTTAGTATGAGTATTTTTATAATCACCTATAAATGTTATATCCATTAGATTATTTATTTTTTCTTCTACATATTCTTTTGTATATTTCTTTGACATAATAATCCTTTCCGATTATTACATAACATTATAATCTTACCCTCGGTATTACCCAGCTTTAGGGAGTTCACCGATTTGAGTTGTTCCTATTACCCTTATATCGCTATAAGGGACGGCACTTTCTACCGTAGTATTCGCTGCTGTTAGCATTGCTATGGTTTGTTCATAAGTGTTGCCCGCAGCTGCAAGCATACTACCAGCATTATTGACACCTGTTGCGATTTCAGAAACACTGATGGGGAAGTTGTTACCCACTTCCACCATTTTATCCATAACCGTTTCAATATCTTTAACGTCTAAGTCATAAGCCTTAATCAAAGCGGTCATAGCGTTTTGCGCGTCACCAACGTCAATGTCACCAACATTTTTCAGCATACTTGTGTATTTTGCAAGCATACTTGATTCATTCATTGAATAACCTAATCTCGCAAAAGTTGTAGCTGAATCCGTTAGGTCTGTCATTGAAGCTCCGATTTCTTTCGCAGTGTTTGACAGATTGTTATAGAACATTGACATTTCAGCATTTGTAGATTTTGTAACAATTTGCAACTGTCCCATAGCACTGTCAAGTGCTATAGTTTCTTGTATCATCTTTTTCGTGTATGTAACACACTTCATTATGATTTGATATGTAGACCATAAACCAGTTGCCATTGAAGCAATATTTTTTACACGCTGAAAAAATGTTGCTGTTTTTAGTCCAGCCGCGTCTGCCGCAGCGTCAATTTCTTCAAACCTTAAAGCGGCTCTCTTTAACGCTTCTGGGTCTTTATTATTCTGTAAGGTTGACATTAACTGTCTAACTTCATTACCATAGACCCTTGCTGCCTTGACATTCTTTTTGAGCCAGCCTTCCATTTCGCTGTATAACGTGTTAGACCTTGAAATGGTTTGATTCTCTCTTGCTACATCTTTTTCCGCATTAGCAACGCTTTTTAACCCATTCTGTGTTTGAGTTAGGAGTGTATTAAATTCACGATATAATTCAACCATTCGCTCGTCACTTATATTACCAAGTGACATTTCGTTTCTGATTTCCTCTAATCGCTGTAAATTCTGCGCTAATTGCGGTAAACCGTCATTTCCTGTTGAAATCAGTTGTTTATATTGACTTGTAACGCCCGAAAGAGAAGCCGTCATTTTGCCATCGGTTATAGCGGATTGAGCTTTTTCTAAATCGGAATTAAACTTTTTAGCAGCTGTTGAACCATCATCAAAATTTCGTACAATCTGTCTTGTGGTTTCATTAAGCAAGTTACCAGCCGCGTCATAGTTCCTTGTTAGCGTAACAGCAGTATCTAAATCAGATAACCCACGAATTGAAACAGTTAATCCACCGTCGTCATTTATATTGGCTCTAATTCGACTAATAGATATATCCATTTTGTTTAGACTATCAGTTATTGTGTTAATAGAACCATCATCAAAATTCATATTTCTTAATGCTTGTCCTAACGCATTTACTGAACTCATGAATTCGCCGTTGCCATTTCTTCGCAAAAACGGTATTCCCTGTGAATCAAGGTTATTGTTTAAGGTTGTGCTTATTTGTCCAGAAACTTGCGTTAAATTGCGTTGAATATTTTGTGTTAGTCTATTAAAATTCTGTTCAATTCCGTCCATATTCGTTAGATTAACTGTGATGTCAAGGGTGTTGTACCTTTGGCGCATTTGTTCTAACTGTTGCTCTACTCGTCCTAAATCAATTCTACCTGATACAAGAAATTCATAATTTGTAGCCATAAATTACCTCCTTTCCTCAATAATAAAAAAACCGCGAAAAGCGGTTAAAAGTAATTCCATATTAAACACCTAACCTTCAAATCCGTTGGTGTATTATAAATCCTCTAATCCTTTTTGTTCTACTTTCTTTATCCCCTCTGCTCCAAAATACTTGTCGAATGTATCTTCGGCTTCAAGGTCTGAGTAAACATCGACAAGCCCTACATCAGACCAACCAAAAATATCTTTGATAACATTTGCGGGTATTCCAGCTTCAACATATCTTGTTGTGGCTCGGTGTCTGCATAAATGTGGAAACCACGGTTTTCCTGCTAATTTTGTGAATGTTTTCGCATAAGAATCTAAAGTAGTTGTGCTCATTGGTTCATTTAACCACACACCGTCTTTATAATATGGAAACAACCATTCACTTTTTATTCCTTGCCTTTCACGTTCTTGTAACCACATATCAAAATACGGTTGAAATGGCTTTGCTAATGTATAACAATAAAGCATTTTACCTCGTTTGCCACGACCTTTTGTTTTTATTTTTTCTGGTGTTTTATATAATGCACCTTCACATATTAAGTTTTCTTTATCAAAATAAGATACCTTAAAACGAGGAATTTCTGATTTACGCCTACCACCATATATCATCAAAGCTAAAACACACGCCTTCATATACTCTTTTCTCTCCACAAGTTTATTTAACAATTCCTCTAATTCTTCATCAGTAAAAATAGGTTGTTCCCTTACCGCTTCATTAACTGGATTTTCAATCTTATCCCATATTCGTTTATAATCTGGGTATTCATCATCAAGAATGTTGAGAATATAATTCTCTAAACTACGCATAGTTGATTTTACAAATCTCATTCTGCGTGGCGACCAACCCCATACATTCAAAGCGTGATTTTGAAACTTTGATGCTTCACGCTTTGTCAAATCTATAAAAAATTTATTCTTGTTGTGTTCCAAATTCCAAACCCAAAAGATGTGTAAAGCAGATTTGTATTGGAATATAGTATTTGGCGACCTATCAGTAGACGTTAAGTGTTCAAGAAAATCATCTTCTAATTCAAGATTATCCTCGTTCACTTGCGCTAATTTTTCTTCGGAAGTTATATTGTTGTAAACAGTAGTTCTACCTTTCTTTGCCATAATTTCACTTCCTTTCTACAACAAAATAATTAAATAACAGGCAAACTATTTCTAATCTGCCTATCTACTATATCCTCCATTTCTTCAACTGCTCTTTCCCAATAACCCTGTTTACCCACTGTCGGGTGCAAATATCCAACGCTTGAATTTCGCATATCATAGTTAGTCAAATCCAATACGTCGTGCATTGTCGGGTCTTTACTCGTAGAAGAACCGTAATCAAGATTATAAGTAATATGTGGGTATCTGTATTCGTCATTCAGATACGCCTTGAATCCGTTTGCACCATAATCTACAACCATAGGCGTACTCGCCAACTTGTACGTCCTTTCATAAACAAGTGGCTCGGCAGCGTTATAATATTCTTCAATAGCCTTATCCATAGCCTGTTTTGAATCTCGGCGCGACAATCTCATAGCCCTATTCAAATCCTGCTGAACACTGCGCCTTAATTGGTCTAAATTTCTAAACGTCGGCACATCAATCACCTTGTTTGAAATCTAATAAACCAACCTCTTCACCATAAGCCTGTACAACAGCTTTAGCGGCGGTTTCGCCAGATTGTATTCTTTTTGCAATATCTGTTAATTCCTCAATCTTATCGGGAGAAATCAGATTTTCAAATTTATCAGCAAGCTCAGTAAGAATCTTCGTGATGGTGTATTCAAGACTATTTACAGAATTTCTTTTAGTCTTAACAATTTCCATAGCAGAACGGAAAGCACTACCAAAAGTCAAACCATAATTAGGCTTTTTGTAGCTCGTAACCACATTGTTAAATTCCTTTACAAATTCATCATCAGAAAATAAATCTTGATAAATAGTTAAATCGAACATCTGTTTTTTATCATCAGGATTCTGCTCCTTACGCGCCTTTTCCATTTCATCTAATTTCACATTGATGTCCTTGTCATACTTCGTTTCCGTTACGCATAAAGAATAGAACAACCACATAGTTTCAAGCAAACCGATATGAGGCTGATACTGATTATCGCCGTCAAAATATACCTGTGCGATTTTGTCCGTTGCAAATATGTACTCGTTAATACCTAAATTTTCATTATATTTAATCATTTAATCATATCCTTTCTCTCTTTGAATATTAAATGCAAGTTCTGTCACGTTCACCAACATATGGTGTATATCATATCTGTAATTTGTTTTTAATTTCTTTTGTGGAATTATAAAATATTTGATTTTATATTCGTCCAAATCGGCAAAATTGAAGCTCTTTTTAGGGATAACCTTTATCAATTCATTTAGTTCCTGTATATTGATAAATATTGTGGTTTCTAATTCTCTAAACTCAATTATTACGCCGCAAACTGTACCGTCATATTTGTTCCATTCATTCAACCCTTCTATTTGGTGATAATGAATATCGCCTTTATCTTCTTTTGTCCGTTCAAAACTAATGGATTTTCCTTTGACGCTTTTTAATTCAAGTGCATATAGGATTTTCCATTTCGAGTCAAAAAGAATGAAGTCAAACGGATTTTTGTTACTAAACCTCAAATTACTGCTTTTGCCAAATGATTGCGCTGCGTCTGGTAGCCGATACAATAATGCGTAGTCAGGCATTGACTTCTTAAAGTTATTTTCAAATACTTTTCCTACGCCTTTCATATCAATCACTCCTTATTTTGTGGGGCGATTGTTCATCCAAGTTTTATAAACGTCTTTTGTTTTCTCTTTATGAAACCAAGCTGTTATTCTGCCTTTGTCAACTTCGCTTTCATATAAAAACTCTGGTTGACAACCGTGAGTTGTGTAGTGAATAATCTGCTTGATATTTCCTACAGCAACAAGATTACCTCGCCCATAACAATCAAAAACTTCTTCTAATGTCTTAAACTTACTCATTGTTAATCCTTTCTCAAAGCGCAAAAATAAAGGGATTACCCTATAACATTGGTTATAAAGTAATCCCTATTACGCTAAATACTATACAACCTCGTTATTAGTCCTTTGACGTTGTTTTCTTCTTTGCCTTTTTAGCTGGCTTTTCGTCGTCCTCTGTGTCTTTTGCAGGCTCTACGAAATCGTCAGCCACAACCTTATAATGACCGTCATCAAACCATACATTGACAAAATCAGCGTCTTTGTTATGGATTGACGGAATCTGAACTAAATTGCCGTTATAGTCAATAACAGTAACGAGGTCGTTGTTTATTTCAACTTTACATTTCAAAATCATTGGTATCACCCTTTGAGTGATTAGTATTGCTCACCATCAGGTAGTTCAACAATATCAATAGCATTTCCGTCCTTATCTTCAAGTAAATCAACCATATGTTCAAGGATATTCGCTACTTATCCCCAGCGGTTAAACCGCTTCTCTAACTTTCGTTAGAAGTGCAGACTATATCAATTCCTTTCGGATTCTACCACTTCCATCACCAATCGCTTGTGATGTACTCTACTAACCTCTATCTGTGTATAAAGGTTTTCGATAGTCGTTGAGCCTTCCCCTGTTCGGGGCTTGGTTGCTGGTTTCCCATTGTTACAGTGTTTAGGACATTGTTTCCAATGCTTTTGTTTCACCTTGCACCATCTATACTATTTTTTCTACTTTCGTCACCATCACACTTATGTATATTTCATCATTACGTTGTGGTTAGTATAGCTTTAGGGTGTTTCAGCAGTTCAATAGATAATATTCAAACACATTTCTGTGTAGGTTCGCCTAATTTGACGAAAGGCTTACTGAAGCTGGGTCGCCTTCAGAACTGAAGGATAATTCAAAGTTTCTCTGGATAGCCGCCTTGAAAGCAGTTACAATGAATCCAGTGTAATCACCATCTTCATCTTTATCCAAAGTCTTATATGTGATTCTGTACTCGGTAGGAAGATTCTTGCTATTGAAAGAAACTCTCTTAACGTCGTCGCGCTGACGGATAAAAGCAACCTCGTACTGACTATTAACAGCAATATTTGAAGCGGTTGTCGCTGTAAATGTATTTGTGATAACAGTGCCACCACCAGTACCAGTGCTTGAAGTTGTAGTAAACTCACCAGCAATAACCTTTGAAGCGTCACCAAAATCACCCTTCGGATATACGAAAACAGAACCAGCTACAACAGTACCACTTTCAAGTTGGAAAGAAACAGCACCAGCTTCTGTAGCGGTAACAGTAACCTTATCAGCATACGCACCAGTAGTGTAAATCGTACCGTCAGCCATCATAGAATAGAACTTAAACGGAATAACCTGTGCCTCAATAGTCATTGTACCCTCAATGGGATTAGCAAAGCCGATTTTCTTCGCTCCCTTTGCCATAGCATATACAGAGTCAGAAGATACATTTACTGTAGTTACGTTTGCATATTCAAAGTTGAGAAATGGTGCAAGTGTTTTTAGCACACGAATATCAACGTCGCATACCTGACGATTCGCCTTGTAAGCATTAGCCATAAAATCAACTCCTTATATTAAAATTTCGTCTTTGTCATAAATGTTTTTGTGCCATAGACCACCATCAAATTTCTTCTTTTCATCACCCCATACCGAAACGCTCCTTGCAGAAATATCCTGCACTTCATTGTTATAAATCCGTTGAAAAGCGTCCAGTAATTGAAAAACAGTAATGTCAAAAATATTTGTGTAGTTTAATGATGGGTGTCTATTAGCAACCGCAGAAATTATATTTGGTAAAGTGTAATCTTTGTTGTTCTTCTTTTCCTTTTCTTGTTGCTTTTTGAACTTCTTTTTACCCTTTAATAACCTTTCATATAATTTTTCTGCACCTTTATTCTTAAAAGTGATTTTACCTAAATCACTTCTTTTCATTTCATAAATGCCACATATTTGTTGTATCGTTTCAACAACAGGCATAAAAATCTTTTCGTCCACATATCCCACAATTTCGCCTTGTTTTTGCATAATAAACATATCTTCTTCAAAGCTAACATCTTCCTCAAAAAAGAAATCTAAAGCCTCTGTAAATAACCTTGCCATTTGTTCATCAATCAGCAAAATTGAATACATTGTGATTTGTGACTTTTCTTCCTCTGATAACTTGTCCCAAAATTCTTTTATGGAATTATCAACCTTATCATTTTCAAAGAAGTCTTGTGGTTGTAATCTTAATATGCTTTCAAAAAGCTGGAATTTAGCGAAAGATATTTTTGAAATATCGCGCAAGGTTGGTTTCCTTATCGTACCAACCGCTAATCTTATAGGCTCAAATGAAATCTGCGTACCGTAATCTAAAACCATAGCAATCACCTGAAATTGGGTACATCAAATATCATTTGTAAACCATAAAAACGCTTTGAATTATTAAATATATCCACGCTCTCTAATTGCATTTCACCAATACCAAAATCCTTAACAACTTTTTTGTCGTTAAGCAAGCAATCCTCTACCATTTCAGAAAGAATATCAACGCGATTTCCGTAGAATCCTTCAAAATCGCAATCCTCTTCTAAAACGTCACGGTGGCACAAAACAAACATAACCACCTTGCAATCCTTTGTTGTCGTGTGAATATGAGGCATACGCACATCATAAAAAATATAGCTTTTAGTATCGGTAATCGTATCGTCGATAAATAAATGAGATTTTACATATTTTTTGAACGTCGTTCGTATCTCTTTAGCTGTCATTCCTTCGGTATTTCCAATTAACAGTTTCTTAATGTTATCACTGGAATATAAGGCGTTATTTATTTTCTTTTTGAAAGTGCCGCGCTCAAATGTGGACTTTTTTCTTCTCTCACTCAAACTAACACCACCTTATATAAAATCCTTGATTGTTACTGTTATCAAGCTATCTTCATAACCAAAAGCGTGTAATAATAACTCAAACGATTTATTTATAAGTTTTTCACTATCGGCAGAAATGCAGATTGAACTATCTACATAATCTATTTCCAACTTATCAGTGAAGTCACTTCTGACTTCCCATTGTGGGCTAACCATAATCTCATTGCCATTTTCATCATGGAATTTGGCTGTGAATACGGTTGATTCCAAACCGCAGTAAATAATCGGTTCATCACATTCAATTTTTGACAATAAAATTTGACTTTGATTGTCAGTGTCATTTGGCTCTTTACATAGCCAATAACCTTTGCCGTCAATGACGTAATAGCCATCTTCCGAATGTTGCTCGTCTTGGTAAGCCATAAATTCAAAATGACCACTATCCTGATAATCGAAAACAGCATTATCTGTCCTTGTTAATTCATAAACAAGTAAAGGCTTTTCTGTATTAACCTTTACATCTGATGAAAAACTTTTTTCATAAATATCGCACCGCTTGTCGATAATAAATCTTTGTTTGTGTTTTATCATCAGTGATTCTTCATCCATTGACATAATTACTAATAGCTGGTCGCTACGAACGTATTTATATCTATCCGAAGTTTCACCATTGTTGTATTGAGCCGCAGATTGAAACGCAGCCCACCTTTGAATAACCTTGCCTTTATCATTTACCCAAGATAAAATCCTGTTACACAAAAGCATTACACCCTTTTCATAAACAGAATTATCATCAACTAAACCTACAATTATCCAATAGCGTTTTTTGTAATAGACGTAATCTCCTGCTTTACAACTTCCTATTGGTGCTAAAATCTGTCTGTTTAGCGAGTTAAGTTTAGTATCTTGTGTTTTGTCTTTGATGATGGCATAAATGCGGTTTCTAATTGATAAATCACAATTACATATTTCCACTTCGTCAGCTAATGGTGGTTGTAATGATTCATTGAACGAATCAGCACCATAATCAAGCAGTGCTTCATTTTCAAAACCGCTAACTACGTCGTGGTCTGTTTTTAATAGATACCATTCTTGTGCCATTCAATCACCGCCTTATGAGTATGCGGTTGGCATTTGGTTGAAAATCATTTCTTCACTTTGAGTATCACAATAATCGAGTTCTGCTTTTGCCGCTGTTTTTGCGTTACCGTTACCATCAACCGAAATATCTTTGGTAACAATCGAAACCCTTTTATTGACCTTTGAAACCTCGCGCTCTTGATACATCTGTTTCATAAAGGCAGCCAGAGTATCAATGGCATATTGGTCTAATTCGGTGCTAAATTCAAGATTTTCACTATCAAAAGTTAGAGGGTCAAGCTCAACCGAGAATCTTGCAACCGCTTTTTTCAACCACAATAATTCAAGTTCTTCAGGGATAACGTGCTTGTCTGCAAACATTCCCTCAAAGCTATCGAATACTTCTTGTGCAGTTGTATTCATTAAGCATACCCTCCTTTGCGGTTTTATTTTATTGGACGACCTGTATATTCAGAGCAGTAAATAATCTTACGATAATCGTTAAGTTTAAGTCGCTCGATAGCCTCCATAAGAGCATATTTTTCAGCACGAGTAACAATATATTGCGACAGTGTAGCTCTAAAAACATCATCAGACATAGCAAATAATTTCTTAACTGTTTCGTCAGTAAATATCATTTGCGGTTCATCTTTTGTTTCAAAGTTTAACCAACGGCGTGTAGGCGCGTCCTCGATATATAGGGTTGCGTGACTACCCTTGCCGTCAACACCACTAAACAGGTTATTTCCGTTATATACTTGTGCTTGAATTTCGTTACGAGTGAAACGTCTTTTACTGTTCTTTGTGATTAAAGCGTCACCTTCGACTTCTCTTAATCTGAAACAAACGTCCCAATCTGCGATATTCCTAACTAATACTCTTTTTTCTAAATCAGCGTCGGTAAAATCATCTTCCGACACTTCATCTTCTACTGTAGCTTTTTTAGTAGAAGTTCTTTTGGCTTTTGTTTCTGCCATTATAAATCCCTCGTTTCAATTATTATTTTTGATTTCAACTAAATTGTGTGTTTAACCTTGTTATACAAGGCAATTATCTTATCAAGCCTTTCGCTCTTTTTGAATAGCCAGTATCTTGTATTGCTAACTGAATTTATTTTAGATACATAGCATTTTTCTCCGAAAGCACTTAAAAAATGAAATAGTTTAAGAGAATAACAATAAAAATTAACATTATCATTCATTGGACTTCTCTCCCTTATATAAAGGTGGGTATCTCAATTAAGAAATACCCACCCATTTAACATTTATTATTTAACTCGCAAGAGTGTAGTGGTATATATTAAAGTCCACCAAGCGCAGTATCATTGATGATACCAATTTGCCACTCTTTACCCTTTGCTACATCTACAGCAACTTCAAGGTCATATCTGGAAATGATTGTGCCACTCTTAACGTCGTTACCTGTCATAGAAGTAAGACCACCACGAGTCCAAGTCATAATGGGCGAATCACCGCCAGCAGGAGAAACAACGGCAAATCCTTCGGGCATTAACTTCGCAAAGTTAGTACCGTCACCGTTCATCTCGTATACATTGTAAGGATTAGGAATCTCAACAATGTTAGTGCCATTGTATGTAGCAAGCAGACCGCGAGAAGCAATCTCGTCCATAACCTTCTGTGACATACCAGTAATAGTGTTACTGTTGATAGAACCAACATAGCCAGCCCAATCGCTGAACTGTGAAACAACACCATAGCTACCAAATACAGTAGGCTTGCCGTTGGGTCTTACCTTCGAGATAACACCATCAACACCAGTTTTGGTAAGAGGTGTACCATCAAGGATATATTTAACGCCAGTAGCGTTCTTGATAGCATTATAAACATAAACCATGATATACTTTAGCGCCTTGTTGTAAATGTCGGTCTTAACAAGAGCAATACCAGCATTTTCCTTTGACATATCGCCAAGTGCAACTCTGCGATAATCTACAGCGAAACCGCCAGAAACGGTCTTTGAAGCAACAGGGTACTTTGTCTTAACAGGAGCGATAAACGGAACGTCGCCGTTGTTAGCCTGTAGTCTTGCGCCCTCACCAGCAAAGGTATAAACTTCACGCTCGATAGACTTGTCAAAATCAACCTGATTGAAAGTACCGAACACACCAAGAAGTTTCATTTCCTTTAGAACTTCAGGCTCGATAACATAACGTCTAATCGTGTTCAGCTCTGCAACAGCCGCAGTATCGCCAGCTTCAGCACGGCTACCAAGCTCTTTGATATAAGCAACAGCCTTGTCAGCATACTTGCCGAGCTTGCCAACCTCTTCACCCTTAACCATAGCGGAGAAAACTTCAACTACGGGAGAAGTGGCTTTAATCTGACTATTTGTAATATAATTAGCGTCTTTACGCACGTTATTAAGTTCAATAGTAGTATTAAACATAACTTAATCCATCCTTTCTATAAAATTTCCGAATTACTCTGTAGCGTCAGCGGCGGGCTTCCAAGCAGTTCCGTCATACTTCAGAACCTGTCCACTCTCAACACCAGTAGTATCAACATCTGTAAGGTCAGCCAGAGTAGTAGCACCAGCAGTACCAGTAGCGTCTGCAACACAAACCTTAACCTCAACAGCAGCCTCGGTCAGCTTAATACCTGTCTTTGTAACCTTGAAATAAACGCCTTCGGCAGAACCAGTCTTTAGAGTACCGTCTGTATAAGCAACAAGGACAGTGCCAGTTGTAAGACCAGAAACACCACCAGTGATGTGCTTACCGTCAACAATCAGCTTTAGACCCTCAATGCTCTTTACGTCAATTCCTCTTAAAAGTTCTCCTGCGGGGAAAGTGATACCCTCTCTGTAAGAATCGTCGCCATTAACAACGTTCATAATCAGATAAAGAGTATCTTCGTAAGTTAAAAATGAATAATTAGCAACTGCGTTCACAGAAGTAATCGTGGGATTATTCTTTGCAGCCTGAATTGCTCCTACGCTTTCAAATTTAATCACTTTTCATCATCCTTTCATCTATAATTAAAAAATATCAACATCTTCATCTGTAGTAGAAGTAGTAGTAACCTCAACTACGCTAAAAATATCTTCAACTTGGGCTTTAGCCGCGTTCTGCTCGGCAACCTTCTTTTCAGCGTCAGCCTTTGCGGTCTTACCAATGCCCTCATAAATTTTGCTAACAACAGAATTGATTTCAACTTCCATAGGATTAGCCATAAAAGCCTCGATTTCAGCTTTTGCATATTCCTTTTCGGTGTCTGTAAAATCAGCGATTTTAGCGTTTAGCTCACCAATACGCTCTTTGGCTTTAGCTTCACCAAGTTCTTTGCGAAGCTCGTCCATTTCAGCGCAAAGTGCAGAATATTTCTTGTCAAGTTCTTCAAACTCCGCTCTGCAAGCGTCAAGTGCTTTCTGGATTTCCTCTGAACTTGCAACCGCTTCATTCTTTTCTGCTGTAATAGCTTCGACCTGCTCTGACATTTCGGCAATCTGCTTTGCACAATCCTCCTTCACCTGATTGATTTCGGCAATAGAGTTTGTATGTTCAGAAACCGTGTCCACAATTAGAGCCTTAATCTCTGTATCGGTCATTTCAGTTTCCTCCTTATTATTAAGTTCAAGTAGTTTTGCATTAGAATCTGCTGGTTCAACACCAAGCAGCGCGAAGCCTGAATGAATGAATTTAGTTGGGATTCTGCCTTTTTCTTTGTACCCATATTTATAAACAATAGCTTCTTCATCTTCTGCCTTTAGAATTTCCACGCTGCCCTGTGGATAGATACCGTTAGCAATATCACTATCTAATTTTTCACAGAAATTGTGATAACAGGAACTATCAATTTCGCCCTCGCCAATGCACACAAGAATCTTGTCACCATTATCGCCCTCGATTTCTTGAATATAACCGTCCGTAAATGTTCCGATTGTTGTTGCATTTTCAAGGACAGGGACACCGTCAATGATGTCAGTTAGACCGTGACCGCATATTTCAGTTCTTTCTTCGTCTAAAAACTCAACTCTTAAAAACATACCCTTGATACTCGGTAGGGCTTGTTCGCAATATTCTCGAATCCACGTTATACCGTTAAGGTTGTATTCAGTGCCAACCTCATTTGCAATGTCAATACATTCATCAGGATAAATTGTGTATAACACCACTTTGAACTTGCGACGACCATTTTGACCCTTGACTTTTGTTTCGCTAAAAATCTCAAATGTTTTCATTCGTTCACCACCTTTCGCTTTGATATATAAAAAGACAATCAAATTGCCCTTTTATCCATATAAAAAGCACCTACAGAAATGTAGGTGCTTTATAGGTTAATCTGACGGGGACGGCATAGCATTACCGTTATTCCCTCTTGATTTAATTGTGTTTTCAGTTGGGTTATCTGTTTGAGGTCTACCACCTTTGTTACTCGTGTCTTCTTTTGAAAGAGTAAAACTTGTTTTATGCGGTGGATATTTTTCCTCAAAACCTTCTTCTTTTTCGTGGTCTAATAGTGCCACAAAAACATCTTCAGGTAATCCACAAGCACTCGCCCAAGCAACTAATGAGCCTTTGCCTTGTAAATACAAATCTTTCATATTGGCTATGGTTTCATTTTTATTAACACAGGTCATTCTTAAATATTTTACCTCTGCTGGGTGTTTATCATCTTTAATTATGTTAGCAGAGATAACTTTATTTAATTCATTTGTAATCTGCTCTACCCATTCAAAAACTAAACCAGTAATCAATTCAAGGTTTTGTTGCTGCGCTGCATAGCTACCACTACCAACACCGTTGAGTAATGCACCAGCTATACCCATATCAAGTGAAATGTTGTTTGACAAATTTTCTTCATTTTTGCCGTCAAATATCGTAATATCACTTGTATCAAGTGTGCTTAATTTCGTACCAGCCGCAACAGAAATAAATGTAGTTGCGCTTTTATTTTGTTTATTCATAATAGCGTTTTTAACCGTTCTGTGCTGATGTTCTTGTTGGGTTTTATTTAATGCGCTTGTGCCTTTTTCTTTACCCTCTGGGAATGTCTGATAAACAACTTTGTTGTTAATTTCATCAAGCACACCACGTTTTGTAGCAGTAAAGTAATCACTATATAGAATATTTGAAATTGCGGCTAAAACAATAGGTCTGCCAAAAGGTTCAGACCATTTGCTTCTTACTTTATGTACAATGGTTTTTTTATCATCTAAAATGACCCAACTACCATTTTTGAAACCACCATTTTTTTCATATCTTTCGTGATAAGCGTCACGAATTTCTTTTGGGAACTTCTTTAATTTCTTTTCAGTTGGTTCATTTGAGTCCAACCTAAAGTATTCCAAATCAAATGCAATTTGAAAATGGTTGTTTTTACGCCAAACAATTTTTGTATAACCAACTGGCAATGAAATAACAGAAGCGTTTATTCCTAATTCATTGACTTCAACAATTTGTGTTACATCAAAATCATTGAGATATTTTTCATTACGGTTAGGCATTTTCGTAGTTTCAAAATAGTAAAATGCTAAACCCTCAACCATACCTGTCCATAGCGCGTCACGAACAAACTCCCTATCTCTTATCATTTTAAGAGTTGATTCTACTAATTCTTTGTTAATGCGCTTCTTGTTTTTGTCTTTTCCTTTTGTCACTATAACCTTGTCCAACGTAGGCATAGCCGTCATATAGTCAACAGTGTGTGTGAATGTACCGTTAGAGTTGTACAGGGTTTCAGAAATTTCACGAAGTTCTTTACTATATGACATTGGGTCGCTAACCATTGCTTCAATTTGTTGTGGTGAATACTTTTTTAAGATATTAGTTCCAAAAAAGTAATTGTATAGTTGTTGTGTGGAATATGAATTAAATTCATTTTTAGGAGTAGTAGAATCTACCACACTATTTGTTTCCACTGTATTCTGTTGTTTGGGTTTGTTATAATAATTCTTTTTATACGGCTTCTTTTTATTTGGCAACTTCTACCCCTCCTTTCTGTTTCCAAAATAATTACTCTTTATCAGTACAGAAATAAATTCCGTCACAATTTTCAAACACTTCTTTTGCAATGTCTTGATAAAGCGTCGAGCAATTTCCGTGTGGGTCATTTAGGCTGTCGTTGTGATATTGTACAACCTCCTTCGCAAAAACAACGTAACTAAAATCATTTGTACTTTCAAGCACGTCACGCGAAATGACAATAATATCATTGACAATGGGATTGCCATAAAACGCTTTACGAAATAAGTCAACTTTTGATTGCTTCAAGTTATTAGCAGGAATAAGTTGAATTTTTAATGTAACAGTGCCAAATTGCTTCTCGGCAGGAATAAGTTGTGATAGTGCCTCATACTTATCTTGACCGTTAATATACATTTTCACAACTAATTCATTGTTATCAAAAGTCATTTTAATGTCTTTATCTTTACCAAACAACGCTTCAAGTTTTTTATAATAAATCACCCACGGTGAATATAGATGTAAATTCTTATCCATAATTCTCTCCTTCCTAATCAACAAAAACTCCTACTTCAAATTCTTGTAAATCTGAAAATAAATCTTTCTCTAATAATGTGGCAAAAGTTGAGGCATAGCTACAAGAACTATAATGGTCTTTGTGTGCGTTTGCATTTTCACGCAAGACTATTACACCAGTATCTTTCTTTTCGTAAGTCAACTCTACACATTCATTTATCAAAACTTGTGTTTCCAAAAACGGTCTTTCATAGAATATTTGCGTTTCACCGTCTGGCGCACAAAGATAATCATTGTTTTGTGATAATATTTCCTCTTTTGCAATATCATAAGGAATAAGAAACTCAATTAGCCTTTGTTCCAACACTCTGCGGAAATCCAAAGCTATATCACTATTGAGCTTCTGCGTAGCGTTAATAGCGTAAATGCAAGGAATCGCACCTTCTGATTTAATTCTTTCTGCAATCGAATCATCATTCATACAAGATAATGGTGAATATTCAACATTACGTTCTTCATCATACATAACACGAGCAAGATTGTCATATATAGAAATCATTTTGTTACCGTAAAGACTTTTTATTCTTTACTTCTAACGGTTGTTATTCCCGTTAAGTTCAGCATACCTTTTTACCGTAATAATTCAAGAAATTTGTTAATTGTTCTGGTGTATTATCTTTTTTTCCATATAACGAATGGAATTTTATATGGCAAGATTCACATAAGGTTATTCCATTTTCAATATCATATCTTTTATCTGGATATTTTTTTCAATTATAAATATGATGTGCATTTAACCTTACGCGTTTCCCAACAGCAGATTTATCACCACAACACTGACAAGTATAATTATCATTTGCATAAATATTTTTTCGCCAAAGACTATATTCCATTGTGGAACGTTCATATTTATAAAACTCAGAGCCGCCAATCCAACGCGGATGCTCTGAACCATAATGTATTTGTGTCATAATATAATAGTCTACACCATATTTTCTTTGACAAGTTTCTTTTACTTTTTCCAGTATTTTTTGCGATTTAAGTGGGTTTGTCGCACCAAATTTATTAAGATTGGTTTTAACTATTTTTTCTTTTATTTCAGCAGCAGCGAATGGGTTTTCGACTCCATATTTTTCCATATTTGTTGAAGCTATTTTATCTTTTATTTCATCTAATTGAAAAACAGAATTAACACCATATTTCTTTTTAGCGGCTTCTTGAATTTTATATTTTTTACAATTATTGCAACAATCTTTATGTATATAGGAATCTTGATTTTCTAATATATAGTTATACCAACATTTCTCATATTCCTTACCACAATAATCACAACGAACCATAACCTTAACATTGCTACCATTCGTTAAATCTTCTACATTAACAATAAATTCATCTTTCATTGCCGTAAATTTATAACCCAAATCAACATAGTGTTTCTTTGTTTTTGCATTCCATTTTTGCTTCACTTTTTGTGTTATCAACATATACAATCACTTCCTCTCAATAATAAAAGAGCGGAATATATCCGCTCTTTGAACATAATTAAGAGGGGTTGGTGTCTATCCAACAAATCTCTTTTATTATTTTAGGTAACGCGGACTCGTGGGAGCATTATACCCATTATGGTTCAGCTCCTATGCGTTGCCTGTGACTATGTTCTCACATAGCCTTCCAGTCGGATTCACATTTCAGCGTCCCCGATTTCTTCCGCATTGCACTTATAAAGTTTCCCTTATAAGGGGCATTTCTACCAGCGTTTCTCGTGTCAAGGCAAATGTAATCAGCCTCAAAATCTTGATATAATTGTCTTATTCTTCGCGCCTGTAGCGTCGTATCGCCACCTTGCACTGATTCTATATAAGGAACTATTCTTCGATAGCCACTATTTATTTCCAAATCACCCATATTCATTCGTTCGTATTTCTTTGTTTCTGGTAACAACCTCATACAAACAAAAACAGAGTTGTCATTACCTTTCTTTGTAACGAAAGCCATATCACAAGCTACTAATCGTATTTCACCTTTTTGTTTTGGAATAGCATATGGATTTCTTTTACCACTTCTAAAATCAAATGTTGTCCGAGGATAAAAAACTTGTTTGCTGACTTGATTTTGAGTGAGCATTTTTCTTGTGAAAAACGCAGCTTGATTTTCTTTCAAGCGACAATTCTTAAACTCTAATAGCCAAGTTAGCCTATCTTGCTTAACTTTTTCTTTTAATAAATCATCACGTTTCTTAATGCCAAAATACAATGCAACAGTTTCATCAAAAGCTAATAAACAAGACGGTCTATCATTAAGCATATCCTTAAAGGCTAAATCAACTATTTCCCACATCCAAGTATCGTCACTACCGTTATCAAAGTAACTTGAACTAATGTAAATATCAGTTGCGTCCTCTTGTAAATCATCAATCTTATCATAAGGAGCTTGTGACATATATGGAGCAGGACGAATAAACTTAAATGGCGAGAGTACACTATCATCAATCCATTTTGGGATTTGTCTGCACTCTTCTCTTACTATATCGGTAGCACGAAGTCCACGCGCATTGTCATTAGCTGCGCAAACGGTTATTTTACTACCGTTATAAAAGATTACTTCAACATTATTGTTGTTTGTCGTAATCTTTTTTATTTCTTTTTTAAGAACAGGCGACCAAGAGCATAATTCTTTTTCAATTTTTTCAGAAACCAATAGTTTTGCTTGGTTTTTTGTTCCCGAACACAATACTATTGATGATTGTGGGTATAAAATAGCCTTACAACAAGCGTATATTGCTATAACAAACGATTTTGCTGAAGCACGGCTGGCTATACATACAAAAGTGTTATTTATACCCATCAAGTAAAGCATTATTACTTGATATAATTTCAGTTTTAATCCGAGATAATCTTCTGCGAATCTATGTAAATTTCTTCTCCAAAAAGTGACCCATAATAAAAAATGCCCTAAAAATTTAGGGTCGCCTAATAACGTAGTATTTGAAAAGTTCTGCGATAACGCTTTTTGTTTATCGTCAGCGCATTTATAGAGCTTATTTATTACTCTTGGGTCAATAGTAACAACTGTTTGGGATTTCTTGGTTTTGGTTCTACTATTCATCGTCGTCACCATCTTCTATTGAATATTCTGGGTCTGGCTCATTAGTGCCAAACTGCAAATTCTTTAGTGGACGAGTGAAAAACCTTTTAATAATACCGCCAATACCGTCAAAATCTTTATAAAGTTGTTTGTCTTTGTAATATTCAGCAGGAGTATATTTTTCTATAGTTGCAATAGAAACGCCAGCAATAAAATTCTCACTTTCAGACGAATCTTTTACTGTTTTTAGTCCAGCTTCTTTGAAATATTTGATATACAACTCCGATAAATCTTTATAGGATTTCATATCTTTATCGCGCATAGCATTTTTCTGTTGCATATATATTTCGCACAAAGTACAAATAAATATTTCTTGGTTACTATCACAATTTGGATTTGAATTTTTAAGATATTTATAATGTGCGTTCATAGTTTGATATTCGCTCGGTTCATAACCTATTCCCCATTTTTCAATATCCTTTGGATTGATTGGGTCGCTATCTTCCTCTTGCACATTATCATATTCATCAACGTATGCTACTCTTTTACCTTTGACTTTCTTTCTGTCACCAGATAATGAAAAAGCACCTTCACTAATTGAGTTTTCAAATGTTTTTCCTTTAGCCTGTGCCATATTTAATCGCCTAAAGTAATTACCAATTACCGTATTGTCGTCTATATCACAAGAATCAAATTCTTTTTCATTGAAATAAATATCAAAAGCCATACACATACGTTGCATTGCCATTTTGCTACTTTTATAATCCTTTGAATACTCAAAAAATCTTCGTGTAAAACACTTTTTGCAAATCGGCAATCTACTATCATAATAAAAATCACTATATGACTTATAAAAATCACTTTCAGGTAGTGATTCACCACAGGAACAGCAGATACGCTTATTCACTGCTTTTGGCATATCTGCCACCTCCGTATCAACTATTTTGTGTAATCAAAAAGGCTGCCCGTAAGGACAGCCGTAACTTACTTTTTTATTTCATCTAATAGCTCGTCTAACATTTCACAAATCATATACAACATCATAGGAGTATCTTCTTCGGTGAGCGTTATAACGTCGCCTTCCTCATAATCGTAGTCGTCATAATCATCTTCGTCAATATCGTCGTCATCAATGTCGATTGTACCACCGCAAACGGAACAACAATCATTTTGGATTTCAATTTCATATTGAACATCATCTTCATTATTTAGCGCAATCTTACTATGTACGTCACTTAAATAACAGCCAACATCTAATCCGCTTTTAATCAATCTGCCGTCATCATCAAACACTCGTTCAATACTTAATCCTAAATCGGGGTCAATAGCTAAATAATACTCACTGTCATAATCTGTATAATCTGAATTGTCAAAGTTATTAACATAATCTAATGTAATATCGTGATTAGCTAATAGAGCTTTTGCTAATATCGAAATCTGTTTGCCAAAAGCCGTAACAGCTACCGCTTTCCCAGCTTCAGCCAAACTATATAAATAATTTGCAAATGATTTATAATCACTAAATTTCAAACTTTCCATAACACAATCTTCCTCATTTATCATTTATAATATTTTTTATGTTTTTACATACTTTGCAAACTATCGTTTTTGTAGGAGGATATGTTATTAATTCACCAGTTCTAAAATCTTTTCCCTTGCGTTCACCGCGTTCAACAATCTCCATACTTAAAAAGTTCTTCCAAAGTATTCTTTTTTCTTCAATTAAAGCGTCAGTAAATACGTCAACTAATGTATCACAAAACACAGAACACATTTTGATTGATTCCTCTGATACACTACCGTATATTCTTTCCGCTAACTGTCTGATAATCTCATTCTTTCCCATTTCAAATCTTCCCCTTTATAATTAGTCTAATATTACAACTTTTGACTTATCTTGAATCAAATTACCGTCTTTATCTTGGCAAATAATCGCAAATCCTGATTTCTGTGGTGTCACTAATCTGCCATTTGCATAATCCAATTTATCAACGTCGGCAAATGCGCCCTGTTCAATCAAACGTATATAGCCTTTTTTAGAATCACCACATCTATGTGTATGAGCCATAACAACACAATCAAACGGTTCTTTCTCTGAATCTTGTAAATATGCTTTTGCCTTATCTGCCGTTGCCAAAATGTTTGACCTATATGCCAACGGGTGAACGAAAAATGTCTTACCTATTCTGCATTTCCAATCGTCTACATATTCAATTTCAATATCACTAAACACCTTTTCCAAAGGCTCATACCAAATCTTTGCGCCGCTTCTTTTGTCGTAATGCTTAAACCCATCAACAAAAATTAATTCTAATGATGTATCTGGTAGTAATTCAAGAATATCAGTATCAAGATTTTTAGCAAAATAATTTGCAAATCTTTTATCGTGATTTCCATAATTGCAGACTACTTTAGATGGATTGATATAACCAATCAAATCAATTAAATACTGTCTGCCTTGTATCATTTCTTCTATTGGTGATATTCTATATTGTTTACTAAATTTTGATAATGCCTGACAATCGACTACATCACCATTGATTTGTAAAATATCAATCTTATTGCGATAATCTTTTAACAACGTATAGTCAAGCTGAAACGGAACGTGTAAATCTGAAACAGATAGTATAGTTGTTGCAACTCCGTCTTTTTCCTCGGCTTCTATTATTTCAATCAGCCGTTTCATTCCGTACATTCTTTTCCGCACTTCTGATTCATTAAAACAATTACCCTCTCCGAAGATTTTTTCACTTAATTCTTCGTAGGGGGTATCATCTGTTTTGGCAATTAGTTTGTTGTATACTATCTCGCGGATTTCCTTGTATGTAATATCTATTATGTTCACCCCTTTGACATAAGCCGTTTAGCTATGTCAACGTATTTATCTTCCATATAACGTCTATTTCTTGTTCGATAGAAACCAACAGTATAATCATTCTGACCTATGAAACCTCTATTGGTATTTCGCACAACATTATTCTTTAGAAGAATATCAATCTCTTTTTTAGTAATTTCTTTCACTTGGTTTTAACCACCTTTATAAATTTTAGCTTTTGCTATTTGGAGCTGGTGGCGTGACTCGGACACGCGACCTGAAGATTACAAATCATCCGTTCTGCCAACTGAACTACACCAGCAAATTAGCGGTCATTATCCTACCGCCGTGAAGCCCACTTCGGACGTATCCTAATGTGGAGGGGTTTTCATCTTCTATGCTCACTCAAAGTCATACCCTTTACCACTGGCTTCTGTGATTGGACTTAAACCAATGACTACTTGATTAACAGTCAAGTGTTCTATCAACTGAACTACACAGAAATATATAATTCACAATCATTTTGGCAATAATCACCTTGTACTTCGGCAATAGAAACCTCACTTATCAGTGCAGACACCAATCCTGTGTAAGAACCAGAAAGAATTGATTGTGATATGGTTCTTATACGATTATTTTTAATTCTAAACTTACCTGGTGGGCAGAAATGGATTTGAACCATTGAACCTATACGGAACAGTTTTACAGACTGCTTGCTTTAACCAGACTTGCATATCTACCCATATTGGCGTTGGTACAACTTCTGCCATACCAACGCATAAAGAAAAGAGAAAGATAAAGAAATGAGAGTTTTTTGAAGGTATATGTTCCCTTCATTAAACGAAAAGTAGGATTCATTTTTACGCTTAAAAATGTAAAAAATTTTGCTCTATTTTTCTTCGATACTATTGGAGAAATCACAGAAAAATCAAGAAAAAATATTTTATTTTCAAAAAGTTAAACCGTTTTGATAATTCTACTTTAGAATTATTTTATTCGTTTTATAAAGTTTTTTATCTTCCGTTTTATCTCTTTTTCATCATATTTAATTCGTAATAATGGGATATTATTGTCTTTACAATATTGATTTTTCATTTTATCTCGTATTTTTTGCGCTCTATAATTATCTTTGGCTTTTTCATAATTATCAGTATAAAACATAACAGGTCTAAAATGTTGTTTGCCATCAAATTCTATAATTGCATTATAATCAGACAAATAAAAATCAAACCGTAATGGCTTTTTATAACTCAAATCACTAAATCGTTTTTCTCTAACATAAGAAATATTTAATTCATTAAGAATGGTCGATATGATTTGTTCACCTTTAGACATATTGCAGTTGGAACACGAAATCTGATTTAATAAATCTCTTGGCATTTTTTCAAATATATAACCGCACCGTTCACATTTGCATTTAATGGGAACATCTTTTTTTGAAAAATTTTCTAAAATCTCAAACCCCTTGTTTATTTTCCTAACTTTTTCATTATATTCTTCTTTCGTATAATACGGTTCTCCTAATACTCTACATTCACCACATAGATAATTACTCGTCCTTAAACAGTATGAAGATTTATCACATCTAACTCTAATATATGTTGACCCCTCGTCTATCGGTTTTTGTGCCTTTGGTTTTCCACTTACTATTTTGAATCGTTGCTTAAACCATTTTCGCTGTTTTAATTGGTCTAATGTTTTATAATTTGCAACCTTGTCTATATGAGAAAGAAACCCTGCCACCGTACCAACAAAAACATCTTCGTTTTCTTTGTCATAAAAATGGTAAACTCTGTCACAAGGCTTGGATTCATTTTTATTTTTCTTCTTTTTAGGATGTTCAGGTTTTATTCTTTGTCGTAAAGAAACATAATAAGTTTCCTTTGTCTTTTTATCAATAATTTTAATTTTTTCATCATCACTCTTGTAATAAGACTCTATATTATAATTCTTGCTGTAATAATTATAGAAGCTATATAATTCACTTAATAATTGTCTTGCTTCTTTGCTATTAATCATATATTTGTTATTATTAGATTTTCTACAAGGCAACTCTTTGTTATTAGAATGTATCTCCCCATACAAAAGATTTAAGGGAGTATTGTAAAATTCTTTTCCACATATCTTGCATTTACATAAAAATCTTTTACCTTTTCCTTTGTACTGTTCTAATAATTCAACATCTTTATTAACAAAAGGTAAAATAGAATTAAATACCCACTTATTCATTATTCGCCTTTTTCCATTCTCTTTTTATCATTCGATTGTATTTTTCTTGACACAACTTACATCTTTTTGTCCTGTTATTCTTTGCTGCAACAAAAACCATTTCTCCACAATCACAACAATAAATAATTTTTTTGCCATTAACAACATTCGTATTCACGCCGCAATCCTTACAATATCTTCTTGTGTTTTTTTCGTTTCCTTTTGTCAAAACACCACAATCAGCGCACCGAATGAAATTCTCGCCACAGTATTTTCTATATTCGTAACCCAATTCTCTAAAATCACTAACAAACAAAACCTCTGGTGAATCATCATCAATAAATGTCACCCTGTTATTCACGTTGTCAATGCGTTTAGGAAACTCCAAATAGCCCAAATCTCTTAACTTGCCAAGTTTTATGTCACGTTCATCTTTTTTACACACAATCCGAGCGCAATCAAAAATCTGCTTTGAACTTAAATTTACCCAGCCGTTATTATTTGGATTCCGCGCATTTTGAAATTTAGCAAGACACAACAATACAAATGCTAATTTCTCTAAACAGCGATTACTTAACTCCTTAATCTTATTCATTTCAGATTCAGTAATACTAACGCCTTTAATAATCATAAGTTCATTATCTTTCGCCTTGTCTGCTAACCGTTCAATAGCGTTTTGCCAAAAAAATCCGTCAAGCTCATACTTTGGATAATGCTTTTGTAGAAACGCAAATAATAATTCTTTAATCTTCTTCTTTTTATAACCACAACAATGATAGTAATATCGAGATAAAATAGACAATACAAAATAAGGTTTCATAACAATTAAACCATTCTGTATACAATCCTCGGCAAATTTCTTTTCGTCTAAAATTATCATTCACTATCACCTACGCCGAGCTTAAAGTTTTGATTTATATGCTTCACTCCAATGTTTATTTGATGATTGACGCGCAAATAGCGTTCTTTTCTTTCAAGTCGGTAGCTACGCCCACATTTTTATTTCAAACTACCTTCGGTAATGAAAGTATATTCCTCCGTACCTTCTTTCGGTTTATGCCCCTTTTTATAGGGGTATAGAGGGCAAGTTTTAATTTCACAGTGTTTGACCTCGTATGAGCTGCCGTTACTACAATCAAGACATTTCAGCCGTATCGCCTTCATAGGCGTTATCTTCTTCATTTTTAATCACCTTTTCATTCATCACAAATTCATTTCCATTAAACACAAATTCTCCACCTGTTGAAACCAACACAGGATAATGAATTTTATAATCATTCCGCTTTAATAAGTTGTCAATTATTTTGTCAGCACATATATCCCAAGCAAATTGTTTTGAGTTTTCACGCTTATAGCAAATGTCAATCACTATATCACATAATTCATCAGAATTAGGACAAATTTTGAAACATTCATCTTTGAAATACTGAACGAAAATATTGTGTTGCATAAAATCGTCGTACTTCTCTATCTTTTCAGTACGCTTTTTCTGTTGGTATTTTTCAATGCGCCGATTATATTCTCTGTAAATGTCATATACCTTTTGATAATCTGAACGTGAATACACAACGCCGCTTTTCAGAATGGAGTAGTCAAATCTGCTTTGCGAGGTTTGCTTCATCATCTTTGAGAAATTGGATATAAAATCCTTAAAATAACTCTCAAAATACCACGATATTCTGTTTACCACACAAGGATTGTAACCAACAGGTAAAAGCATATCGTAATACTCTAAAAATTGTTCCATATCTTCGGTTTTTGGCTCATATTTTCGTAAATCATCAATACTTGTAATGCCATAAGAACCAAATCGCTTAATTAGGTTGCTATGCGTATTTTTGATATAATTATCGTTCTCATATTTCAGTTTTGGATAAACATAAGTCATAAAATAAGGTTTTTTTGAAGCGCAAATTCTTGAATTAAATTCTTTTTGCTTTCGTTCTTCGTCTGTGTCTGTATCTTGTACAACACAATCCCTTTGAGAATACCAATAAGACGGCATAGGTTTAGCAATTACACCCTTAATCCTATCAATCGTCACTTGTTGATAGTGCTGTCCACACATTATTCTATAAGTTAGTGTTTTGTATTCGTCAGAATCTTTTGGGAAAACCTCACGTCTTTCTATCATCGAAGTAATATGATTTGTAACTATCCCGATTTCATCATTGAACGCAAGTTTATTTGCTGAAATTATATCTTCTTCTGTTGGTACTTTCTTTTCTGCTTTTCGTTGTAAACAGATAATTGTTGGTGCATTAGTTGTGTTTTTGACAATTACTGGATTGTCAGTACACATATTAGTGTCGCCATCCTTGTCAGCCCCGTTCATAGCTTCACACGCTGAATCCCAAGCGTTGTAAATCAGAGCTGTATTTATATATTTATACCAATACGCAATGTCGTCATTGGTAGTAACTTTCATTCGTCGTATATTATTAAAAACAGACATTGGAGCGCGAAAACACGCAATTTCCTTCGTTCCCTTATCTACCCAATACTTGTGGTATACTTCACCTTTGTTAAGTAACCCCGTCACTTCTAAACCAAACATACTCTGTGCCAATGCGTATGGGTCGCCTGAAATAATGACATAGTTCGCATTAACACGAATAGCACCTTTTTTACACTGGTCTATTCTTTTGCGGATAAGATGATAAATCTTTTTTCTAACAAATGAATCGTTAATAACACGCTTATCAATCATTAACGCCTTGACAAAATTTTCCGTTGAGCTGTTAAATACATTATCATCATTCAAACCAACACCACAAAGGAACACAAGGCTTTTTCGCCAGTCAAGGTTTATAACGTCGGCAATTTCGTCAGCATTTGGTTTACATAACTGCACGATTTCTTCATCAGTAAAATCATAAGGTTGCAAGAATTGATAGTTTGTATCTCGGACGTGTTCTATTTCTTCCTGCGTAGTTTTGGCTGCTGAAAATTCATAGTGGTTTCGTTCACAGTTTTCAAAGTATTCTTCCCAACTTGAATAGGAATCCCACAGCTTCAACATACTCTCGGTAAGAATAATGTCAGCCTGACGAATATCCCTCGGTGTACCCCAAACATCAACAACCGTATAGTTTTTTGCCACCTTTTCAGCGAAATCAACGAAGTTAAAGGTGAATACCATACCCTTTGTCCACGCATACCGAGTGTTCATTCCGCTTATTGGTTCGTGCTTTCCTGTTAAGTATTCATTGACAATAGCGGAGTATTCAGGCGACATAAATCCAAATCCGTCAGAATCGTCGTGTTCAATTTCGTAGTCGTGCTCATAGGTTAATTTAGGTTCTCCCTCGCCAGAGTCATCAATCAGAATAACGTCCTCTTTGAATTTAGTGACGCAATCTTTAACGACGATAATTCCTTTTGGTTTAGGCAACGGAGTAGAACCTGAACATATTAAACCTTGATATGATTCTAATTTTGCTGGGACGTGAGTAGTCAACATATTTCTACCGTTCCGAACGCGAGAATTAAGCTCTAAATAAAGGTCGGAATTTACATAAACGATAGTAGATTTTTTAACACCGCCGTTTGTACTTTGAAAACGCCTATAATTCACAATACAATGTTCACCGTTCACAATGCCAAAGTCAATGCTGAAACCTTCATTAACCCTGTCATATTCCTTTTCGCTGTCCATTATCACGCAAACGTAGTCACGTTGAAATTGAAGATTGTAGAGTTGATTATAGTATTCTGAAATTTTTTCGCGGTTTGATTTGCTTTTTGGCTTTCTTTTAATCGCTCGAATTTTGTTCTGAATGTTACGCACGTCGAGCGAAATGTCAGGTTGACCGTTGATTTCATCAATCCACCGTAAACATTGGCTGCTACTTAATGCAACAATGCTTTCAGGGCAAGATTTAAGCGCAACATCTAATGGCAAGGTAAGTTTCCAATTATGTTTTCTTAATACCTTGCTCTCCAACTTATAGATAAGTCGGTGTGGATATTTTTGCTGCAAGTATTCAGTTTTCCTCCTATATGTGACAATAGCCCCACTATGAAGTGAGGCTAATTACACGATTAAAGTTTTATGCTAAATAGATTTCAAACACTACGTTTGATGAATATGTACCAGCTTTTGGCTGTGTGTCGGATTGTAACCATTCAAGACCGAAAGTAACTTCCGATTGTGTGTCACCATCACTAAAGTAACCAACGCAATCAACAGGTATGCTCTCGGTAACTTTTGAATTATATACGGTGTCTGTTCTTGTAACCTTTCTACAGGTCTGGTCTGTTCCGTTGGTATGTGTGAATGTTAGGTATGGCTCACTTACGATTTCCTGTAGCTTGACATAGACGTGTTCTGTTTCGATTAGGTTCATATTATCTGCCTCAAAAGTGTATGAACCGATATTCATATCAATGGTTTCAGGAATTAAAACACAGTATTGACTTTGTTCTACATAGGTTAGAGTGGAATTAGTTTGACCGCCGCTTGAATATTGAGTTTCCGCGCTAACATTAGTCATACCGAACACACCAAGCGAAACCACCATACACAGAACTAATGTGATTGTAATAATCTTCTTAAACATAACTACTCCTTAAACAACATTTAGATTAAAATTGACCTTAGCTGAATTTATTTCCGTCTTATCACTCTTAAAGCACTTAATCAATAGGTAGGCTTCATATTTGCCAACCGATAGCGATTTGTCTAATTTGATAGTATAGTAGCCATCACCAGGAGCAACGTATTCAGATTGCCAAAGTTTTTGTCCGTCTACATAAAGGTGCATTTTGAAATAGCATTTGTTATTAGCAGGATTGTTAAAATTCACAGATTGATTAAGTTGATTAGCAGTAAATGTAAGTTCTTTGAATCCGTTAATTGCAATAGCTGGTGAATCTCCTATTGCTGGTTGTGGTAAGTGCTGATTACCGTTCCATTCAACTGCTTGGGTATCTTCAACAATCTTGTCTGTCTGTAGGGAGTCACCTGTACAATTACACTTCCGTAAGCTCAACAAGAGAATCAATATAACCAGACAACAAATAATCACAGATAGAATGATGATAATTTTCTTTTTGATTGAGTTATCGTCTTTTTGCAAGTTTCTAACACGCTCCTAATAAACAAAATAAAAAAAAACACCGTTATGTTTCTATAATTGATTATAATAAAAGTTTTTAGAAATGTCAAGCATTTTTTATTGTAGTTTTTGTATTTTAGAACAATGTGTAATTTATGATGTTTATATACCCTATTTTTGTGCAAATTTCATATCATTGCAAAACAGGTTAATGTATTAAAATTTAGTATATACTATACCAGATTTTAATACATACTATACCAAATTTTAGTATAGAAATAAATATATAATAAATATAATAATAAATGTAATTACAATATAATATATATTATTTACTCTTTAAGGAGTATATATGTCTTATAAATATATATTATATTGTTCCAGTGAAGTAAAAATTTTTACTGTTTTTAAGTCATAATTTCGGACAAAAATAAGTCTTTTTCGGGGCTGATTTAATTCGTTTCCCTCGGTATATTCATTCTACCAAAGCTCCGAAATATCTTCGTTTATTAGTACATTCTTTCTCTTTCCCATTCTTCTGATGTCAAAATGCGATACTATTGTGATTTCCTTAAAATGATTTTTGCCATCATTCAGAATGGGTTTTCGGTAATCGAAGTTTTTAACGTGTTTTCCCCGATACTATCAATGTTTGGATTCTGAATTTCTTACTTTCGGTGACTTAAATTTTCTATTGTAATGTCCGATACTATCGTATCTTGAAAAATTTTTGTGAAATTTTCGGTAAATTGCGATAGTATTGGTGTTTGTAGAGGGATTAAGGTGTGTTGGGATTTTGATAAATTTTTTGATGTGAGTAGAGTGGAACACCTTAATACCGATATTCGCAGTTACCATATGCTAACTATGTAAACCTACCCCCGTTTGAGTTAGCCGCCGCTAACTTCTCAAAAAATGGCTTGTTTATGCGCTTTTTAGCGGCTTGAAGTCCATAAACGTACTATTTTATGGACTTGGTTAGTGTATGCTAACTGTAAATGAAATTGGTATTTTATTGTCAAAAAATAATGATTTTTCAAAATAAGATTTTTTTGGTATGATTTACCATTTTTTACCATTTTTCAAAATTGAATTTTTCGGGATTTACTGAAATTTCGTTGCATTTGCAACAAAAAATTCACTTTAAAACATTAAAGCGTTAAATCACTAAAGTGTTCAATCTGCGATACTATCGCACTTTACTTCACTAAAGCATTAAATCAAATTACTTTAGTATGCTAAAGTATTAAAGCGTTTTTATGTACTATCTGCTCCTATACTTTATCACATTAAAGCGTTAAAGTCTATCCTGCTGATATATCCATAATTCTTTTATAGAATAATAGCAGAATTAAAAATCTGTCATAATTATTACAAACTTGTAATATCAATTATCTGATACATAAGTTAGTCTATGCTAACTTCAACTCCGGCAGCGAGTTACCTATCGCTAACCACTAAAATATCATAGTCATATTTTATCTTTTTACCGTCAAAATACCGTTATTTTACTGCTATTTATTGTCATTTATTATCCTTATGATTTTTGAATATTAGCATAATATCACTATATTTTAGCATAATATTATTACTGTTTACTCCAAATAGTATTGTCAATTATTATCCTATCACTATTGATTAGCAGCGAGAAATGCGATAATAATTGTCAATTTTTATTTGATTTTTGAAAATTGCGAAAAACTGTTGACATATAACAATCCATATGGTATTATATTACTGTCAAAAGACAACAAACAAAATACATCGTCAATTTGTAAAGGAGAATGAATTATGTTATTAACTGCTAAATGCGCTTGCGCTACTTGTAATGTTACCCTGCCTATCCACTGTATGATTAAGGTTGAGAAAAACAATCGCGGCGGAGCTGCTGCTTATCTTTGCAGTTACCACGCAACCCGCCAAGAGGGCTATTCATACGAACATGACCGCTTCAGCGGTAAAGAAAAAGCGCACGGATTCACCTATGGCATCGAAGCTGAATCAATGGCTGACAGCGACCGCGCACGAATGGAGCTTCAATCCCGCGACTTCGTTGCTACCTCTGATTATACCGTCAGAGTTGAGTACAAATCCCCGATTTTTTACGGACTCAATGCACTGTCCAAGGATTGCACAACAATCCAAACGCTGAACACAAATCACGAACTTGATACAATCCATCCGAATTGCGGTATGCACCTCAATATCGGTCACGTTGAATACATCAACGCGAGAACAGTTGATTATATCCGCCGCTTTTGTCATTCATTGTTTATCCCGTTGAGCAACTATATGACAGCACATCCCGAAGAAGTTGAGCAGTTGTTCGGTAGAAGCCTCAATCGTTGGGCTGAACCTTATACCGAATGGAGCGACGCCGACGACCACACAAACTTCATCAACCTACAGCACAACAATCGCATTGAATTCCGCGTATGCAAATTCATCAACGCGAAGCAGTACATCAACGCTACCAAATGCGCAACCGAAATGATGACCGCGATAATCAACAATTTTGTAAAGCACTTTAACGACCAGCCCAAGGACAGCCGCCGCTATTCCAATAAAACCGAATACAGAAAGCATAAAGCTGAAATGACCGCCGCCAAGTTAGTAAAAATCTTTAAGAAGTACGCCGAAGCATAAACACAACAATCCCAAGCCCGCCCGCCAGCGGGCTTTTTATTTTGCCTCAACAAAAATTTATCATTTTTCAAAATCACATTTTTTTGACGGCGGCATACTCATTCTATCACTTCATCACCAAAAAATCAATATTTTTCAAAATCAAATATTTTTGGCAATACGAAATGCAAATCCCACTTCTCCCCCATTGGATTTTTACAATCCGATAAACAAATCAGAAATACGCCAGAATCGCCCAGAATAGCCCCAGAACGCGCCAAAACACGAAATCAATATAATTTCATTGCTACGTCAGAAAACGCGATACAGCTCCGTATAATACGCCATACGGAAATCGCGGCAGAACGCGCGGAAACCTTCGGACGGAATCAGACCCAGACCCAGCACGAAAACACGACAGACGGAACGACAGACGGAAACAGACACAAAAAAATCAATCGGACGGAATCAGAACCTTCCGCGCTGCCGATACCAAGAAAATTTTATTTTGAAAAATAAAGGAAAATCGGAATCAGTATACCAGAAATTTTTAATTTTGAAAAATCAAGAAAATTTGCACGGTGATACCAGAAAAAATCAATTTTGAAAAATGACGGAAAAATGGAATCAGACAGACAGAAAATTTTGATTTTTGAAAACGTCGGAAAATTGGCACGATACCAGAAAAAGATGATATTGGAAAACGTCGGAAAATTGGCAAGGCTGCCGAGGACGGAAACCATACCAAAAATTTTTTATATTAAAAAATAAAGAATTTAACGAAATGTATTGACAAACGGAAAACTATGATATATAATAAGACCATAGGAAACACACAAACCACTTCGGAAAATTCAAGGAGGAATCACAATGATTATTAATGTTGGATATTTCAGTGAAAACGAAGAAATCAGGAACGAACTTGATAAATACACTTTAATCAGAAATAGAACATTAGATATTTGCTATTCCATAGATGGCTATGAGAAATTACCGCTCCAAGAGAAAAACAAGATATATGACAGAATCAGCGAAAAAATCAGCAGAGAATATCAATAAATCAAGAAATAAAAAGCAACCGAGAAATCGGTTGCTTCTTTTTTTATCCATTGCCAGAAAAATCTAATTTTGCAAAATGGAAATAATCTGACACCAGCGGAAAACCTCGACCAAAAATTTATCATTTTGAAAAACGAAAAATTTCTGATACCACAGCAACGGAAAATCTGACACCAGAGGAAAACACCAATCATCGGAAAATCTGAACCAAGAAATCCCCATTTTGAAAAACAATGGAAAATCTCACAGGTGATACCAAGAAATCGGAATTTTGAAAAGCCAAAGAAATCAGGCAACCGCAGCCAGAAAATCTCAATATTAAAAAATAAAGAAATTTTCAAAAATCTATTGACATATAGATTGCTATATGTTATACTATATACAATCCAATCGGAAATGAGTATTCAAGATACCCATTACAAGCCTATTAGAATTTTGTATAAAGGAGAATGAAGTATGAAATGGTTTAACAATCCGACAACAGCAGAGGAACTCAAAAAGCAGTATAGGAAATTAGCAATGCAGCACCACCCCGACCTCGGCGGCAATGAGGACGATATGAAGGAAATCAACGCGGAATATGAAAAATTATTCGCAGTCCTCAAAGATACCCACCGCAGCGCGAAAGGCGAAACCTACACAGCGACCACCAAGACCACCGAAACGCCGCAGGAATTTATAAACATCATCAACCGCATTATTAACCTCGCAGGAATTACCATTGAGATTTGCGGAAGTTGGTTATGGATAACAGGCGACACCAGACAATATAAGGAAATCTTCAAGGAATTAAAATTCCATTGGAGCAAAAACAAATCCGCGTGGTATTGGCACAACGACGGCTACCAGAAGAAAAACAGCAAGAACTACACAATGAACCAAATCCGCGACCTTTGGGGAAGTCAGAGAATCGCACAGGACAGAGAGAACGCACTCGCAACAGCATAAACCGCAAGCCTTCCGAGAAATCGGAGGGCTTAAATTTTGCGCGTGACAGGAAATCATCATTTTTCAAAACTATGATTTTTTTGGTACAGGCTACACAGGAAAATATGATTTTTCAAAATTCAATTTATTTGGTACAGACCGACAGAGAATCATCATTTTTCAAAACGCGGAAATTTTGGCATGGACAGACAGAAATTTATAATTTTTCAAAATAAAGAATTTTTGACACAGGAGCACGGACAGGAGCATGGGCAGGACGGAAAACCGCAGGCAGGATAAAACCGCGAGAATTGCCCTATATCGCACGAAATACCGCAGGAATGAAATTATATTAAATAAGACGGAAAACGTGAGAGGGCGCACCACAGACGACAGGAAAACACATCAGGACGGAAACCAAGAAATCACGCTGCATATCAGCCAGAACCAGGCCAAAACCAAAAAAGCGGAATTTTCAAAAACAATCTTTTTCCTCTGTTGACTCCAAGAAAATCCGATATTAAAAAATTAATAAAATTACAAATTACATATTGACATATAGCCAGCTATATGATATTATAATAACAGAAAATTTCAAGGAGGTAATCAGTATGACATATCAGACTTTCAAAAGAATCGCGGAATCCTTTAGAAAAGACGTTATTGTATCACAGCACGGAGATTTTTGCAATAACAAATCCAAAAACACATTAGGAATCATCTTCATCAAGCCAGACGGCAGACAATCAAAAGTATATGACTATCACGGAACATACGCAGAAATTCTCAACCGCTTGCATATTCGTGTAATCACCAAAAGCGACTATAACACGACCCTTGCAATGTTGGAAGATTATAAGAAAAGAAATGGAACGATATGCCCCTTCTTCGGCGACGTTATGGACTACACCGAACAAATCAAAGAATACGAAGAAAAGATAAAATACTACAACAGCGATAAAGTTGTTAGAGATTGGGAATACAAATAAGAATCAGACCTTCCGAGAAATCGGAAGGTTATTTTTTTTATCCTCACCTCACCAGAAAATCCGCATTTTGAAAAACCAAATCCAGACCTCATATCTACCAGATTTTTGTGATATTAAAAAATTAAGAATTTCACGAAAACGCTTGACATTATGCTTGCTATATGTTATTATATTAACAACAAAGGGAGCTAATCCCGAAAATAAAGGAGAATGAATTATGGCTAAAATTACAAGAGAACAATTTAACAAGTGGAATGGACAAGCTAAAAACGGCTTCCAGCTCGACCTCGAACACTATTGTAATTGGGGAGAGAAACAACTTCACAAGACAATTAAACACGAGGACGGCACAGTAACAGAATTTGTTATTTCCTACAATCCCGAATACGTGACGGTTGACAAATATGGTTGCAAGTGGAACGAGAGAACGGGCAGACAAATCCCGACATTACAGATTAACAAATGGCGACCCTTGACAACACCAGGAATGTACAGTGTATCACATGGTAAATACCAGACAATCGGAGAGCCTGAAAAGACAAAGAAATATTCGACACTTTGCAAATTATCCGCAACAATCGACACCGACAAGATGATGAAGGAACAGGAGGACGCGGCATAATGGGAAAACTTCTCTACAACATCAGGACAGATTATTTGTGTATCAACGGAGGAATCGACGGAAACGGCAGATATTATATTTCTGTAATGGATAGCAACTATTTTGAATTAAACCGCACGGAATCCGCGAACAGGCGCGACCTCAGAAGGAACTTCAAGAGAACTTGTAAGAGCTACGACATACCGAGGCGGCAACGGTTGATGATTGCCGCGTGAATATAGGAGAACGCCGTCAATAGATGGCGTTTTCTTTTGACACCACCAGAAAAATCTAATTTTGAAAAACAAATAATTTCTGAACAGACAGCCAAGAATTTATGATTTTGAAAAATTAAGAATATTTGTATCAACTCCATCTTTTTTTCCAATTATTTTTAATTTTGCAAAATAATAGATAATCGGAAACGACGACCAGAAAAACAGCATATTAAAAATTAAAGAAATTGTCATTTTCGCTTGACTTTATGTTTGCTATATGCTATAATAGTTACAGTAAGAAATCACACACAATCAAACAGGAGGCGCACAATGAGAAACATTAGAACTATTAAAGACAATCGCACAGGTTGGACAATCATAATAGAAATGGATAATCTCACCGAATCGGACTTCACCAACATTAAGAACCGAATCAGCGACCCAGACCACCATTATAATTGGCATAACTTCTATCCCCCTGAAGAACTATGGTATAATGACGGCGCAGACGGAATCCGCTGCAAGGAAGTTGACCTCAAAAACCACATCATTACATTTGGTAATAACAACATCAACGGAATTGACCCTAAAGCATTTGATATTATCGAATTTTACCCAGAAGAAATATCGGCTCGACTTTGCTCAATGGCATTTGAAACCGTAGAACGCGGAACAGTGGAATCCGTCAAACAGGCTATTGAATCGCTGCGAGCTACCGCAAAGAACCCATACAATGATGATTGCTACCGCGTTTTATACCGCGTATTAGAAGCGATAACTTCTTATGATTAACATAATTCTCCCCTTGATTTGCTCGTTGGAATTTCCCAGCGGGTGAATTTTTATATTGACAGGAAAATTCGATTTTGAAAAATAATAGAAATCTGAACGGACACCAGAAATATTCAATTTTGGAAAATGATAAAACACAGGCAGGAGCGACCAGAAAATTTCAATATTAAAAAATTAAGAATTTAACATTATATATTGACATTAGACTTGCTATATGTTATAATAATACCATAGAAATCAAGGAGGAATGACAATGAAAAAGATACTACTTGCAATATTTATCAGCGCGGCGATTATCGGCGTTTGCATTGGAATATATAACGCAGGATATACCGCAGGAAAAGACCACACAATATATACACAGGAAATCTACACCGAATCAGACGGCTACACCGTAGTAATTGACGGAGAAGCCCACAGCTATGATTAAGGAGGAAGATATGAGATACACATATTTAATCGTTTATTGCGAAAAAGGCTATTGGAAGGACGAACTCAAAAAATACCCTTGCAAGTGTATCAACGCCAAAACAAAAGAGCAGGCGTTAAATAAATTCAAGGAGAAATTCCCACAATATAAGGCACTTGCAATATTCTGATATAACAAAGGAGAAACAGAAAATGACACACGCAGGATTTACCTATAAGGATTGGAACATTGAAGCCCTAACGGGTTATAAACCTATTACAACATTTTATATGGATTTTTCCATTGCTGACTGCTTCGGAGTTGCGGCGATAAAGGACACATACCGCAGAGCTATGAAAGGTTGGAAAAAGAACTACAAATATCTGACCGAGCTTGTAATGGCTCTTAATTGGAAAATATGGGAGCATTACAACGCAGGACATCAGGCATACGCGCAAATCTACAATGACCTTTGGGAACAGGCAGCGGCATACGCACAGGAAAATCTCAAAGGCAACGAGCTGACATACTACTACAGGACAACAGATTAACGGAGGTTAAAATGAATACGTTTGAACACATCACAGAGCATGAACTCTTATCGGCAGCATACAACTACTATATCGACCTAATGGATAAACATAACAGAACAGCAAGACACTTGTTATTGTGGTCTGAAAAGGAGATATACGAAAAGAAAGCTAAAGATTACAAAATCAAGGCTGACGAAATCCATGCAAGGATTATTCAAATCGAACAGAATCAATAAGAAAGGAATGATAGATAGAGCCGTGAGAAATCGCGGCTTCTTTTTTGTCTTACCAAAAAATCTTGATTTTGAAAAACCATAGAAAATTGCACTCCATAGACAGAAAATATCCATTTTGAAAAATCAAATTTAATCGGAATATTAACAAAAAATCACGATATTAAAAAATAAAGATTTTAACATTTTCTATTGACTTTAGGCTTGCTATATGATATAATATTTACAAAGGAAATCAGAAAACAACACACTTCACAAGGAGGCATAAATATGAAAACAATGGTACAAGAAATCAAGGTTTACCGCTTCGACGAATTAAACGACGAGGCAAAGGCAAAAGTAAAACAATGGTATTTAGATGATTGCTCATTGGTGGACTTTTTCACCGAGGATTGCGAAAACCAGCTTGAAGCATTATTCCCTGAAAGTAACTTGCAAGTTTGCTATTCATTGGGATATTGCCAGAGTGACTTCTTCAACATCAAGGGCAGAATCTATTTAGATGAATTACTCGAACGGCTCACAAAGGAATATCCGAACCCATTTACAGCTAAAGAAATCCGCTTTTTGAATCACGTTTTTAACCGCTTCGGCAGTAGCTACGATATTGAATACGGCGATTATTGCACTTGCGGATATGCTGATTATATCGAATGGATTGTTGAAACTTTGGAATCCTACGATTATCGCTCTATTCCCTATTCAACATTGGATAAATTCAATGAGTACGCAAAAGCCTATATGCGCCAGCTTTGCGGAAAACTTAAAGCACAGGGATATGAAGTCCTTTATGAAATTTCTGATGATGATTTAGAGGAATATTGCGAGGCGAATGATTATTGGTTTACCGAGGACGGCGATATTTTTGAATAAAGGTTAAAATGGAACGCTGCGAATTATCGCGGCGTTTTCATTTGCCTATACAAAAAATCTTTATTTTCCAAAATTAAAGATATTTGATAACAGATACAGGAATAAATGATTTTTGAAAATCACATAATATTGGAATCTGAATGACAGAAAATTTCAATATTAAAAAATAAAGATTTTTGCGTTTTCGCTTGACTTATAACAAGCCATATGATATAATAAGTATGTAATCAGAAAGGAGCTGATGATATGAAAATCACAGATATAAAACCAACAGACAACATAAAAATCAGCCGTAATTCTTGGACGGTAAAAGGCGAAAATCTCAAAACAAAAGGCGTAATCAGGAACATCACAAACATTATGCAGTTGCCACCAAGAAGATTGTTTGACCTTCATACGCAGTTAAAAAAGCACGAAATAGAAAAATATAGAGGTAATATCTATATCAACTCAGACGGCGATTTATTCTATCCTCACCACGTTTCAAATTTCTATGAAAAAATCAAGGAAAATATGGACGAGGAAACATTCAACGAATTATGGGGAGAATCGGAATCCTACAAGAAACATTTAGCGCACGAGGAAGAAGTTGACAGGTTGAGAGCTTGCCCGATTTTGACAGTTATTGATTGCTATATTCTGAAATAATAAAAGAAAGGTTGTGCATTAATTATGACAAGAAGCGAAAAGAAAACACACATTAGCAATATTTACAGAACGATAATCTCATGCTACCTCATTCTGAACAATCACAAAACCAGTGATTTTGATTATGTTGGTTGCCGTCACACAGAGGATATGCGTAGAGAACTCAGACGAATCAGCAGCGATATGGATTGCGACCGAACACCAGATTATAAGTTGAACGCTTACTCAGCAAGAACATTGGATATATTGGCAACTCTGATGTCGGCAGAAATGAGTATGTATGACTATCAGGATATGTAAGCATAAATCAATCAAACAAACGCTGCTTCGGCGGCGTTTCTTTTTGCTTAACCAGAAAATTTTGATTTTCAAAAATTAAGTTTTTCAAATGCAACAATAATTTATCATTTTGGAAAACTATAAATTATTGGCAGCGTGATACCAAAAATTTTGAATATTAAAAAATTAAGATTAAATTTTGAATATTAAAAAATTAAGATTTTTCCGTTTTTGCTTGACTTTTCCGCTGCTATCTGCTATAATAAAGACAAATCAATAAAGGAGTGAACGGAATGGAAAAAGAATTATACGACAAGTTGTTAGAAATCGCAAAACAAACAATCTTCTGTTTCAAAGAAGGTTATCGCAAGGACTTTGAAACCAAAGGCAATGATGACGAGGATTTTCTTGACATTGCCGTTTGGGACTTGAAGAACGCTTTAGCAGAAGCCTATACAGCAGGATACAATGAAGGCTGGGGAGATTGCTCAAAGCTATAGAAAGAAAGGTGAATCAGAAATGACAGAATGGGATAGACTTACAAGACGAGCAAAAGTTATACAAGGCAGATACCCCAAAGGAACGAGGATTGAACTTATCGAAATGGGAAACGACCCAAGACCTATTGCACCGAATACAAAAGGCACTGTTATGTGTGTTGACAGCATAGGAACAATCCATTGTCAGTTTGATAATGGTAGACAGTTAGGTTTAATTCAAGGCGAAGATGTATTCAAAATCATAAATGAATGACGATAAAAGGAGGATTTGATTTATGAAAACTAATCTATATGTAGCATACGGCTCAAATATGAACCTAAATCAAATGGAATACCGTTGCCCGAAATCCAAGCCAATCGGCAAAGCATACTTGCACGGCTACGAGCTTGTATTCAACTATCACGCTGATGTTATCCCGACAGGGAATCACAACGACGTTGTACCCGTTGCCCTTTGGGAAATCGACCCTACAGAATGGCGCAGGCTTGATATGTACGAAGGTTATCCGCGCTATTATATCAGGGAAACCGTGACTGTAAAGACGGAGGACGGCAAGGAAGTTGAAGCAATCGTATATGTTATGGCGCAGGATAGAAAAGGTAGATACTCACCGTCAGCGGATTATTTCTACGGTATTGTAGAAGGTTGCCACGACTTCGGAATCCCTACAGACCATTTAAGGGACGCGCTGAAGAAATCAGTACACGACCCGACAGAATTTAATCAATATAACCCTTGCACAGCTTGACAGAAAATGATATAATAAATCAAAACTAAATGGAGGACTAAAAATGAAACAATTTATCGAAGCATTAAAGAACGGCAAAGGATTTTCTTTTCTTACTGATTATGAAAAGTATTCAGAACTCACAAAAGACGAAATGCGCGATATTGCAAAAGAGCTTATTTACGCAATCGAAGAATCAGGACTTATCAAATCCGATATTCAAGCAGTTTACGACACAGCAGAAGAAAATTTGAAAGAGCGATATGACTATGAATTTGAGGAGGAGTGATTATTATTAGACGGAAAAAAGCAGATTATTTTAAGTATGTTTGCCCTCATTGTTTTAATCAGGTTAATAAATGCACTTGTAAAATATATCCACCGTGGCAGCTTATCTTCATTGACGAACGTATGCAGGAAATCATCAGAACCCTAAACCAAAAGAACTATACAACAATCAGTTGTTGTGAAACTCATTATTACAACAGCTTGAATATGTATGTAACTTTTGGCATAGACTATAACCTCACGCCGCCCGAAGGCTTCACCTACAGCAAGAAAGAAAAGGCAATCGAACACTTAATAAAGGAAAAAGACAAGGATAAATTTGAAACTGAGAAAACAAAATATCTTGAAATCTTGACAAAATGGGCGCAGGAATTACCCGACAGGAATTAGAGGATAATCAGAAATGGTTATCCTCTTTTCATTTTATCATCATTTTTTAATATCAAGATTTTCTGTATTAGCAATACAAGAAATTTTTATTTTGGAAAATTATAAATTCTTGGCACTCCCCTACCAATTTATTTGAATTTTGAAAAATCATAATTTATCGGAAAATCTCACCAGAAAAATCCGATATTAAAAAATTATAAATTTTGCATTTTATATTGACTTATAGCTTGTTATATGGTATAATAAAGACAAATCAGAAAAGGAGTTGATAAGAGGTGAAAAAGAAAATGAAAATTGATATGTGGTACGGAAACAGCCTTGACGAAATCACAAAGATAACTTGCTCATTTAGTGATTTGGATTGCGTATATCGCGGAAACCTTTTTATCGGTGATAGAATCGTCGGAGATTATGTTACCGCTGACTCACTAAAAATCGAAAAGACATTTAACGTGAAATTCTGTTAGGAGGATAAAATGAAATACGAAGAATTAGCGCAAGAATTATGTAATGCAATTAGAAAATTAGCCGCAGATGAAGATAGCCTCAATAATTTTGAAAGCTATTTAACCTATCACTTTGATACTTGGTTGAGGAAGTTTGCAAGCACACCCGAAGGATTGACCGCAGAACTAAAACTCTTTTCAGAAATGTATGATAACAGCTAACTACTTTTCATTCTCCCTTGATTTGGCTTGCTGCGAAAGTGGCAAGCCTTATCTTATATCATCACATGAAAACTTCATTTTTCAAACTCACAAATGCTTGGTATGAGTCACCAGAAAATCAGCATATTAAAAAATTATAATATTTACAAAATCACTTGACTTTATACAATTTATATGATATAATAAGTATGTAAAGTAAAGGAATCACACAGAAAGGAGCATAATATGAAGTTATATGAGCTACAAAAAGTTACCCAAAGCGGTTACGATTGTTACGATATAGACTTTGACTATTCCGTGACAATGTGTTATATTGATAATGTAGAGGACGATTACGACCGCTTTTGTATGGAACTTGCAAAGAAAGTTGATGTAATCAGAGCGTTTGATAATTCTGCTACTTGCGATTGGACAAATTTAATTCTGAATAACTTTGACAAATTCAAAGCGTTCACAAAATCGGAATGGGCGCGTGGCTACAAAGACAACGAAGATTTTATTTGTGAATGGATAAACGAATTAAATTCATACGTTGCAGGATATGTACCAACTGGAACTGGAGAAAATTTTTACAAGAAATTATATGATTTTGTTTTCACATTGGAATGAGGTAATTAAATGTTTGCAATAGAATTTGACACAACAAACGACGAACACATGATTAACGAAATTGAAAATGAAGATGATGATTACTCCCCAAGCGCGCCGTGGAAAGCACATGGAATGAGCATATCTGATTTCTTACCTGAAATATGAAATACTAATATAATCATACGGAATAGAAATATAGGAGGTTTCAATATGTATGTTGGTGGAACTATTCGATTAAAAATCTACTTTAACGATTTGTACACAGAAGGCAATAGCGAATCGGAAATTTTAGACGCTTTATTTCCTGATGGTTGGGAAGGCGAATTAGATGTAACTCGTTTAGAAATTGACGACATAGACGAAGATGATTAAATAAGAGGTATATAAAATGAAAAACAGAAAACCATTATATGAGCTTACTGAAGAACAAAAAGCGGAAATCAAATATTATCGTATTTTCAAATGCCCTAACACCCCGACAGGAAAACGTGAGTATATCGGGGACACACCAATTTTTGAACAAGCTCTCGCAGCCGTTGAAGGTTATTGCGAAAAAGGTAAGGCAAATGGTGACGTTTATGCTTTAAGTGCCGTATTGAAAAATGGCGTAGAATCCATACTCTTATAAAAAAATATAGCCCGTTGAGAAATCGACGGGCAGCATTTTAACCTTGCCAGAAAATCTACATTTTGAAAAATCAAAGAAATCAGACACATCATACCAAGAAATTCTTATTTTGAAAAGAGATGATTATTTGTGTATAGAACAATGAAACTAAAGAAAGCTATTGCAATCACTGAAATCAAAAAGAATGTATTAAGCGAAAAATGCGGAATCACATATAGACAACTAACCTATTTATTGGAATCCGAAAACCAGAGGAAACCGCTACTTGACACTATCACACAGGCTCTCGGCGTGGAACTTATCAGCCAATTCAAGATTTGTAATCAGGTGATAACAGCTCCGACCTTTACGGAAATGATTAAAAAGCTCTTGGCGGCTAAAGGCTTATCCCAAACCGCTATTGTATCAGGAACAAAACAAAACGCCTCGCTAAAAATCAACAACGGAAAATTCACATATGATGAACTGCAAGACATAGCCAGCAAATGCGAAGCGATTTATGAGGAAAGATATACCCTCAATGGAATGGAACTATAACCAGAAAATTTGCATTTTGAAAAATCAAATAATTCTGAAATCAGAACAGGAAAATATCATTTTGCAAAACTATAAAAATTTGGCAAGCAAAAAGAATCGGCGCGGAATTAACCGCGCCTTTTGTTTTACCAAGATAATCTACCTGACATATGACGATAATTATAAATCTTTGTACATTCCCAAGTATGATTTGGATTTTCTTTTTGACATCTTTTCAAGGCGTTTTCTTCGCTGACAGCTCGATAGACAACATATTTTCCGTTTTCGTTGGTGAACTGATAACCGCTGTAATGTTGGAATCTTGTACCTGAATTTTTCAACCGACCTTCACGAATGATAACCGTGATAGTTGCGTGAGTCATACGACCTTTATCATCTCTATCCTTGTATGTACCAGTCAGCGTTTCACAATCTGAATAGTGCTCCTTGTACTGCTTATACGGCATAGGATAAAGAAAATCGCCGTCTTTTAATGTAGCAAGCTGCTCATTGCGTTTTATCTCGTCGCGTTCAGCCTTGCTCAATGCTTCTTCAATAACGTGGTTACATTTCACCCTGATTATGCTTGTTGTTTCTTCGTCGCGGTATGTGTAATGTTCTTTGACTACCGCTGATATGTTCAGCTTATCGCCTATTCTCAATCCGCGACGTTCGTTGTAATTATCACATTTATCAGTGTTAATTACGCCGCTTGTTTTCCAACAGAGGATATTACCGTTATCATCAGAAAACTTATATACTGTTTGCTCCTGCCGATACCCAAAAGGACTTGGAATATAGAATCGTGCTATCATTTTAACATCTAAATTGATTTTGTCTTTTGGTTGACCGATAAACATATAATCACTACTCCTAACTTTATACAAGATTCTAATGCGTTCTTACTATATATAGTATAGCATATAGCTTGTTATATGTCAAGAGCTTTTGTAAAAAATAAGATATAACCTAAAAAGATTATATCTTACTTCCGTCGGATAAAATGAAATAGTTTTGATATTCAGCTCCAAGAATCACTGCAAGTTGTTCTATCTCGGAATCCGTGAACTTGTCATTTTTTAATCGTGATGAATAAAAATTGAAAAACACGTTTTTAATACCTAACGCTTCAAACACATTTTCTAATTCTGAATCAGACAATTTCTGCGTTTTGATTTTCATACCGTCTTTTACCACTCGGAACTCATACGCTAATCGGCGCATTGACATTCCTACGGAATCAGCAGATTTTTCTAAAATTTCTTTTAGGCTATCCCCTGTTATTTCTTTTCCGTCAGAAAACACAAACTTTGCGATAAACTCGGAATTTGCCGCCCTTGCTATGGTTTTCTTTTCTAATATAGTTAGTCTACCATTCTTTAATTTCTGCGGAAATCCATTCTGATTTGCACCGATAGATAACGCTAATGCTTTGTTAGTTGTATTGGTTAGGCTCATTAAAATTCTGACACGTTTATATAAATCCATTTCCATAAAATCACCTCTGTGCTCTTTTCTTTTATGATACCACAATCAATTAAATTTGTCAATATCACGTATTTTTAATATCAGAGCATACTATTATTGAAAAATCAATATTTTGCAAAATAAGATTTTATTGGAACGGCTGCCAAAAATTTTTAATATTAAAAAATAAAGAAAATCACAAAAACTATTGACATATAACTTGCAATATGCTATAATAAAGACAATGAAAGCGGCGGCAAGCCGTTATAAAATAAGTTTTTAAGGACTTGTTAGAATTTTGTATAAAGGAGAATGAGATATGACAAAAAAACTTTTCAAAATCCCACAGAATCTAATTGATTTACTTGAAGAAGAAGATTATTCCATTTATGACGACGACAGCGGATATGTTGAAATCTCCAAGTATTCAACCGCTGGGCAGGATTGGAGCACCGACATAGCTTTAGGCGAGGACATCAACGAATTTGCGGATAACATCTATTCAGCATATGAAAGTTATGACCCCGAATATGAAGTGAGTCTTTGGATTGGTGATGACGGACACGGCAAAAATGGAGCACCGTATCACATTAAAGACATTGTTGAAGATATGGAAGAGTGCGAGGGCTTTATTCGTAGGCTATACATTATCGTAAGAGAATACGCAGACAATAACGTGGAGGAATAAAATAATGAAAAACTTTGAAGTAACAGGAATCAGAGCAGACATGAAAGAAACCACAATCACAATCCGCGCTTTTAGGGATAACCTAATGGAAATCGCATATAGTTTTGGTTTTCTGATGATTAAGAACATTTTGGAGGTTGCATAAATGAAAGCATTACCGATTAGCGTTTATTCAAACAGATTATATCGTGGCTGTTCAAACGGCGGCATTACAGAAAGATTTGACGAGCTTCTTCTGATTTGCCCTGAAGGATTTATCGAGGTGGACGAGAACGACCCGCCCGAAAATCTTGTAAAGATGGTTAAAAGGCGTTTGTTTGGCAATGAAATCTATTATCATATCGAGCCTTACGCTTCAACCGATAAAGGTTGCGTAGGCTGGATGGCAGGAGGCTCATATGCCGCTTCAAGCGATAGCCGTTTTTGGCGTATGGTTGGAGGACATCACGGAGCTGTATCAGTACACGACAGGCAGGAAACACAATCAGATTATGATATGTTATCACACTAAATCAAGGAGGTGCACAATGGATATTTCAAAGCTGAATCCCACATCGGAATATGAAGCTAAATGGCTAAAGCTCATTCACAGAACGGAAATCACAGCAGAAAATCGTCGTTGTTTCTTCTATGTTGGTAGTGCGAAAAGTTTGTGATTGAAATGGTTATTTGTTGTCACGATTTGAACGATAGACATAACCTGATGAACATTTGGAAAAAGCTCGGATATATCGACCAGATACACGATACCCACATTATAATTACAACATATTATTGTGACTGTAATGGTAATTGGTGGGGATATTATAATCCGACACATACGGCAGACCATAAAATTGATTTTAATATGATACTCCCCTATTCCCCTGAAAACGCCGCAAGACTTATTGCTGAAGCTATCAGAATGGAAGAAATGGATATTAGACACGAAAGGAGAAACGCATAATGTACAATATCAACACTTTAGCAATGGTATTATGGGGATTAAATATCCCCTATACCGTTTCTGATAATCAGATTTTTGTAAACGGCGAGGATATTAGCTATTATTCCAAAAAGGAATTAAAGGAATTTTTCGACAGGCAATTAAGCGGGGTGAACGCATGATATTTATAGACACGGAAACAAATAATCTTGTGGCAGAATCGACAATAAAACGTGAGTTTGATTTACTAAAATCACAAAATCCGCAGGAATATAATTATTCTTTTGAAGAATATTTGAATAATGCTTGCGGTAAAAATGGGTTTTTAAGAGCGTTAAGATAGGAGGAAAATATGGACAATTCAACTTATTTTGAAAGAAGCGTTGCAAGGCTGAAGGAAATTGAAAACTTTTGCAAATCAAGCGAACAATGTGGAATAATCGAAATCGGAAATAAAAGAATCCGTATGATTAAAGATACAATCGGGAAATCAACACATATTTATACATCTGTATTCTATGGTGATGAACTCGCAGATATAAACCGCAAATATGATTTGTCGGCAATATATGCACAAAATAGGCTTTTCTTTGTGAATAAGTATGTGTTTGACTTATACAATGGATTTTACGCCGAAGAACAGTATGACAATTTCATTACGTTTAGCGGATATGCTGATAGTATGTATCAGAAAATGGTTAAAGAGGCATTTCCTCAGTACTATGATAAAATTCAGCCCACACATATTGAGGAAGAACTCGAAGATGTTTCAAGAATCCGTGAACACTATAGACGTAGCTTCTTTGACGGAATCGCTTATGATACTCCAAAAGTAGGCAGAAATTCGACATTGACCGATTTGGACATTGCGAATTTACTCGCAGGATTTACAACGGAAAATGAGTTGCTTCTTTCTGTTTTGGATAGAAGTAAAGAGTACTATGATTATCAAAAATCATTCAACTGCGCTATCAGTAAATATCTGGAAACACATAAACTTATTGAAGATTATGAAATCGAAATCGCGACCGCATTGGATAATTTAGGCGAAGTAAAAACCGTAACGCTTGAATTTGAAAAAGACGGTAAAACGGCACAGGGCAAAATTGGAGTGATTTCTTTGATGAACTTGTTGCGGTTAAATGATTACTTTTCTTATTATTCCTTTGCAAGTGATACAATCGGAAAGAAAGTGTTTAATTCACTTGGTATTGAGCTTTACGATAAGGATAATATACTTTACACATTAGACATAACAAAGATTTTATATCGTGGCAAAGCAGTATATACAAGAAAGGAGATTTGATTATGACTATTAGAGAGTTTTTCACGGACTATTCAGAAGATTACATTGATTTGTGTATTATGGAATATCCGAACGACGACAGCGACGCAGGCGACCCGAACATTTATGAAGCAACAATCTATACTGATATGTTCAAGTCTGAAAATCTGTGCATTGTTTTTGCGGAACAACAACCGAACGCATACGATAAACATAAAGAGCCTCAATCTTATCTTGACAGAACAATCGACTCTTGGTTTGTCGCATACAACCGTATCCACATTGTACTGTGAGGTGACATTATACCCCTTCATAAAAGGGTATAATATAATCGTATTTAGGGAGTGATTGAATGATTAAATGGATTTTAATAATTTTGGTTATAGCGTGGGGATTTGGCGCAATCGGACACGGTATCAACGGAAGAAAATAAACGGAGTCACGGGAAACCGTGGCTTCTTTCTTACCACAAACAGAAAATCTTGATTTTGAAAAATAAAGAAATCCTGTTATGCGTTGCCAGAAAATTTCAATATTAAAAATTCTAAAAGCACTTGACAAATCAACTGTTATATAGTATACTAAAGACAGTAAAGACTTATTAGAATTTTGTATTATTCTTATACACGCAAATCAAAAAAAATATTTAAGAAATTTTACAAAAACCCTTGACATATAGCTTGTTATATGCTATAATAAATACAATGAAAGCCGAGTTAAAACCTCGGCAATCATAAAGCCAATTAAGAACCTGTTAGACTTTTGTATTATGTATCTGACCGCAAAAAGCGGTTAAAATAAATTTAACAAAAAAGGAAGGTAGAAAAAACTATGACAATCGCTATCATTATCGTTGCTTGCCTGTACTTGGGATTTAACATTGTTACATCGGCAATGTACTCACCAGAGGACATGAAAAGAAGGTTTATTGACGGGCAATGCAATGTAGGCAGAATCGCTGCTGCAATCTTCTATTCCCCAGCTTGGGCGTTAAAGGGTATCAAATTCCTGTTCAATAAGGGAATCAAGTAATTACATAAAGCTGCGCTATCGGCTATACGGGCAATTAAACGATAATTAAAATGGTTAATATATAATCACTTTAATTATCGTTTAAGGACACACAACAATCAAACAAGGAGGAAAATAATATGAAAACGTATGCAGAGCCTAAAATCTATCTGAATTGGTTTGAACACGACGAAGAAACAGGCGAAACATATCTTGTTGAATATGGCGCATATTATGCAGCCTCACCGACAAGATACGCATATAGCTGTTGGAATACGCCTAAAAACGATTATACAGACCGTTTGAAAATCGGCGTTTCCTATAGAGAGAATATTACCCACGGCAGAATCATTGAAAAGGAAATTGAAGTACCGTTTAGGTTTTCTATTGCAACATCACCCACACAATCCACAAGTTATAGAATCGAAAGGAGAATATAAAATGACCCAGACAACAACAACAACAACAACAGAATGGACAATTAAAGAAATCGAAGCTATGACCGAGAACGACGCGCAGGAAATGGCTATTGAGTCAATGGTTATTAAAGACCACAATATCTATTTCGTTGACTTCGGCGGCTACTTTGGTTACAGCGCACTTGTTTTCAAGAATAATCACCATATCCGCTATGCTGACGATTACGCACTGCACCACGAAGGCAAGGCAATTTACGAACTGCGCGAATGGTACATTGAGGCGTTAAATAACAAGTTGTACACCGAAGCTGAACTTCTCACACCGATTAAGAGCTATGACGAAGCGGAACTGAAATCATACTTTATCCGCAATTATTACGGTATGCAGGAAGATTACATTTCCTTGTGGTTTTCAGGCACTAATGAGGAACGCGAGAAGGCTAAAAAGGCAATCGAAAATATGATTTACAATCCAGTTGCTTTTGCATACTACGACAAGAGCAAAGAGAATTTTGTGAATCATCACATTGAGCTGTTCAATCAGTTTAATAAAATCAGAGAGCAGCGCACATACGACCCCGAATATATGGAATCCGCATTTTACAAGGAAATGTCAAATCACGAATACTATATTAATTGGCAGGGCGATTGGGACGTGTGCAGTTGTTTCTGTAATTGCGTATACGGTGAGGACAAGACATATCGTGATTATCTGAGCGAAGCTGGATTTTCAGAGGAAATCATCAACGCTTTTACAGCGGCGAAAAGAAAATATATCAAGGCTTGCAACGAAAGCGATTTTTAAGGTGGTGATATTTAATTATGTTTGCAAAACATATTTTAGCCGTTAGAATTTACTTCATCAATGGTGGTTATACTCCTATGGCAGATTTGAAATTTTCTGACGGCGTTATGGAAACAATAGAATGGACGAATGTAAAACAACGCAAAGAATTTTCACAATACATCAATGGATATACTCTTTTCTATGATGAAAGACCAAAAAGAAATTTTAACGAATGGTAGGTGATACAATGCCGTTTGTGATTATAGGAGCAATTCTTATTGCTTGCGGTTTATCGTGTATGGCTGATGATAACAGGAAGAAACGATACAAACGCAACGACACAACACAAATGCTAAAACAAATGACAGGAAAATCTAAAGCGGAAAAGCGCAGAATCTTTAAGAAATACGGAAGGAAATAATCAATGGTTGTATATGCAGGAATCTTTGTTAAAAAGAGTATCACAGCTAAAACAATATTATCAAGGAAAATTTCTCACCCACATTTGACACTTGCGTATATGCCTGATAAATCCGTTATTGAAAAATTAAAACCATATCTTGGCTACAGCTTTAGAATGACCGTATCAGGATATGGTTGTGACGGAGAAAATGAAGGCTATCTGATTAGCGAAATATCCCATAAGAGCAAGGAAATCCCAGAGGTAATGGAATTATTCAACGCTATTGAAACACCACATATAACGCTATCTGTAGGCAAATACGGCAAGCCTGTGAACACGAAAAACCTTGATTTTAAGCCGATTAAACCATTTCAAATCAAGGGTACACTCGGAAACTATGTGACGGAGGACAAATGATTTATAGAGAAATTGAACACACGGCAGACAAGGAAATTCTCTACAGTTATCTTGTTGAGCCTGAACTTGATATTATTGAATCGGTATTAAGAGCATATAGTGAAGGAAAGATTGATATTATCGAGCCGAGGGATGAAAACGGCGAACCTGATTTTGACGGAATATTTGAGTTAGTTATCAACGATGAAAATTATCAAGGAACAGGTTATGAAACGCCTATATTGAAGTGGATTAACGATTGGGAAACCACAGATTACATAATCGAATTATTCGCAGATTAGGAGGAATCAAATGACAGGCAGCAATCAATTCACACTATCAGAGGAAAAGTATGTTGATTTCAAGGGCGAGAAAATCCCAGCAACAACACTTGTACTTTCACATCTGCTTGTTGATAGAAAAAGGACGATTGATGAATTAGCAACTGAACTAAACACGATATTCTCAACGGATAAATACAACAGGAAAAATGTATCAGAAATGATTTTAGACCCAGATATACAAGCGCACGATTTTGTAACATTGGCTAATGCTATCGGATTTGATTTTGCATTTGTCAAAAAGGAAAATCACAAGACGGAGGAAACTGAATGAGTATTTTATTTGCAAGCTGCGGAAACGGAATCACTGTATATAACAAAGCAATGATTGACCCTAAAACAAACGATTACAAGAAAATAGCCTTCATCACTAATGGAGGTAATGTTACATATACAGAAAAGAAAATCAAGCATAATGAACGCTTAAAAATCGAAGCACACGCAAAGGAAATCCGCGATAAATTTCAACAGCGTTTTGAATCAATGAATATATTTGAGCAATACTATACCATTTTGGATAATGTACCGACAACGGCAAAAGGTATGAGGTCATTGCGCTCGTTGGCTAAAAGCGCGGAATCGGTAATGGAAAAGCTACCAAGACTCCGTAAAATCTATTATAAGACAGTATAGAAAATCAAAAAAGTGGAGGTTGTCAAAAAAAATGGATAATGAAAATTTAAACAAATTGTATCTTTCTGACATTCGTATTATTGATTTACAACATATTGTTGATACAGCAAATATAGTTATTCAAGAAAGAAAAGATTTTAGAAAACTATATCTAAAAGAGCAGATTGAAAAAGCTATGTATAAAGCCTTTTTCTATGGCAAAAGTGAATTAGCGGAAAAATTAAGAAAACAAGATAGAATGAATAGCACTGATTTTTACACGTTCAGAACACTTGATGATATGGCAGAAGATGGAATCATATCAAAAGAAGAATATGATTTTTGTAAATAATAATTATGGTGAAAAATTATGTATAAGGAAAATGATTTTTTTAAGAAAAACAACATTGACAAAAACGCACATTATTATATTTTAATGCACCCATTAGAAAGTATTATGACACCGTGGGGATTGGTTGGATTTTGGACAAGCAATACAACAAGAGAAAAATGGGTTGAATGTGAAATAATAGATAAAACTCCACCATACGGAAAAGTTGTGCTTCAATCTGTTGAAAAAGGATATGGCTCTAATACAATATATCATTCTGATTTTATAAGTGGATTAAAAAGCGGATTTATTATTAAAAAGAAAAACGGAATGAAAGTTGAAGAGGTGAAATGGGCAGAACCGTTCTGTTGTGGTTTGAACATTGTTACAAGTGCCTATGTTGTGAAATGATAATTTGCAGTTTATAGCACATTATATGTAAAATCATAAAGTTTATGCAGAGTAATTTAAATTAAGGTTTTGTCAAATTGAATTGATTAAATAAGTCACGGTTTAATATCGGGGCTTATTTTCTCTTTTGCCAAGAAATTATTATTTTCAAAAATAAAGAAATTTTGACACAAAAATTCCAAATTTCTTCCATTTTGAAAAATGACAATAATCTGTGTTATAGCACCAATAAAATGTAATATTAAAAATTAAAGAATTTTACAAAAACTATTGACAATAGGCTTGCTATATGCTATAATAAAGACAATGAAAGCCGAGGTAATCGGCTAAATAACTTCACTAACAGAAACCTGTTAGAATTTAATAAAAGGAGAATGAGTTATGAAATTCACTATTGATTCAAACATTTTCAAAAACAAGGCAGCGAGGGCAATGAACCTCTGCTATACTGCGTGTATGCCTATTTTGGAATCCGTTATTATCCGCGCAGAAAACGGCGTTGTATCATTCCGCTCAAACAATTTGACTTCTGACGTTACAATCACGTCAATTGACGGACATATCACCGAGGAAGGTGTTGCCGCTGTTCACGCAGACGGAATCAAGAAGCTCACCAATATCAAGGGATATTTAACCTTTGAAACCACCGATAACAGCATTATCGTTTCCAATGGCAAAAAGAAAATGCAGCTCGGTTGTGTTACCGACGAAAATGAGTTTATTCCTCCGCTTGCTACTGTCAACAATGCTGATGAACCCATTGCAACAATCAAGGATTTCTTGGAACTTCTGAACACGTTGGAAATTCTCAAAGCTACGTTGTCAGATAGCTCGTCGAAGCCGCTGTATCAGTGTTATCACTTCGATACAAGAGGATATGTAGAATCAATCAGTGGTTATCACGCGCTCCGCAAATCGGTTGATTGGTTTAACGACAATGCAAAAGAGAATTTCTGTATCAAAGGTGACATTCTCAGAGAGCTGAAGAAGATTATCGACAAGAAGTGTAATGACCGCAAAATCAGTGTATACCAGAACAAGAGCTTTATCACTTTCTGCGGCGAGGATTTTACATATAGCTTTAAACGCACAGACGGTGATTGGCTCGATATGGACAGGCTTCTTAATTCGGAAAGCAGATATACGCTAAAGCCTGACACAAAGGATTTTCTTGAAATTGTCAAGGAATACAAAGGCTATATCACAAAGAAGGCTAAATCACCTATGAGAATCGTTACACAGGGAAATTCTATTATTACATTCATTCAGAATCCGCTGATTAAGACGGCTGATAAGATTTACAATGACACGAAGGTATCTGATGATGTTAGAATCGAAATCGGATTTGACCCTGCGTTTATGTATGATGTTCTCACTGCATTTGACAAGGTAGACGAAGAATACACCATACACGGACACAATGCGGTTACTCCGTGGAGATTCACAGGTGATACACTTTGCGGCATGGTTGTGCCTATGCGTTTGGAAACTGATATGTGGCACGAAATCAATCGTTTTGTTGACGGATTGGCAGCGTGATAGGAGGATAATAATATGCGTGATTTACATACTTATACGGAAATTTGTTTGAAGGAAGTTGAAGCCGTGGGTATTCCCCACGGTGACATTTCCGAGTTTACAATAAACACAAGAGCAAAAACAAGGCTTGGACAATGCAAAAAGCTCCCGAACGGAAAATATACCATAAGCATTAGCAATGTACTTCTTGACGAATCTTTATGCCCTGACGATAAATCCTTAAAGGACACAATTATTCACGAGATTTTGCATAGTTGCAAGGATTGTATGAATCACGGAAAGAAATGGAAGTGGTACGCAGGATTAATGAACAGAAAATACGGCTATTCTATTTCAAGATGTGCTTCATCAGCGGAAAGTATCATAATGAAGCAAGCGAATCCAACGGTATATAAACACAAGCTGATTTGCACTAAATGTGGACACGTTTATCTGAAGCAAAGAATGTGTGCTGCGGTAAAGAATCCAAGTTGTTATAGTTGTGGTTATTGTAACGGGACATTGAGGGCAGAATCAATATAAGAGGTGATTATGTGCGTAATAGAGCAGAACGTAGAAAGCTCCGTCAAAAGAAAATCAAACGGAAAAAGAAGATAGCAAAAGAAGTATACGGATTTCCTTATTATCACGAGGACGGAAAGTATAGTAAAGGAAAAATCCATTGCTCTTGCCCTATGTGTTCAGCTAAAACTAATACCGCAGGAATCTTTGGAACTTACGGAAGATTCAAAAAGAACTATACCAACAGGGATAGACGTGAATACATAAGAGCTAAACAAGACATTTTAGATTGGCAGGAGGAACACAATGACAGATAGCAATAAACAGAATTTGCGTTTTGCAAAGGCTGACAGTAAACTTCACAAAACCACATACAAAGGTTTAACGCCAGAACAAAAGCGGTATATAAAAGCAAGAGAAAAGTATAAGCAATTTGATAAAGAATTATCAAGGTTTTGGAGAAACTGCAAACGGACAGAAAATGGACAATGTGATTTTGAACATATGAGCGAGCAAGAACTTGATTACTTTGACTATATCTATAAAGGTGCAGAAAAAGCAAGAAAACAAATGGAAAAACTATCGGAAATTGTTGATGTAGAATCAACAGAGAGTATCTTTATGCAAATGAACGTACATAGCTATTCTTTTTAATTTAGGAGGAAGATTATGTGGAAACCAACATTTATGGCACAAACCCAAAGCGAAAATCCTAAATGGGTTCACGGTGAATACTACACAGATTGTAACCAGAACTTACACTATATTTCAAATTCAGAAGGAAAGGTGTATCGTGATACCTTTCAGATAGACAAAACAACACTATCTATGTGTTCAAATGTGCCTGATTCAGAAGGAAATCTTATCTATGAGAATCACATATTACAGTTTGATTATACGAAATCAAAAAATGGTTCAAAATTAGGCGTATGTGGACGAGCAAAAGTTGTCTTTAGTAGGGGTTGTTTTGGCGTTCTCTGGGGCTGGAAAAAGGAGTTTATTCCTCTTTTTGGATTCTGTAATACAAGGATAACCATAATCGGAAATGTGTTTGACAATCCGTATCTGTTAGAGAAATCACAGGGGGTAATTGTATGAGTTATGAACAAGCTATGAAACACAGCCGAAACCACAGGAAAAATAGGTTTTATCAGCAATGCAGTGGTTATTTTGGAAAAATTGACTTGCCATATCCTGCTTATTCAGAGGAAAAAGCAAAAGATATTAGAGCAAAAAGTTTTCAAAAGATTCTTAACACTACTACCTCACATAACTATCCAATCTTTATTGCTTATGATGAAAGGTATGAAACATTTGATATTGTTCCATATAATCATATTGCAGGATATAGAATTGGTAGTTATGAAGAATTAATTGAATATAAAAATAATTATGTTGACTAATAATAATAATTCTGCTATACTAAAAAAGAATAGAGGTGATTCAATGGCAATTAAGCAATTTACAGAAGAAGAAGCACGCCAACGGAAAAATGCGCGACAAAGAGAATATGCAAAGAAAACAGGATATGCTTCTCAACAGAACTATATCAAAAATAACACAAAAGCATACACCTTTAGATTCACCTATTCCAAAGATGAAGATATTATCAATAAGTTGGAAATCACAGAGAACAAATTAGGATATATTAAAGCACTTATTCGGAAAGATATGGAAGAAAACGGTTAAGACTAACCCATCGGAAAATTTGATGGGTTTTCTTAACCTTCCTCATAAACTTATTAGACTTTTGTAAATCACAGGTGGAAAATGAACACTTACCCTAATCAGAAAACAATCATTGTTGAAAAGGAAAATGACGGACTATTCATCAATGTTAGTAATACAGCTTTACAGAAGGCTATGTGTAATCTCAAAAATTATTCATTCAAGTTATGGTTATACATAGCCAAAAACCAAGACCAATATACATTTGGTTTATCGAAGATGGATTGCGAAAAATGGGGAATCAATAAATCCTCCTATCACGGAGCAATCCAAGACCTTATTGACAAGGGATATTTGAAGAAATCACGGAGGAAAGAAAATACATATTACTTTTCGGAACTTCCATACAAAAAATGAAAAAGAAGCGCGAACGCGCAACTATCTTATATTTATTATACATTTATTATTATATTTATTATTATATTTATTTCTATACTAAAATTTGGTATATACTATATTAAAATTTACTATATACTATATTAAAATCTACTATATGGTGTATTAAAATCTGGTATATACTATACTAAAATTTAATATATTAAAATTTGGTATATCAGGAGGAAAATTTGAATGAAAAAGGCTAAAAAGAAAATCAGTAATATTAAGTATGCACTCTTTACCGCTGTGATTTCGGCTATCCTTGCTGCGGTTGCAATCACCGTCTATGTAGTAAACTATGGATAGCCCTCACCAACGGAAAATCTCATACAAAGATAACCAGAAAATCAGCATATTAAAAAATAAAGAAAATTACGAAAACGCTTGACATATAGCAAATAATGTGATATACTATAATTGTAAGGAAAACAGAAACAATCAAATAACAGTTTTATCTTGAAAGGAGAAATTGAAATGACAATCGAAAATGCTAAAACAACAATCATCAATCTTGACGATGAAGATAATAGAGTTATCCTTGTGGTTTTCAATCCTCGCAAATACGCCGATACAGAACATCACACAGCGGAAGTTTACACAACGTATAAGGAATACGGCGTTGTTGATTATCAGTTTGGTGTTGCGTTTGACTACGGCAACGAGCAGGAAGTTATTGATATGGTTTTGAGAAACTATAACGAAGGAAATCTTGCTTGGGGTGAGCTTATAGGTGATTAACGATATGATTTATACCGACCTAACAAAGAAAGCGTTGTTAATATCCTTTAACGCTCATAAAGACCAAGTAGATAAATGTGGTATGCCTTATGTGTATCACCCTTATCACGTTGCAGAACAAATGAAATCGGAAATTACAACCTGTGTAGCTCTGCTTCACGACGTAGTGGAAGATACCAATATTACTCTTGATGATTTGAAAGCGCAAGGATTTCCTGATGAAGTTATCAATGCACTTCCACTGTTGACCCATAAAAAGAATGTTCCTTATATGGACTATATTAAGGCTATAAAGGAAAATCCGATAGCAACAGAGGTGAAACTTGCTGATTTAGGACACAACAGCGATTATACGAGAATCGGAAAATTTGAGTCACTAACTGAAGCTGATAAGAAAAGGTTAGATAAATATGACAAGGCAATCCAATTATTGACAACGTATGAGGATTACGAAATAAGAAAATGCCCGAATTGCGGTAAATCCGTAAAGTTTTACTTCAATGAAGAGGAAGGCACGTTCAGAATACAGGAACATCAATGTAAAGAATAAAGATTAAAGAGGTGATATAATGAAATTTTCTGCGATACCCCAATTTACAAGAGTAGGGCATTATCAAGTTAATACGTCTTGGAGATATTTAGAAAAGACTATAGATGATTATGCTAATGGATTCAACTTACAATTAAATCCCGATTTTCAAAGAGGTCATGTTTGGACAAAAGAACAACAAATTGCTTATGTTGAGTTTATTTTGCGAGGTGGAAAATCCGCAAGAACAATTTATTTTAATTGCCCTAATTGGCATTATAGATATATCAATAATATCAATGGTGACACTTTAGTTTGTGTGGATGGACTTCAAAGAATTACTGCTGCGCTTGCTTTCCTTCGCAATGAAATTCCTGCATTTGGTCATTACTACAATGAATATGAAGATAAATTACCGATTGATATTGATTTTCTCTTTAATGTTAATGATTTAAAAACTAAAGAGGAAGTTTTACAGTGGTATATAGAAATGAACTCTGGTGGAACGCCACATACAACAAAGGAAATTGAGAGAGTTAAGAAACTTTTGGAAGAAGAACGAAATAAAAGATTATCTAATAAGGATAGTGCAAACAATGAAACTTGACATACAAACAAGTAAGGCAATGTACGAGAAATTCAAAAACAAAATAGAGCCTAAAATGTGTTACAACAATGTATTTCGTATTTCAACATCTATGATGTCTAAATTCAAATCAGGCGAATGGAAAGTTGCATACGGCTATATTTCTGTTTTTGATAAGTCATTATACGCTCGGCATTGCTTTATTGTTTGCGGTGATTCGGTGATTGACCCTACCCTATTCGCTGCAAGTGGAAATCTTGACGCTGACTATATCATCACAAAGATATACGATAACTTTAGTGATTACACAAAGGCGATTGAGGATAATGATTTTGTCCCAGACCTAATCAGACCTCTCCGAGAATTAGACAAGAAGTTGTTTCTTAAAATGCAAGAAAAAGGAATTTACCTCGTACAATAAAAAATGTTAAGAACTTATTACATTTTCTATTGACATTTCTATTGTGGCATGGTATAATGAATTTGTTAGGAAAAACAGGTTTTATTTTTTTAATTAGTAGGAATGTATTAGAATTTTGTGTATCATTTTAGGAGGAAAATATGTACTTTTTAGAACGTAAGGAAAACTACACAATGCCTAATATTCTCGGTAATCATTCAATGCCTGTTCAAACTTGGCGTTGGAAACAAGTAGCTGTGTGCGAATCACGCAAGCCATTAGCTGACATTATCCCAAGAGAAAAAGACAGTGATTACAGAATCATCACCAACAGCACCGATTATGTTGAGTTTATCATTGACGACAGAGAATATTTCCGCAATGATTTGAAACGGCAGAATCCGAATTTATCCGAACAGCAGATAGAGGAAATCTTAAATATCCTTCCGAAACCATTTAAGGCAAAGTTTATGATTAGTGAGAACGGCAAGAATACTTTGTTGACAGATGAAAAGAATAGACTTATTGCTCGTGTAACATTGAACGGTTATCAAAATGGCGTTGTGTTGCGTGAATGTGAGAGGTATGCGAATTATCTGTTTAACAATGATTGGGAAACTCCGTCACCAGAGGATTTCACAACAACAGAATCAACTAATGATATGCCCTGTGGTGTAGTCAAGATTGAATTTCATAGAGAGGAAAACTAAATGACCCCAACTTATATTCATTACGGCTCTAATAAATTTGATAAAGAGCGATTTGTGCCGATTCAGAATTGCTATCCGAGGAACAAACCTGTTGGTGGGCTGTGGGCTTCTGATGTTAAAGCTGAATTTGGTATTTATACGGTTGGGATTGTGACAGTATCTTGATATTAAACAAGGATATTGTCATACCAATTACGGAGGAATAAACTATGGAAATTTTTATGGGAATAGCTACTTGCCTTTTCTTTGGTGGATTTATAACAGGTTTATATTTTTTGTTCCGATTGCTGATTGAAATGATATTTCATAAATTCAAATTTCTTGAATCAAAATCAATACTAATTACCATATGCGTGATGTTTATATTATTTACGCTTTCACTTTTGACAATATTATGTGGTGTAATAATCGTTTGTGTATTTAATGTAGGAGGATAAAATGAAAGATTCAAGAAAGAAATCACGTAGACACGATAAAGCTGTAAAGGCTGCGTATAACCTTCTTGTGAGCTATCGGAAACTTATAGAAGAAAAAGGTCAAGATGAATACGCAGCTGAAATTGAATCGGCATATAAAGATTTATGGTGTGAATGTTTGAATGAAAAAACACCGTGGTGAATAAATAGCGTTTTTATCGTCTAAACATGGGCGTAGCTGCGGTTTTTACGGAGAAAATAAGTTAGGAATATAATTTCATTCCTAATGAGTTTGCCGTTTTAATGCGTAGCTACGGCGCTATTAAAAGCATAAGTTGACATAGGAGTGATTTTAGAATGAAATGTT
>JAEEHV010000065.1 GCA_016280955.1 Candidatus Gastranaerophilales bacterium | reverse complement strand
TTCTGACTTTCAGTTTTATTATCTTAACAAAAAAGACAGACAAATGAGATTCAACAACGGCGGAGATCCTATATATGCTGTTTTCGAAAAACTTGATGAAAGACCGCTTCACAAAATTGCAAAAGATTTTATCAGAGAATTAGCTGACGATTCTATCAAATTCATTTCTTCAGTTGTTAAATAGATAGGTATTAAAAAAAATACGTTGTTTGAGATGTTTTATTTTACTTTGTAGATAGTTTTTGTTCCGTTTTCATCTGTTACTTCGTATTCATACATACTAATTTGTTCGGCTTTTACTTCTTTTCCGTTAAGCAGATAGTATTCGTGTTCAAAAATACCGCCTCTGATAAATTTACTGAATTCTGATGTATATACAAAATTAACTACATCTGTTGCTTTGTTTTGTGAGGGCTGGAACGGATAAACTCTTACGACTTCAAATTTATCATTTCCGTTTTCTCCGTACAGATGAATAAGTTTTCTTCCGTCATCCTGTTCAATGTTGTATATTTTTTCGGCAACGACTTTATTTGTCCGGTCTTTTACTGTTATGGATATCATTTCGGAATCGCTCGGATGTTTTTCAAGTATTTTGTATTTTCTGGTTTTACCTTCAATTTGAATACTTTGATCGTTGAATATGGTGAATGTTTCCTCCATACAGTATGGTTCCAGATTAACATTTTTCCCCTTAGGAGAATTTTTAAATAAGGAAATTTCATCTTCATCGTTTTTATTTGCTTCTTCAAGCCATTTTGAACCGTCGGAATCAAAATCCATGCAATCTATAGAATCAGGCAGATGCCATATAGGAACTTTTTTGTATGTATTACTGTACAACTCATAGTTGTTGTACATGTTGAAGCATGCATAACCCGATGAACTCATTATTATCGGATTATAAAAATTCTTTTTGACATGTGTACCGGCAGCATGTTTAATGTCAGAATAATATCCCATATTTCCCTCAAAAATTTGTGTACAAAAAATACTTATATTTATATAAAGTATTTTAAGCATGAGAAATTGCTATATTTCTGAAAATATTTTTAAAATTATATAATTTCTTTTCCGACAATCGGGGCGATTTGCTTGATTTGTTTATATAACAAGTCATACTGCCAAGGGTAAAGTGATTGCGCACCGTCACAAACCGCTCTTTCCGGATCATAATGTACTTCAATAATTAAACCGTCACAGCCTGCGGCAACAGCAGCTCTTGACATCGGTTCAACCTTATCCCTTAAACCGGTGGCATGTGAAGGATCAATAATAATCGGCAGATGGCTCAGTTTTTTAATAACAGGAATTGCTGTTAAATCAAGGGTATTTCTTGTGTATTTTTCAAATGTTCTTATACCTCTTTCACAGAGTATAACCTGGTTATTTCCTCCTGCCATAATGTATTCCGCTGACATAAGCCATTCTTCATAAGTAGATGATAAGCCTCTTTTCAAAATAACCGGTTTATGAGTTTGTCCTACTTCTTTGAGAAGATTGAAGTTCTGCATATTTCTTGCACCGATTTGGAGAATATCAACGTATTTTTCAAACATTGGCAGCTGAGAACCTTCCATAATTTCGGAAGTTACAGCCATGCCGTGATTATCGGCAACACTTCTTATAATTTTCAAACCTTCTTCGCCTAATCCCTGAAATGCATAAGGGCTGGTTCTCGGTTTAAATGCTCCGCCTCTTATGATTTTAACATTTGATTCCGCAAGCTCCTGAGCGGTTTCATCCATTTGATCATAAGATTCGATAGTACATGGTCCTGCAATTAATCCGGTATATTTATCACCGAATTTAACACCATTAACTTCGACAATGGTATCTTTTCCCTGACTTGGACGGGCAGCAAGTTTGTAGTTTGTAGAAAGTTTGATAACTTCATCTACACCTTTAAGAAGTTCAAAATCTCTAAGGTCAACTTCTTTAAGTCCTATTGCGTGTATAACGGTTCTTGCTTCACCATGGGAAACACGGGCTTCGAAACCTTTTGATTCAATAAATAATGCAACCCTCTGGATATCTTTTTCGGTTGCATGGCTGTTCATTACAACGAGCATTTGAAAATCCTCCGATAAAATTGATTATACTACAAAATTTTTAAGTATAACAAACCTGATTGGTTTTTAATATAAAAACAGCTTAGTATCCCATGTGTTTGACTTGAAATTATCTTTAAAGTATTCTTAAGTGGTGTACAGATAGTACGTTTTTACAAGGATATAATCAAGGGAAGAGAAGATATGGATTTTACTACTTTAACCATAAAAATATTAAAAATGCTTTCAATAGCCGGCAGTTACGGTATAGGAATTATATTGCTGACAATAATAGTTCGTGCTGCAATGTGGCCTTTGGGTGTTTCACAGCAACGTTCTATGAGAACAATGCAGTTGTTGCAGCCAAAAATGAAGGCTATTCAGGACAGATATAAAAATAATCCGCAAATGATGCAGCAAAAAATGATGGAATTTTATAAGGAGCATAAATTTAATCCTATGGCAGGATGTTTTCCGCTTCTTATACAAATGCCAATATTCATTTTGTTATATTCAACATTGATGAGCCCTCAGTTTATACAAATGGCAGGCGATTCTCAGTTTTTATTTATAAAAAGACTTGATGCAACTATGAAATCTTCAGCCGGAGTTTCCAATGACGGTGTTTTCGGTGTTTCAAGGTATGACGGATTTTTGGCAAGTAAGACAGCAACAGTGTACTTTGACGGTGAGGATAATCCGAGGCTTGATGTAAAGGTTAAAAAACCAAATAAAGCCGTAGAAATTCAGGGCGATTTTACACCGGGTGAGAATGCTGATTTCAAACTTAATCTGGATGATACTTTTAACTATAAATTTGATGATTTGGTAAAAATTAATAAAGTTATTCTTTCCGTAACGGATGTAAAAACAAAAGAAACAGAAACAATGACATTTACCAAGCAGGACGGAAAGTTAAGAGCATCATTCCCGACAACGGAAGTAAAAGAACAACCTCTTAACTTGGATGTACTGGGACTGTTGTTATTATTTATGCTCACCATGGTTGCTTCACAAAAAGCTATGATGGCGATGAATAAAAATGCCAATCAGGATCCGATGCAGGCACAAATGCAAAAATCAATGAATATATTTATGCCGCTTATGCTGGGATTTACGTTCTTTGTAATTCCAATACCGGCAGGTGTTCTTTTGTACCTTGTTGTAAGTAATTGCTTCCAGATTATTCAGACCGTAATTATAAACAAACAGCTTGAAGCAGAAGATGCAAAAAAAGCCGAAAGAATCAGTGATTCCGATATTGCAAATGCGAAACAAATAACAGAAAAATAACAGACAGTATTATTGCAAATTTTATATTATAACAGGGTTAAATTCTTTAGTTTGAATTTAACCCTGATTATTTATAATATGCGTAATAATATTTGTTGTATAATAAATCTGTTATGCTAGTATCAGAATTTGATTACACATTGCCGGAAGAATTAATTGCACAGGTTCCCTCAGAAAAACGGGAAAACTCCCGTATGATGGTTTTGGGGGTTAAAAATGGTACAATTTTACACAAGCATTTCTTTGATATTGTGGATTTGCTTGATGAAAATCATGTTCTTATTTTGAATAACACAAAAGTTATTCCGGCAAGATTGTACGGTTTTAAAGATACGGGTGCGAAAATTGAAGTTTTTCTGCTTAAAGAAACTGAAAATAAAAAAGAATGGGAAGTTTTAATAAAGCCGTCAAAAAGAGTAAAAGAAGGTACTGTTGTTAAGATAGCCGAAGAACTTTCGGCAGAAGTTATAAAACCGTTGCCTGATGACGGAAAATGGCTTGTCAGAATGATTTATGAAGGTGATATACTGCAAATTTTGCATAAAGTGGGTAACATACCGTTACCGCCTTATATAGAAAGAAAAATGACCGGAGAAGAATTAAAAAAACTTGATTTTGAGCGGTATCAAACGGTTTATGCAAAAGATGAAGGTTCTGTCGCCGCTCCTACAGCCGGTCTGCATTTTACAAAAGAGATACTGAAAAAATTGTCTGACAAAGGAGTTCAAATCGGATATGTAACACTTAATGTCGGAATCGGAACATTCCGTCCCGTAAAATGTGAAAATGTTCTGGAACACAAAATGGATTCCGAAAGTTTTGAAATTTCTCAGGAAACCGCTGATTTAATTAACAGTGCAAAGAGAGAAGGTAAAAAAATAGTTGCAGTAGGCACAACAACAGTAAGAACACTGGAAACTGCATATAAACAGTTCGGTGAAATAAAAGCCTGCAAATCTGCTTCGGAACTGTTTATCTATCCTCCCTATGAATTTAAGGTTATAGATAAACTTATTACTAATTTTCATCTTCCGAAATCGACTTTGCTGATGCTTGTAAGTGCTCTTGCCGGAAAAGAATTTATTTTTAAGGCTTATGAACAGGCAATAGCAAATAAATACCGTTTTTATAGTTATGGCGACTGTATGTTTATAAATTAATGATAAAATTTTTCAAAATGATTATCTTGTGATAAAATGAAAATTACGGAATAACCCTCGGAGTAAAAATGCGTAAGTTTTTATTAATATTAGGAATATTTATATTGACCTCGTCGGCAACATTTGCTGCAAAAATTCCGGACGAAGTCCAAACCTACATAAAGAATGAAGTTCCCAATGTTGATATAAGGTTTGACGGTGTTATCATTATGCCATCAAACACTATTTATTTACCGCTTTATCCGGCACTTTTTGCGGATAAAAAATCACTTGCAATAAAAGAAACATATCCGGCAGGATTGAGTTTGCGTCAGGAGCCGAATATAGTTATTTTTAATAATGACTTTGTACTAATGCGTGTGCTGACTGACGGAGAAGGACACAGAACCGTCATGCATCAGGCAACTCCGCCGCTGGAGGTTCGTACAGGTTTGCTGCCTCAGGACATGCTTGTTCCGAGCGGTTTGATTATTCCCGAAAATATTAAATCAATTATTGGTAACCTAAAGATTGATACAAAGAGTGAAGATATTATAAAAGTTAATAATGAAGATACTTTTGAGGATTTTATTAAAAATGCCGGCTCTGACAGACCGCAGCCGTTAATCTCTCAACTGGCAAATAAAATAGTTTTTGTTACAACCAATTATTCAAAGAATATTCAGGTTGTTGAACCGGGACACGGTGTACCTAAGTATTCATTGGCACAAAAATCTATACCGATTGATGTAAAAGCTGTTCGTGAAGGGAAATTCCTGCTGGTTACCAGTTATGACAGACCTTTTATTGATGTGGTTTCAGTAGCGGATTCAAGATTTATAAAGCAAATATCTCTGGGTTCTAACCCTGAGCAGATTTTGCTTGATGAAAATAATGAAAAAGCCTATATTACTTCACCTTCAGCATCAACAATTTTTGTTGTTGATTTGAAAACAATGTGTTTAGTTCAGAAAATCAAAATTAACGGATATTGCGAACATATATTTCTGGGAAGCGATAAACTGTTTTACGTAGATAAATTAAACAATGAAATTTGGGCGATAGAATTAAAGAAAGATTATGAGTTAAAAGACATAGGCAAGTTCCCGAATGTATCCGCTTTGGCTTATGCAAATAATAAATTGTTTATTTCAAGCAGAACAAAAAGCCGTATTGCAGTAATCGATTATGATACACTGGGACTTGTAAATGAATATACAACGGTAAGCAAACCCACAGCAATGATTTTGCAGGGTGATAATCTGTATGTTTTAGGTTCTCAGGGTAATGAAATACAGATTATAGATACAAAAAATTCCGGAATTGCAGGCAAGATTGAGCTGAAAACAGGCGGATTTTCTTCCGGTTTAACACGTATTTACGGAACAAATTATGCTATTGTAACCGATATAAAGAATAACTACTATACTATTATAGATTTAAACAACGGAACAGTCTTAAAAACTTATGAATTAAGTATTCCGATAAAAGATGTAATTATAGCTGATAAAGTAAGATTGTTTGATTAATTATGAATATAATACTTGATGAAACAACAAATTTGGTTATGGCAGAATTAGAGCAGACTCAAAAAGAGTTTTGGAATATCCCCCGCAAGACAGGTGTTCTTTTGAATATGTTTATCAAAATGATAAATACGCAGAATGCTCTTGAAATCGGAACTTCAAACGGATATTCGGGTTTGTGGTTGTCAAAAGCACTTAAAGAAACAGGCGGACATCTCACAACCATTGAATTTTATGAAAAAAGACAAAGTGTTGCAATAGAGAATTTTAAAAAATGCGGTGTGTATGATATTATTACACCGATACAGGGTTCTGCATGTCAAATAATTCGTGAATTTCCCGATGATAAAATGTTTGATTTTGTTTTTATTGATGCAAGCAAAAGGGAGTATGTTGAATACTTTAACCTGATAAAACCGCATTTAACCAAAAAATGTATGATTGTTGCAGATAATATTATATCACATGCTGAAAAGGTACAAACATTTGTAGATGCAGTAGATTCTGATGATGAATTTCAGTATGAAATAGTGGAAGTTCCGGGCGGAATCCTTGTAGCATACAGAAATTAATCTTTAATCAGCTTAATTTGCTTTTTAAAATTTGTGCGGCAGAGATTAAAATATCAATACTTGTTGAAAAGGGCGGAGCATAAGTTAAATCAACGTCTATCAGCTGCTCAACCGTAATTCCCTGTAAAAGTCCAACTGATACGGTGTTAATTCTTTTATCGGCATCTCCGCATCCGATAGCCTGGGCTCCAAGGATTCTGTGTGTTCGTTTATCTGCCACAAGTTTAAGAGTTATATTTTTGACCTCCGGCATGTATCCGGCTTTATCTCTTTTGGTTATAAGTACGGAAACGACATCATAACCGAGCTTTATAGCTTGTTTTTCCGTAAGTCCGGTTTTGGAAATGTTTAGCGAACCGTATCTCAATACTGCAGAACCCAAAACTCCTTCAAAATCTTCCACTCCGCCCGTCAAATTTATTGCGGCAACACGGCCTTCTTTGTTTGCCGTTGAACCCAGAGGAATCCACATCGGTGTATTTGAAACCATGTTAATTTTTTCCGCACAGTCACCGCAGGCATATATGTCGGGAATATTGGTTTCCATTCGGCTGTTAACCTTTATAGCTCCTGTTGCTCCAAGTTTTATACCTGCATCAATAGCAATATCTACAACGGGTTTTACACCGGAAGCTATGACTATCATATCAGTTTCAAAACAATATCCTTTTTGGGTTTTTATATGAAGAACGGAGTTTTCGTTTTTAACTTCGTTAACGGTATCTTTGTTTATTATCTTAACAAGATTATTGGAATTATCCAGCATGTAATCCTGTATCAGAGAAGAAATATCCTCATCAAGCATAGAGAGTATAAAAGATGAACGTTCAATTAAGGTAACGTTTTTTTTATTTTTAACAAAGGCTTCAACAAGTTCTATTGCAATATACCCTCCGCCAATGATAGTAATATGTTTTGATTTGCTCATACCCTGTCTGACAGCAATTCCGTCATCAAGAGTTCGGAGTGTGTAGATATTTTCTGAATCTTTATGAAAAAACTCAGGAATAAACGGTTCTGCTCCCGTTGCGATAACAAGTTTATCATATTCAACAAATTGTACATCTTTGGTTGTAAGATTTTTTACCTCAATTTTTTTATTGTCAGGCAGAATTTTTATCACTTGTTTTTTTGTGTGAATATGAATTCCGCTTTTTTCAAATTCTTCTTTTGAACGGACAATAAGCTGCCGCCAATCCTGAAAATCGCCTGCAATATAGTAAGGCATGCCACAGGCTGAGTATGATACAAAATTATCTTTTGTATAAATATGAACTTCTGCATCCGGCAGATTTCTTTTGGCTTTTGCAGCGGTTTTGGCACCTGCGGCAACACCGCCTATTACAACAATTTTCATACAAAAATTATTAATTTACTGCTTGTAAAATACAATTAGTCAACTATCTATATGTTTAAAAGCCCATAAATTAATGATATGATTTAACCAGAATAAAGATTCAGGAGTTGCTAATGGGAATTAAAAATGAACAATCAACAAGGTTTGACAAAAGTGCAGAATATAGTATTATCGGAAAAATGCTGTTGGAAGGTTTGGACGTATATGTTCCGTTGGTAGATGACCACGGTGTTGATTGTGTAATAAAAAAGGGCAATGGTGAATTTGTAGAGGTTCAGATAAAAGCACGTTCAAAAAATGTAAAAAAGAACGATGCGGCTTTTTTTGCGTGTATAAAACACAAACCTACACCGAATTACTACTTTGTTTTTTATTCAGAATTGCTGGATGCTATGTGGATAATGTCATCGGAAGAATTTTTAAATGAGTGTGTTACAAATAAGAGTGGAAATAATAGCGGTAAACACAGTATAAGTTTTAACGGTAACAGAAAAGATAAAAAAAACAGGGAAAGACATACCTTGTTGTAAAGAACGATTTGACAAGTACAGATGTAAAGACTTTTCAATGTTCTATTAGTATATAATATACAAGTGCTTGATTTTTGAATATTTACTTGATAATATTATTAAGAAGTCGTTACGGGCCTGTGGCACTCTGCCGACGAGAAAGGTGACTAAACGTCATGTTTTGAGGAGAGGTAGGTAGCGCAAGCTAACGCAAGCCCGTAAAATTGAATAATAAGTCGCACACAGTGGGCCTGTGGCACTCTGCCGACGAGAAAGGTGACTAAACGTCACGTTTTGAGGAGAGGTAGGTAGCGCAAGCTAACGCAAGCCCGTAAAATTGAATAATAAGTCGCACACAGTGGGCCTGTGGCGCAGCGGTAGCGCAGAGGACTCATAATCCTTTGGTCGTGGGTTCGAATCCCTCCGGGCCCAAATTTTAAAGAAAGACTACAATCAAGTAGTCTTTTTTTGTTGACTGCATTTTTGAGCAGTTTGCTAATTACCTTTTGCACGGAAAGAACTCTTCTACAAAACAAAACGGAGCTGGCAAAAAATATTTTTTTCAGTTTTAATGTATATAGAAAGGGATATTTCAACAGTGCAAATAAATAAAATCAGTGTAAATAGAGGTAAATATCAACCCGTAAATTTCAAAGCCAATTATTTTACTGTTGAAAAGCTGGGACATAACTATACACTTAGTAAAATTTCTACGGATAATGAAGAAAACCTGGGAAAAGAACCTGTTTTAGAATATAAATCTTTAGGATATAAAAATAAAGTTTTTAAATATGAATTTCCAATGTCTTATGACGGTAAGTATTACACCACTATGGTTTATCCAAATACCGATAGATACCGAATATTTTACAAAGATACAGGTAAATATGAAAAAAATGGTGAAGAGCAAATTGTAAACCCCATAGAACTTGCAAGAATTGCATCAAAAGAAGACAGAAAAATAAACAAACTGCCAACAGAGTTTAATTATGCAAAAGGTATAGCAGAAGGGAAAATCGTGACTGCAAAATGTACACCCGATGGAGAGCTAGAATACGATGAACAAAAACACAAAGACATGCCAATAATTTTATTAATAGATAGTATTCAACAATACGAAGTTGACCAATTAACTCGACTACCACGAAATATTAAAGGTATAATTACATCTTCTTGCGAATTTAATCAGCTTAGCCACTATGGGAATCAATACAGGAATAACTTATCAGTCATGAGTGTTATTGTTGATGAAGATAAATATAATGAAATAAAAAAACAAGAGGGTAAATACCTTTCTGTTGATAATACAAGCGGAGTTGTTAACTGGAAAGAAATCAAACCCTCAACGGGTGGTCAGATATCAACCACAATATCATTTGCCCCTCCATTGATAGAAAAGGTCGAAAGACTGCTCAAGTCTGATGAATTAACTCCTCAAAACTGTGGTAATAAAGGATACAGGCTTTCTCTTATACAAAAACTTATTAATGAGGGTAAATTAAAGGATATATCTGTTTCAAAATATTTTGTAATTCCGGAGGGTTATCTTAGCAAGCTTCAAAAATATATGGATATAGAAAATTTTGTAGAAAGAGAAGATGCATTTTTTAACAGTGTTTATACTCAGGAGGTTAATAAAAAGGTAGAAGAACTTGGTATGAACAAAAGAGATTTAATTGTTCGCTCTAACTTCAATACAGAAGACTTAGACAGTTTTTCTTCCGCAGGAATTTATAATTCCGAACGCAATTTTGACAGTACAGTATTAAGAACCGCATTGGAAGATGTAGTCCAAAAGGCAACAGAATCTGAATATACACAAAACTTTCATAAAAAATTTGGAATAAAAAATGAGCAAATACAACCTGCTGTAATAGTTCAGGATTATATCGAACCAAAATATAATTTTACTTTATATTCTGATGACGGAGACGGTAATACAATAATTGAATTGTTTAATGAAGTCGATTGGCAGACAAAAAGTAATGCTTTAATTAAATACAACAAAAAATCAAAAGAATTTACTGTTGAACGTGTAGAATCACCAAAGGGTAAGTATGTGATTGATGAAAAAGGAAGTATCACGGACTATAAACTTGAAGAGAGTCAAATATCTAAAGATTGGGAAATTTTAACACCGATTTTGGGCATTGTAACCTCAGGTGCTGCTGTTCTGGAAAAATTCTTTAAACACCCTCAGGATATTGAAGGCGGCATAGGAAAAGACGGCAAAGTTTTCTTTTGGCAGACAAGAGATATTGTCGCAAAAGCAGTTAAGAGAATTTAAATTTGTATTTATTTCCAAAATTGCGTGAAAAGTGATGGGTACGGCAAAACTTCATATAATATCCCGAATTATTTTCTCAATTTCGCTCTAAGTATAGCGGCATAATTTTTAAACTCTGTATTTTGGTGTGTCTTGCCGAAGTTTGTTGAGTGGATTCTTCTCATTGTTGAAACAAAGTCGATTTTTTTTATTTTTAATCCGTTAGAGTCCATTTTGGATTGCCATTCAATGATTTCACCCGTCTGAACAGCTTCGTTAAATAAGCCTATTTTATCAAAAGCTTCTTTTTTTATTAAAATAGCACCGGTGAATAATCCCCAGTACGGTTCTTGTTTAATCAGTGTTCTTGCTCTTTCTTCATCAGATAAATCAGGTGAATACCAATCCTGAACTTTTGCTTCTGTTGCCATAATGTCAGGCTCAAATTCATCATAAAGTTTTTTTAGTGCTCCTTCTATCATAATATCATCATGGTCGTGGAATAAGATATATTTACCGCAGGCAGCTTTTAATCCGCTGTTTTTTCCTGATACCTGACCTTTTGGGGTGTCATGCTTTACAACTTTGCAGCCATAACTTTGGGCAATTTCAACAGTGTTATCAGTGGAACAATCATCAACAACGATTATTTCAACATTCATATTTTGAGCCTGAATACCCTCAATCGCCTGATTCAAATATTTACCCCTGCTTCCGTTTTTGACGGGAATTATTACTGATATTAAATCGTTCATTATTTATTTGCTCCTCTTCTCAGAAATCCCATTGTTACAACTTTGTTGTAATTTTTTAGATATTCTTCATAGTTTGATGAATTTAACAAACTGTATGCAAAATACTTTTCTATTTCGTTATAAATGTTTTCATTTATATAAAAATCAGCTTCAATTTTTTTAAAGAATGCTTTGTAAAACTCAAATTTTTCGTTGGTGTCAACTTTTATAAACGGGTAAACTCTAAACAGTTTTAGTTTGGGATTAAGTTTGTTATGTTCTTTTAAATAATCATAAATCATCGAATGAGCTTTTATATGCTGCAAATCTCTGTCATCAACCGCTTTTGCAACTCCCGTGACAGAGGTATTATTAACCGTGTAGTGATATTTTTCACCATAAAATACAAAAGTTCTGTCCAGATACATGTTGACAATTGTGTTAAAAACAACATCATCTGTTGCGTGAATGTTCAAAAACCGCAGATTGTGTTCATTAAGGAAAGATTTTCTGTACATTCTTGCCCAAATAAAACAGGGTGCATCATGGATTGTTCTGATATTATCCAGATATTCGCCCTCTTTTTTAATCTCCGGCATGGACGGATGGTGGTATGCAACACTGTGTCCGTTACTTTCATTCATAATTGATAAATTCAGGATAACATCACATTGTTTCTGTTCGATTTTGTTAACCATACATTCGAGATATTTTTCGTCAATATAATCATCTGCATCAAGAAAATATATGTATTCACCTTCTGCCATATCAATACCGACATTTCTTGTTCTTGCGGCACCTACGTTTTCATAGTTGGTTATAACCATAATTCTGTCATCTTTTTGGGAATATTCTTTAAGTATTTCTGAAGTATTATCCTGTGACTTATCATTAATACAAATAACTTCAAAATCCTTAAAAGTTTGATTAAGGACACTATTAAGTGTTTTGGCTAAATATTTTTCCCCGTTAAACACGGGAATTATTACTGATACTTTTTTCATCATTTTTCTGTTGTGTTACCTCTTTTTAGCGAACTTAATACATTTTGCCTCATTTTGTTTAAAACGAGTGCTTTATAATTTTCTTTTTCACATATTGAACTGATATAATCAGGCTCAAAAATATAAACTTCGTTATATTTATAAATTTTATTACAAGTTAATTTATATAAAAAATATCCGGTTAACCTTTCTATAATAAAAGCAAAATCTCTTATATCGGTTTCTTTATCAGATAAATCAAGGTCATGACCTATAAAATTTTTAAGCAGTGTTTCTACACCGCAGGATTCCTCTTGCGGAACAGATATAGCATTAGGATATTTTTTTACAAGATAATTTAATATTTTTAACATCCAGTTACAGAATTCAAAAAATATTTCTTTTTTCATAATGTACATTTCGGCAAAATATCCGGAATGCCTATTAAAATAGAATTTTACATTATCTGCATCGTCAGGATAAACATGTTCAATAGTATCAATCATAATATCATAAAATAGTTTTCCATGGCATTTTATCATCTGTAATTTCAGTGTTTCTCTAAAAAATTTTTTCTTTGGGATTATTAAGTCATATTTTTCAATATTATTTAAACAACAAGGAAACAATAATCTTCTGTATCCCATAGAACCAAAGTATTCTGGATTGCCCAATTTTTCATAATTTTTCCAGGCCCAAAAAGTTCCTGTAAAAAAGCCCACTCTGCGGTTTAAATATGAAATGTTGCCGTCAAAATCGTCATCTCCCACACAATTTTTATGAAGCCATTTTATATCATTATCGTTTGCAATTCCGTCTTTTGAAATTTCTTTTTCTACTGACCTGCCCAGATGAATCGGTGTTAAAATATCTGTTTTAAATAAAAATGACGGCTTTATATAACTTATAAGAATTTTGACTATATTCTGATTTTTGTTCAGATAATCGTATTTTTTATAATATTTTAAAATTAAATCATAGTATTTGTATTTACATACTTCTTCTGTAAACTTCCTGTAAATTATATTGGGGATTGTCTGGTTGTATTTAGAAATAAATAAAAATTCTATGATTATACCAAATAAAGATTCTCTAATGTTTTCATTTATATTAGCATTATGGTAATTGCTTATTACAAAATTAAACAAAAAAGAGGCAATTATATGATATGATTTTGGGGATACATTGGTTTCATTCAGTAAATCAAATATTTTTAATCCGATAGTTTTAAAATCTTTAAAGTTTTCAAGAATTGCATGAGTTGAGACAGAATTATGTTTATACTGTGAATAATAATATTTAGCACTGTTATCAAAGGTAACTTTACTGTAATTTATACAGGCTTTTATACTGAAATAGGGGTCCTCAAAATATTTTATTCCTTCGGGAAATCTTATTTCATATTTGTCCAGAAATTTTTTTTTGTATATTGCGCTTGTGAAACCATAGTAAAAATAAGCTTTATTCTTTCTTATTTTTTCATTCATTTTATAAAAATCAGTTAATTCTGATTTACCGGAATTAATATCATAATTATAAATATTCCCTTTTGCTGCATCTGCTTTTGTTTCATTGGCTTTTATATATAATTTTTCCAAGAAATTCAAATCAATAAAATCGTCAGAATCGACAAAGCCTATGTATTCACCGTTTGCATTATCTATGCCGATATTTCTTGCATATCCGACACCTTTATTTTGGGGTAAATTAATTAGTTTTATTCTTTTGTCTTTTTGGACATAGTATTTTAGTATTTCCAAACTTCTGTCAGTCGAACAGTCATTAATGCAGATTATTTCAATATCATCTAATGATTGATTGATTATACTATCCAGACATTTCGGAAGATATTTTTCGGTATTATAGACAGGTATTATCACAGAAACTTTTGTCATGTTTTTCTTTCTGCTTGTTATGAATATTAACAAAATTTATTAGTGTTTTAAATTCTTTGTTATTATAAACCAATTCTTTTGAAATATAATCAGTAATATTTGTTACAAAATCTCTTAGCTCCGATAAATAGACTTTCATGGGACTATTTTTGCGAATGGTTAAAATACAAAAATATACTATTCCGCCAAAGAGTTTTTGAATACATAATTTCTTATATTCATCATCAGAGTTTTTAAAAAAATCGCTTTGAAACAAAATTTTTGCAGCTTGAATTTGGTTAATAACCAATTTATCGTATTTTTTCATAGCCGAACCATCTCTGTCTATACGATAATTACATAAACATTCAGGCAAAAATACAACTTTCGGTTTATAGGAAAAACACTCCAGCACAAATAGAACATCTTCCGTCGGATGAATATTCAACGGGAATTTTATATCATTATTTTTAATAAAAGAAGTTTTATATATTTTATCCCAAACCAAATTTACAAAATCACAAAAATATTCATTATAATTGATTCCGTTAATAACATTTTGAATTTTGTTAACTATGTCATATTGTATTTTCTTATCTGTATAGCGATTATGAGCAAATTGTACAATATCTGCGTCATTTTCCGTTATTTTATTATATGTTTTTGCTGCAAAAGCCGGTTCCCACCAGTCATCAGGGTCTAGAAAACTAATATATTCTCCGCTCGCTTTGTCAATTCCGGTATTCCTTGCAAAGCCAACGCCTTTGTTTACTTCAAAATCTATGATTTTTATTCTTTTATCTTTTGAGGCAAACTCTTTTAGTATTGTCAAACTTCCGTCCGTTGAGCAATCGTTAATGCATATTATCTCAATATCTTCTAATGTTTGGTTAATTACACTATCCAGACACTTTGGAAGATATTTTTCAACATTATAAACAGGTATAATAACGGACACTTTAGGCATTTTTTAATACTTACCCCTTTACTTTACCTCTTTACCCTTCCATTTTTGCTTCACGACGGGCAACATCTTCTTTATCTTCATTAAGAGAAGATTTTTCAGGGCTCCAGCCTTCTTCCTCTTTAACTTCGTGAATCGGATCGGCAAGCAGAAGTTCCTGGGCATCGTTGTATTCTTTAAGTTCAAGGATATAATTGTCTTCTTTGGCAATAGCTTCATCTATGTTTACTTCCGCTCCCGAATCTGTGCCGGAAAGCAAAATTTCTTTCTCAAGCATTGCATCTATAAATGCTTTAAAATTATCTTCTTCTGTTCCGAGTGTTTTTATTTTTTCCCAAATTTTTTCTGTGGAAACACCTTGTGCCAGATTTTCGTACACTTGTGTTCCAAAAGCATTCATTCCGTAGTATATTCCTGTTTCGGAATTAATTACTATTGCAATTCCGTCTGTGATATCAGCAAACATTTTCGTTTCATTTAATTGGTAATTAGCCATTGTTATACTCCTTTATAAAATCTTTTAAGCACTCCACATTCTTATATATATCATTGCACAAACATATTTTATAAAAACGAAATTCTTTAACCATGCTGATTAATTTTTTTATAGTTTTCATATCGTGCCTGTCATTCATCTGAAAAACGGTTGAGTGTACAAGGTGAGTAATGGCTCTGCCTTTTTCCTGAACGGAACACTCTTTGACGGATGGTTCTTTATCCGAAACAATCTCCGGAAACATACACAATTTAACAGGGTATTTTTTCTTAAATTGATTATGGAAATTGGAAATATTTATGACATATTTGTCTTTTCTTGCATTGTTAGACACAAACCGTGAGTTTTCCAGTCTGTCATAAAGCTCGTTATACATCCTTGGTGAAAGTGTAATTATTGAATAAATAGGATGTGCAAAAAGGTTTTCTCCTTCTTTTTCCAAGGTTAAATAATCATCTGAAACGTATTCAAAACCCTCCATCATAGCTAAAACTGCAAGAGTAGATTTACCCCTCTGTCCTCTTGCGCATAATAAAATACCTTTGTTATTTAAGCCGATGCAGGCACCATGCACTAGGTTTGTATTTTCTGTTTTTAAAATATTGTTGAGTATTTGAACAAAAATATGCCCTTGCTTAATAAATTCTTCCGGTTCAAGGTTTTCCACACCGTAATAATATGTTTGGTTTTCTTCGTCATAGGAATTAACAATATTCTGAAATAAATCAATACTTAACAGAGGTTTCATCGTGGAATAATTTTTATCGAAAATCCACATGTCATCAAATGAATTACACTGTTTTGTTAATATTTCAATTCTGCGTTTCAAATTATTTCTTGGGTTTAATTCCGGCATAATATGCTTGTAGATTTGTTTTATATTTTTTTCCTGCCAAAGAACAACTGTTGCATCAAACCTGTCAGCTTTATCTTTAAGAGTATATGTAAGCTGCTTTTGAATGTGCGGAATAAATTCTTCCGAATAGCAAAGCAAACGAATAATTTTTACTCCCAGGTCAAGGTAATATGTTTTTACCAGACTATAATTTGCTTTAATATATTTAAGCAAATTATCATTATATTCTTTTAGTTTTTCTTTTGCCGGATTATCGATTCTCATGCAAAAAGCCCTGCCCTTCTCAATATTATTTTAGCAAAAACAGGATTTTTTCTTATAATTCCCAGTTTTAAAATAAAATATTTTGGTTTTAATTTTAAGTATTCCCTAAAAAATTCAAAACTTGAAAAGATATCTTTGATTTTCATTTGATGGCTTTTTTGTTTCATCTCCCACAAATAAAATCTTTGATATGTTAAAAGAATACAATATTTTTCAAATTCTTTTTCAAAAAAAGTATCATATTTTATTTTTTCAGGTAATAAATTAGGGACAATTCCGTTTATAAATTGTATGGCAAAATAAACGTGATTTTCTGTTTTTGTCTTTTTAGAGTTTTGAATAACAATATTCCAGTCAAAATCAGGCTTTGAATCGATTAAAAATTTGCAGTCAAACAGTGTGTACGGGATACCTGAATAGCTTGTTTTATTCCTTAAGTTTCTGACGAGATTAACAAGTGTTATAAATAATAAATCTTCATTACACGGTACCAAGGCAGGAATACCAAAAACATTCTGCTTTGTGGCTCTTTTAAATAAATCGGGTATAAAGGCTTTTTCTTTGTCCGATTGCATTATTATATATTTATGAATATCCATAATGCCTTCTTCACTGTCTTTTGGGTGGATATCAATGCTGTGAATATCCCATGCGGTATCATAACCCAATTGTTCAACAATTTTGCCAGCTTTAATATAATCTTTTTCATGAACCAGAATATCAATATCTCCCATTATCCTTGGATATTCAGGTCTCAGGTGTTTTATACAACCTCCTTTAAAGATTAAAAATTCTATATCGGACTTTTTTAGTTCGTTACAGATTTTTGTGTAATGGGAAATCAGTTTCATATTTTTAAACCTGAAAAACTGCAGCAGTCCCTTTAATCTCGGTGCAACATAATCAGAAAATTTAAGTTCGGGATGCATTTTCATAAAATAAGAAAGCAAAAGTGCTTTATGCCCGCCTACAACTTCAATATCCCACTGTTTTAAGAAGTTGTCCAGATTTTCCTGAGATGTTGTTTCGGAAAAAATCAGGTTCAACAATGTTTCTTCGGATTTTGAAATAACTTCAGATTTCAAGCCGTCAAGAATAATGCTTGTAAGCTCCTCAACACTTGCAGCATTTTTATTGTTTTTTAGTATCTGAAGTACGTTATAATTGTCCTCTATCAAATCTTTTCTTCCTTAATTTTTATAAACGATAAAATATAATGTCTTGCGGTGTGCAAACTTTCTTTTTTGGTATAAACCGGAATTCCGAAAATATATATACTTTTAACTATAGCCCAAAAATCTTTATCACGGATTTGTGCGTTATTTTCTTTTAAAAATTTTAGAACTTCCAGTCTGGCATTATTTTTGTCGTTTTTAAACTTACTTGTTTTATATTTTTTCTTTACCGTAGAATCGGGATTTCTGTAATAATAGTAATAAATTCCGGGAACACTTACAATTCCGTTTGCATGGTATAAAGCTTTTGTAGTAAAAATTTTATCTTCACAAAAAACATTTTCAGGATACAAAATATTATTTTTCTGCAAAAACTCTTTGCGGTATATTTTATTTGTCGGACATCCGTCTTTCCATTGATTGCAGATATCAAATTTTGACTGTAAATCTGTATAAAATATCTCTTTTGTAATATTAAGACGCTTTTTGGTTTTTCCGTTTCCGGTTCTTACATTTGTGGCAAGAGCCAAATCCGAATTATATTTTTTTGCTGCTGAATATAATTTTTCAAAATAGTCTGAATCTACCCAGTCATCAGAATCTACAAAACCTATATATTCACCTCTTGCAAGATTTATGCCTGTATTTCTGGCAGCTCCCTGCAGCTTGTGTTCTTGTTTTACATAAACAATTCTTGTATCATTTTGGGCAAATTCGGTAACAATTTTTTCAGAGTTATCATCAGAACCATCATTGACTATGATAATCTCTATTTCTTTTTCTGTTTGGTTTATGAGTGATAAAAGACACTTTTCAATATATTTTTCAGAGTTGAATACCGGAACAATAATTGATATTTTGGGTTTCTGCAAATAGTTTGCAGTGACTTCCGTTACTCCGGATTCGTTTATTGTTTCGTTTATGCTCACGGCTGCTCCTTTTTACTTCTCAAATATATCATAAAAACAGACCTTAAAAATCTCTCGAACGGATTTTGTTTGATTCATAGATTATATAAAATTTTTGGATTATTAACATTAAGAAATGTAAAATGACAAAAAAATTAGTTAAATTTATAAAAAATTTGAACTCGATTAAATAAAAAACCAAAAAATTTTTAAAAAATTAGAAATTTTTGATTTACAAATAAAATTTTATAATATTTATTCAACTTCTTTATTAATGTTTACAAAATAATACCTGTTCTGTAACTTTGACAATGCTGATTCTTACAAGATATAATCAATTTGTAATATAGGAGAACAGGACTATGGGTACAAAAAGCATTATTGATTATAAAAAAACTCTTACAAAAGAAGAAATTAAGAAAATTGTTAAAGATAACAACATTGAATTTATAAAGCTTGAATTTTGCGACATTAACGGAATTATGAAAAACCTTTCAATTCCGGCTGAACAGTTAGACAGCGCACTCAATAATGAGATTATGCTCGACGGTTCTTCAATTAAAGGTTTCAGAAGCATAGAAACTTCAGACATGTACTTCTATCCTGACCTAAAAACTTTTGCAATCATCCCTTGGAGAAGTGATGAAGATGTTAAAGTCGCAAGGTTCATCTGCGATATCTATAATCCTGACGGAACTCCGTTTGAAGGTTGTCCGAGATGCAATCTGAAGAAAATGATTGCCCGTGCTGAAAAGCTCGGTTATACAATGAACGTCGGACCGGAAGCGGAGTTCTTTATCTTCAAAAAAGATGAAAACGACATTCCTGCAATCCTTAAAACACATGACAATGCAGGATACTATGATGCAGCTCCTTCTGATAAAGGTGAAAATCTCAGAAGAATAATGGTTAAAACTCTTAAAGAAATGGGCTTTGAAGTAGAGGCAAGCCACCACGAAGTTGCAAGAGGTCAGCACGAAATAGATTTTAAATATGCTGATGCTCTTACTACTGCTGATAATATTATGACGTTTAAGTATGTAGTCTCTGCAATAGCTGAACAAAACGGTGCAGTTGCAACATTTATGCCAAAACCTATTTTCGGAATTAACGGTTCGGGTATGCATTGTAATGTTTCTTTGTTCAAAAACGGTAAAAACCTGTTCTTTGAACCTGAAAAAACTTATCAGCTTTCAAAAGAAGCTCTTTATAGTATCGGCGGGCTTTTGAAACACGTTAAATCATTTACTGCTGTTACTAACCCGATAATTAACAGCTATAAAAGACTTGTTCCGGGGTATGAAGCTCCTGTTTATCTGGCATGGAGCCTTGCAAACCGTTCTGCATTAATAAGAGTCCCGGCTAAACGCGGTAATGCAACAAGAATTGAACTCCGCTCACCTGATCCGAGCTGCAACCCGTATTTAGCATTGACTGTTATTCTTGCTGCAATCTTAGACGGTGTTGAACACAAGATTGAACCACCGCTTCAGATAGAAGAAAATATCTACCACATGACAAAGAAAGAACGTAAACGTGCTAAGATAGATTCTCTGCCTGCAAGTTTGGAAGAAGCAATGGAACTGTTAGAGAAAAACGATATTATAAAAGATGCACTCGGTGAACATATTTATAATGAGTTTGTAAGTACAAAAGAAAAAGAATGTGATACATTCAGAACTTACGTAACACCTCTCGAAGTGGAGATGTATCTCAACATGCGCTAGGGGTAGGGGTAAATGCATTGAATTTAGTGTATAACTAATAATTTACAATCTTCCAAAATTATAAATCTACTTTCACACATAAAGGTGCGCTAAATTGCACCTTTATTATTGGTGCAAAAAATTATTAAAGATTAGGAAAATTATAAGGAAATAACAATGGCTCAAAGTATTAATGAAAAAGAAACTACAGTTGTTTTGTCAAAAATAAAAGATGAAGACACAAAAAAGCAAGAATTAAGGGTTAGAAAAGTTATAATATTTACTGCTGTTTTGCTTGCAACGTTAATTATCGGCTCTTTATTTGCACTTAAAACTACTAAATTTATAACTTTAGAGGATTTATCTTATGTTGATAATGCTGATACGGGTTTTATGATAATATCATCAATTCTTGTTATGCTTATGACACCTGCTCTTGCCTTGTTTTACGGAGGAATGGTTCGTAAGAAAAACGTATTGGGTACAATTATGCAGAGTTTTGTGGCATTGGGTATTGTATCTGTTATTTGGTTTTTGTACGGATACTCTTTAGCATTCGGAGGTGACGGAAATATTATCGGAAACTTTGATTTTGCTATGTTAAAAAATGTTTCTCTTGCTCCAAGCGAAGGTTTAACAATACCTCACCAATTATTTTTCATATTCCAAATGATGTTTGCCTGTTTAACTCCTGCGCTTATAACAGGGGCTTTTGCAGAAAGGTTTAAATTTAAAAGCTATTTGTTATTTTTGATTTTATGGGTAACTTGTATTTATTGTCCTCTTGCCCATTGGGTTTGGGGCGGTGGTTGGATTAGTAAAATAGGCGGAATTGATTTTGCCGGCGGCCTTGTTGTTCATATTGCTTCAGGTGCAGCTGCTCTTGCCTGCTGCATTATGCTCGGAAGCAGAAAGGGTTACAAAACGGAAAATATGCCTCCTCACAATTTAACTTTAACTTTTATCGGTTTGATGTTTTTATGGGTTGGCTGGTTTGGATTCAATGCAGGAAGTGCATTGTCCGCCGGAACTTTGGCTACAACGGCTTTTCTTAATACTCAACTTGGGGCTGCTGCAGGACTTTTGGCCTGGTTGGGTGTTGAATATTTACACAGAGGAAAACCAACCGTATTAGGAGGAATGTCCGGAACGCTTGCCGGATTAGTAGGAATTACACCTGCTTGCGGATTTGTAACACCAATGTCAGCAATTGTAATAGGTATTATTACAGGAATGATTTGTTATGTATTAACAACCTTTAAAGGTGTATTCAGATATGATGATTCACTTGACGTTATAGGTATTCACGGCACAGGCGGAATTGTCGGTTCAATATTAACAGGTATTTTTGCCACTGTTTTAATTAACCCTGATGGAGCAAACGGACTTCTGTACGGAAGTTTTAAGTTATTTAATGCACAAATAGTTTCAACGATAGCAAGTATTGTTTTTTCATTTTTTGGAACACTTTTGATTTTGTATATTATTGATAAAATTTCAGGTTTAAGAGTGTCTGAATTTGAAGAAATGCAGGGGCTTGATATATCGCAGCACGGTGAAAATGCATATAGATTACAAATATAGAGGTATTAAAATAATGAAAAAAATAGAAGCAATAATAAAACAATATAAAATTGAAGAAATAAAAAATTCACTGGTAGAAGTCGGAATACATGGAATGACAGTTAGTTATGTTGAGGGCTTCGGTTCACAGGGAGGACATAAGGAAAATTACAGAGCTGCAGAAATCTCAGTCAATTTCCTGCCAAAAATCAAGATAGAAGTAGTTGTAGATGATGAAAAAGTGGATGTTGTTATTGATGCAATTATTAAGCACGCAAAAACAGACCCAAGTGGCTCAATAGGTGACGGTAAAATTTTTGTTTACAACATAGAAAATGCAATAAGAATAAGAACAGGGGAATTTGGTTCTGTTGCGTTATAAGGAGAAATTTTATTTTTCAGCTCCATGCCAAGCCAAAGTACATTTACCCCTACACTGTTACATTTTTCTTGTAGGTTCATGCTAAACCAAAATATATTTACCCCTTTACCCCCTCTATTCCCAGGCGATTTCCCAAATACCGCAGGGGCAGAGTCCGGCACAGATACCGCAGCCGATACACTTGTTAGGATCTGATACGTATTCAAATTTTCCGTCCTCTTTTTCAATTCTTGAGATTGCATTTTGAGGGCAGCTCTGTTTACACAAACCGCAATCTCTGCAATATCCGCAGGACATACATCTGTTTTGCTCGTTGTCGCAATTAGAGTTATAACATTCATAGTATTCGGACTTGATACGTTTTGAAGGTATCAGTTCTTTTTCTTTAAACGGAGTAAGTGTTTCGTTGTTTAAAAACTTGATAACGTTGTCGCTGACGTGCTTTCCGTCTGCGATTGCATTTGTAAATAACCCGGGTTTTATGGCATCACCTATGACAAAAACTTTCGGGTTTTGGGTTTGCATAAACTCATTAATCTGTATTTTTGATTTTTCATCCAAGTATTCTTTATTCAGAAAATCAAAAATCGGTCTGTCACCAACGGATATAATTACACTATCTGCTTCTATAAATCTTCCGTCTTTAAGGTAAACTCCTTCTTCCGTTATTTTTTGAGTGAAGCAGGGGTACATAATTTTTGCACCGAGTTTTTTAGCAGTTTCTATCTCTTTTTCAAATGCAGACGGCTCTTTAATATCAATTGCGGTAACTTCTTCGACTCCGCCTTGTTTATAAACTTCTGTAATGACGTCCATTGCGGCATTTCCGGCACCTATTACAACAACTTTTTTGCCTAGGTCATATTTTTTGCCGTTTTTTGCATCCTTTAAGAAGTTCAGACCTTTGATTAATCTTTCATACCCCTCAAAAGGAATAACAACAGGGTTGTGTCCGCCGATTGCAATAATTACTGCATCAAAATTGTTTTCTATCTCAGAAAATAGTTGAGGTGTAACCTTTGTTGATGTATGGATATTTACCCCTGTATCATTAAATCTGTTCAGTTCGGTTTCTAATATTTCTTTATGCAGTCTTTCTTCCGGTATAACCTGAGATAATTTTCCGCCGATTTTATCATCAGCTTCAAATATTTCAACTTCATACCCTTTGCGTGTCAGCTGCCAGGCGGCAGAAAGCCCTGCAACGCCCGAGCCGATTATTGCTATTTTTTCTTTTTTTGTAATCTCAATCGGTTTAGCTTTTATATCTTTAGACAGTGTACCGAGCATTTTGACATCAAGCGGTTCATCAAAACTTCCCCTTGAACAATTATTCAGACACAGGTTCGGGCAAACCTGTCCGCAGACAGATGCAGGGAATGGACTGTATTCCAGAACAAGTTCCAGAGCCTCTTTTATTTTGCCGTTTCTAAGCATAGAAAATCTTTTTTGTGTCGGGATTTTTATAGGACAGTTATATTCGCAGGGTGCTGAATAAGCATAATTTTTCCAGCTAGGCTTTCTTAGTCTTGCATCTCCCGTTTGAACCAAATCGTGTGATTTAAAATCGTCGGTTATCAAATCCGAGAAAATAGAGCCGCCGACTTCTTCCATCCATTTATTTACCCTGAATGTTTTAAGTGATATGTTATTTTGTTTTTGTCTTTCTTCATAAGTTTTGGCAACAATCTTATGCCAAGGGGGGGTAAATGTATTGGATTCTTGGTTAAAACTACACAACTTATCGTAATATTCTTCTTTATGAATTTCAGATAAATAAGTTTTTAATCCTGTTTTTAAAAATTCCCTGTCGTTTTCGTCTAAGTCTAAAAGAAAAACATCGTCAGATAAGTTTCTTATGCTTCCTCTGACATAAACAATACCGCCAACCATACCGACACAGGCTCTGTCACCCAGAACAGACGGCATATTTTCACATCCTAAACCGCATATAACAGCAATACCGCCGCCCATAAACTCAAATGAAAAAGAACCTGTTGAACCTAAAACCCATAATTCCGGAGCTTCAAATTTCGGGTCTTTTTTCATCAAAGCACCAGAGCGGGTTCCGACATTTCCACCGATATAAATTTTACCTGATGCGGCACAGTGTCCTGTTGTATCACCGCTATCGCCGTTAACAACAATTTTTGCACCGCTGTTTAACCAGCCGGTATCAGCCGGGGCAGAGCCTTCAACATAAATGTTTGTGCCTTTTGCTCCCATCGCACCGACACGCTGACCGGGATTTGTCAGATAGAAATTCAAATCTTTGCCGTCTTTTGACCAAACCGAACCGCCAATGTTGTGCTGACCGCAGGCTTTTATTTCAAAATCAGTACAGCCTTCATTTATTGCATCCCAAATCTCTTGCATCAGGCTTTGCGTAGATGTTCTTTTGTCATTTTCAATTGTATTTATTATTAATTTTTCTTTTGTCATTTTTTCCTTTGGCTCCTGTGGGTATTTCGGCTCTGTTCGGCTATAGTCGCCTCACAGCCTCAATTATCCTACGTCGCTATCGTAGTGCTTTGCACCGGCTCCGCATTTAGCACACATATTGAATTTTTAACCTTTCTGAAACATTTCTGTCTACACAAACAAGTGCATCACTTCGGCCGATTGGCAGAGTTGAGTTTCCTACCGGTGCAAGAAGTTTTTTGAGTTCAATATCAGTTGCACAAATATAATTAACAATGTTTTCGGCAACCCTGTCCACATCAAGTCTTTGCATAAGTTTTGGATTTTGTGTTGTAATTCCAATTGGACATCTGCCGGTGTTACAGCCGTTACATTTGCCGAAATCATTTCCTACACACCCTGCAATTTGAAGAATAAGTTTACCTATAAATACTCCGCTTGCACCCAGACAAATCATTTTAAAGGTATCTGCAGCAAGGTTACCGTTCATACCGATACCACCGCCGGCAAATATAGGTATTTGTCCCTGTTTACCCTGATGAACAGCTGCCAGATAACAATCCCTGAGTTTTGATACAATCGGGTGCCCCGTATGGTTAAGGGAAATCTCATGAGCAGCGCCGGTTCCGCCCTGAAGTCCGTCTATAAAGAATCCGCCAACAATATTATAAGGATCTCTTAAGAGGTTATTATAAACACTCACACTCGTTGAAGAAGCTGCAACTTTTATTGCAACAGGAACTTTGAACTTAAATGCACAGTTCATGGATAAAAACATCTTCTGAACACTTTCTTCAATTGAATACAAACCCTGATGGTTAGGCGGAGAAAGTAAATCGGCTTTTGGAACGCCTCTTATTTCCTGAATAAGTTTTACATTTTTTTCTGCCATCAAAAGACCGCCGTCACCGGGTTTTGCACCCTGACCGATTTTAATCAGAATACCGGCCGGATCTTCCTGCATATAAGGCATTGAATTAATAATTCTGTTCCAGCCAAAATGTCCGGATGCAATTTGAAGAATCATATATTTTAAATATTTTGACCTTAAAAGCTTGTCGGGAACACCGCCTTCGCCTGTTGCCATTCTTATCGGGATATTTTTTACTTCATTAAGGTAAGCTGTCGCAATTGCTATTGCTTCCCACATCCTCGGGGATAATGCACCGATTGACATATCCGAAAACAAAATGGGATAAATTGAAGTATTAACAGGTAAGTTTTGATTTTGTTTTTCCTTGAGTTCACCGTTCTCAATATCAAAATCAAGATTTTCAGGGCTTACAACCCTGCCTAAATTTGTTCTCAAATCAAATGTGTGACGAAGAGCATCGAGTGACGGGTCCGTCATCTGAGATATTCTTCCGACTTTTATTTTGTCTAATGTTCGTCCTTCAGTATGCAGATTACTTCTTCCGCCTCTTTTTACGGATTCTGAAGTCTTTGCTCTGTATCTTGTTCCGAAAATCTCGGTTCTGTTTCTGGAAACTTTAATTGCACCGTTCGGGCAAACTTTTGTGCAGATTCCGCAACCGCGGCAAAAGTTTTTGGCATCAATTACTTGCCTTATAACAGGGATTGCTTTTTGGTCTTCATCAATCTGAAATCCTTCTTCATTAGAGATTGCTCTGACTTTTTTTCTTTTTTGGACATCAACTTTAATCGCATCAAAAGAACAAGAAGCAACGCAATGACCGCAGAGCATACATTTTTCGCTGTCATACTCTATTATCCAAGGAAGATCGTCTTTTGAAATACTGTTTATATTTACGGTTGTCATTGGCTTATCCTTTGAATATTTAAGTCGTTATCCACTACAACAAGCTCCCTTTCGTTTGTATAGATATCTTTTGAGATATCTCGATTAGGCAGAAGTTCATTAGCACCGCAAACTTCTGAAGTCATAATTACCATATCGTCATCATCATATTTACCTTTGCATACAACGGTCGGACGTAGTTTCTTTGAATCTATTACATTAAACATAGTTCCGTCCGGCAGAACACCTATTGTAGTATTTGGTCCGTTAATCTCTAAATTGGAAAGAGAAGATTTAATCCGCTCTAACACATTTTTATTATCTCTTTTTTCCATTTCTTCAAACGGAAGCGGAGTCAAAACGTGCTTGTAATATTTGAGCGGCCATTTAAGAATTTTATGAACATAATGAAGAGTGTACAAGAAACATTGAGAATCGCTTTCAAAACCGATATAACCCCTGTGGAGTTTTTGCTGCATTAATTTGTTTTTCTCATAAAAAGTATTTTCACCGTTCGTTAAAGTCGTATAACCCTGTAAAAAGAACGGGTGAGCAGCATAGCGGACAATATCATAATTTGTATTTTGTCTGCATTGTGCAGTTATGATTTTTGCTTTTAGATTAACATCTTCACTCAGCAGGTTAAAATATTTACCGATATCATTAGGGTCGCCAATCTCTTTTAAAGAAATTACATCTTCCCAGAATGAATAAACAAAGCCTTCTTCATTCTTTTCCAGATAACTTCTGAGCTTTAAACGTGTATCTAAAAGTAAATCTTCTTTTTCTTCTCTTGATGCTGTTTTAAAGTTTTTCGGATACTGAAAAACTTCAAAAACATAGTTTGGCATAGTTTCGATTTTTAAAGATTTATCGGGAAAAACCTCAGGGTTATATTGAAAAACCCTGACAAAGCCAAGCTGGTGAAGAAGGTCTTCCGCATATTTCATTCCTTCATCGGTTACTGCCATTGATAAAATCGGAAGATTTTTATAATTTTCAAAAATCCCGCCTAAATCCTGTGCGACAAGAGCAAAACCGGAATTATCGTGTCCTTTTTGCTGCGAACGCATTAATTTTAGGGCCAGTGAAAAATGTTTATAATTTTTTGACTTAATAGAACCAATCCTGCACATATTTTAATTATCATACCGCTTAAGACACAGGTCAATTTTAGAGGAGTATTAAGTTTTCTAAAGTTTTGATTTTTATGCGGTATTTTTAAATTTTTTGTATATAAATTGTTAATTTTTCTGAATATTATTCAAAAATTGTTTATTTTTAGAAAAAATTTTTAAAAAATTTTACAATTTCTGCAAAAAATTTACAGTTTTACAATTTTTAATATATTTAATCTTAACTATGCAACAACGGAGTTATCTTCTGTTTTATTTATCAAAGGTAAGACAAATCCAAAAATATTATGATTATCTTCAAAGCTCTTGGCGTATATATTACCGTCATGAGCATTAATTATTTGTTTTGATAAATATAATCCCAGACCGACTCCTATTTTATTGAATTTTGCTGCGTGAGAAACATATTTCTTAAATAAATTATTCATAGTTTCAGGATTTATGTATGCACTCTCATTTTTAGCCTCAAAACATATACCATTTTCATCCTGCTTAATAGTGACAGCTATTTGGGTATTATCATAAGCATAAGAGATGGCATTTCCTAAAATGTTTGTAAGCACCCTCTTTATTTGCATTCTGTCACATTCTGTATCGAATTGACCGCCTTCTTTATTTATATGAATTGTAACATTTTTTTCTTTTATAATTGCTTCAAGTTCATTTATTGATTCCTCTGCAAGAGAAATGATATTACATTTTTCGCAATTTAATGTATAATCGCCATTTTCATATTTATATGTACTTAAAAGAGTAGAAAGCATTTCATACATAAAATTGCAGGAATCTTTTGTTAATGTAAGCAGTTCCCTTTGTTCATTATTAAGTGGTCCCATGTGGTCATTTAATAATAAATCGAGGGCTTTTATCTGTGCAATTGTCGGAGTTTTCAGGTCATGGGTTAATGTTGCAACATAAGTTTCCCTCTGTTCTGCCGCTGTTTTTTCGGCATCAATATCTCTAGCAATACTGCATATTCCGATTACCTTCTTTTCGTGATTGATAATAGGACATTTTGTTACTTTAAACCAACGTGTATCATTATTTTTTAATGTAATTTGTTTTTCTCTGACAATGCATTTACTTTCATTAATAATTTCATTATCTTCTTTTGAGATTTCATCTGCTCTTTTTTCTTCGTAATTCCACTTGTTAGCATTATCGGAATCCGATAATCCAAGAAAATCTATTGCCATTTTGTTTTCGTAATATACATTACCGTTCAAATCTTTAAGATATGTGGCAATAGGCATTCCCTGAAGTACAGAACGAAACATTTGTTCCTTATCTTCTAAATCACTTTTTAATTTTTCTTCATGTGTAACATCTTTTGCAATTATTAATGCACCGAGTACACCTTTTGTTAATACGAGCGGAGTTGCTGTAATGTCATAAATTTTATCTCCGGTTTCCATTTCTACTTTTTTTCGGATAACTTTTCCTTTTAGAACCCGTTTGCTTATCTTATGAAATTTATCCGCATCCTTTTCAGAAAATAAATCAGCCTCAGATTTTCCTTTTATATCTTCAAGAGTTTTATTAACAGTATCTAAAAAAACCTGATTACAATACAAATACCTGCCATTAAAGTCCTTATATACTATTAAATCCTGAGATGAATTACAAATAGCACTTATTAATTCTTTGTGGAACGAGGCTCTTTTCTCAATATAACTTTGTAAGATATAGAAAATTAACATTAAACTAATTGCTATAATAGAGTGTAATCTGGTTTGCGGATTAAAACACACCCAGATTATAAAAATTACTAATGCAATCTGAAATTTCCACTTTAAACCCATTAATATATTTTCGCTTCTTTTAAATAAATTTTTATAAATCATATTTTGTCGCCTTTACTGCTGCTTGTACTCTGTCTGTTACAGAGAGTTTCTCCAAAATGTTGCAAACGTGTGCTTTAGCTGTATGCGCACTTACAATAAGCCTGTCTGCGATTTCGGTATTAGAAAAACCTTGTACCAGAAGATCTAAAACTTCTTTTTCTCTTGGAGTAAGATTAAAATCTTCTTTTTCAATCGGTTCTGCTTTATAAAATGTCTTTTGAACTATTTTGGTTATTCTCGGGTCTATCCATATAGAACCTTCATTTACCGTGTGAATTAAATTAATAAGTTTCTTGGTTTCAATATCTTTTAATGCGTATGCATTGGCTCCTGATGCCAAACTCGATAATACTTCATCATCATTTTCGTGTGAAGTTAGGATAATAATTTTTACATCAGGATAGTTTCTGTGAATAATTTTTGTTGCTTCTATGCCGGTCATATAAGGTAATCCTAAATCCATGAGTATAACATCAACCGGTTCCTTTTCCAGTGCATCAATACATTCTTCTGCCGTTTCAAAGTCACCTTTTATATTTATTTCAGGATAATCTTTCATTGCTTTTTTGTATGTAACTCTTGTCAGTAAGTAGTCTTCAACTATATACACCGATATTTTTTTATCATTTTCCATTTTCTTCTCCTTTCCATACGATTATCTAATTCGATAGGTCAAACAGCTATTGCCTGACTGGGGGATAAATTTAATTATTTCCTAATTGTAACATATATACAGTAAAAATTATTGTATTGCGATAAAGGTATAAGATGCAAAAAGAAAGGAAGTTATATGAATCTGTCAGTTCAAAACTATATAATAAATAATAATCACTATAATGTAATACAAAAGACTGCTTTTAAAGGGAAGTATCTTACATCAAAGGCATTTGCTAAAGAACCGGAAGTTCTTGAAAAAATTAAAACATTACCAAAAAATGTTTTTATAGAGCAGGCAGAGTTTACGAAATTTTGCAAAAGCATAGATATTACTCCTAAAATATCAGGAGCATTGACAAAAAGACTGGCAGAAGTAAGACAAGCTAAAACGGCTCCGGATAGTGCCATAAAAAGATTTATTGAATCAAGCAGGAGAGTTATAGAAGGGTATAAATGGATTTCAGATAATACCAGACAGCTTTCAAAAGATGAAATAGCAGTAGTATCCAAAATATCACTTGATGCACAACTACCTCAGGATATAAGGAATAATGCCGATGAATTGTTAAAGAAAAATGCAAAGATAATATAGGGTTTATATTAAAAAATTTTCTTTAATCTTAACAGACAAAATGTCAGCAATATATAGTTCTCATGCAATAATTTTTTCCAATGGTTAATATTTCATGTTTTGGGTATAATTAATTTGCATGAGGAATTAATAAGAAGTCACTTATCAGGAAAATCTATTTGCAGACATTCTAATAATCACTAATAATAGGATAGTCTTTTAATTCATTCTTAGAGTTCTTTATAAAACTTAACTTCCTTCCGATATAGGGGTAAATTCTGTGTCTATTCTGTGTCCACTTTATAGGGTAATTTATACCTTTTTGATTTAATAGGGCTAAAGTTAGTTTAGAGGATGACATTATAAATAGAAGAAATAGAAATATGGATTGGAATTTCTTTTAAGTCCAACGCCAGATGCAAAAATGCGAGTTACAATAATACAGAAAAAATATAAAATTATTACATCTCTGGTATTATCTTAAAGTTTATATTCCATAATCCCATTTTTAGCATCACATCAATTAGCTTGATATTCTTCCCCTTAATGTTTGTGTTTTTAAAAAACCAGTATTTTAATAAATACGGCTATTATGAAGAATAAAAATTTGTAAGTATAACTAATTGAAAGGCTATCATTAATAATAAAAGAAATAATATAACTATTTTTATTATATCTTTTATATTGTTTTCTAGTTTTTTGAATCATTATTTTCTTTTGACATATGCCTTCAAAAGATTAATTTAAGGATCTAACGTAAGAATAATATTCATTTTTCTTGTATTGGTTTGCAGTCTCTATAATTTGTTCTTTATTTAAAAATCTCATTCTATAAGCAATTTCTTCCAAATAAGTAATTTTTATTCCCGGTTTTTCTTCTATTTTTTAAACTTTTTCGTTTTTATCAAAGGAAACAACACAAAATCCTTCATGATATTTAAACTGATAACTGAAAACAGTAGCTTCACTATTTTTTCTACTGTTTTTACAACATTTTTAGTGCATAGCTGAAAATCTGGGAGCATAGAAAATATTGTCACAAAAACAAGTGCAGCAGAATCATTATCAATAAATTTTTCATCCAAGATAAATGCTTGAGTAAGTCCTTCAGGTGGAGGTTACTCTACTTAATCAGACTTAAGTCCGAATTGTTTGCCAGTGTCTAATATTATATTATTACACAATAAAATTTGAATGCTATTTAAACATAATTTATATTGTGTTTACATGATTTTTTTGTTTTTATTATAATTAGAAAGAAGATGATTTTATAAGGAGCTACATAGCAATGCAACAAGAAAATGTCGTATTTTATAACCCTATGGAAGAATTAGATGATGAATTAGGTGTTAATTTTAAAAAAATATGGAATATATTATGGAGCAGAAAAGTTTTAGTAATAAAAGTTTTTTGCTCTGTATTGGCTTTTTTTGTTTTGCTTGCATTTATATTGCCTAAAAAATATATAGTGTCGGCTGATTTATATATTAACAAAACTAACAGTTCAAATATGACTGAAATCAACCCTTATGTTCTTGATGACGCATCAGGTACGATTGTTTCTATGGGAGCTGATAAAGCAATAAACAATGAAATAGAATTGATGAAATCTTCACTGGTTCTTGATAAGGTTATAAGAGATAACAATATTGTATATAAAAAGAAATGGGGAATAATTCCAAATAAGAAAGAAGGTGAATATGTAACAGCTAGAGATTTTTATGGTAAAGGAAAAACTTTAAAATTTGAAAATATTAAAAATACCAACGTTATTACTATATCATTTAAATCAAAATTTCCTGAGCTCGCATATGGTGTAGTGTCTTCCCTTATAACGAATTATATTGAACTTCATAAAGATTTAAATACTGAGAAATCAAAATCTGATAAGCAGCTTCTTGAATCTGAATATGCAATAGCAAAAGAGGCATTAAATAAAAAATTGAATCAATCTAGCGGGCTTCCTGCTCAGTCTATGTCGGGGATTGGAAATCTAACTGCATTAAGTGCATTTTCACGATCTGCATCTAGTGCTATCGGCAGTTTAAAAGGACAATATTTAGCAGAAGAAAAATCGCAAATAGCAATTAATGAGGAAAAGCAAAAAGTAGCACAACTCGCGACAAAACTTGAGTGGGCGAAAATGGTAGAGCAGATGTCAGACTCTTCAAAAGTTCTCATATTACATGAACCGCAGCAATTAAGATCGTTTGAGAACGTCTCTCCAAAGATGAAAATGAACATTATACTGGGAATTGTATTTGGATTTTTAGCTTCGCTTCTCGCTGTAGTAGTAGCAGAAATAAAAGATGAAATGCTCACTTATTCAATGCTCACTGATAATATTATTTTAGATATAGACAAAAATGCAGATGTAGTAGTAACGAAAATTTTTAGTTATAATCCAAAGAAAATTTTGGTTATACCAATGTTACAATTGCCGAATGGAATCTTGAATAAGTTTAAAGCTTTATCAAATTGTGATGTTATGTATCCTGATTTATCAAAGGAATTTATAGAAAAAATATCATCTTCTGATAAAATTATACTAGTTTCACAAATTTCAAAAACGAGGGCTGAAACATATAAAAATATGCGTGAAATTATAAAAAATCAAAATAAAAATATTATTTTTGATGTACTAATGTAATCTTATAAATAACAAAGAAAGTAAAATTATAAATGATATCATCTGACAGAACATATAAACCAAAAGTCAGTATTATTATTCCAGTTTATAATGTAAGACAATATATTGAAGAAGCATTAGACAGTGTAATCAATCAGACATATAAAAATCTTGAAATTATAGTTATAAATGATGGTTCAAACGATGGTTCTGAAATAATTTGTGATGAGTATGCTAAAAAAGATAACAGAATAAAATTAATACATCAAAAAAACTCAGGCTTGAGTGCAGCAAGGAATGTCGGGCTTGACAATATGACAGGAGAATATGTTGCATTTTTGGACTCGGATGACGTTTTTATACCTGAAACGATTGAGAAATCATTAAGTGCTTTATTAACAAACGATACAGACTGTGTAGTTTTTAAACGTATTGCTTGTAAAACAATGAAAAACGGAAAGCTAAAAAAATTATCAAAAGAAACAATCCTTCCAAAAGTAGCAGAAGGTTTGTACCCCAAGGAAGAAATTTTAAAAAAAATTGCTGACAGAAAGATGAATTTTGCAGTTTGGAATAAATTGTCAAAACGAGAGATATGGGATAATTTGCGTTTTCCGGAAGGTACTGTTTTTGAAGATCTTTACATTGTATTTGAGATGTTTTGTAAAACAAAAAAAATTTTTGTAATTGATGATGTTCTTGTTTTGTATAGACTTCGAACAGGGAGTATTACAATGACAGCATCAATTAAAAACATTGAAGACCTAACAAAATCTTGGTCTGTATTTTATGATTTTATAGAAAAGCATACCCCTGAAATTTTTGATGAAGATCAATTAAAAAAAACTCGAAAAATACAGTTTCATTATTTGATTATAGATTATGCAAAAATTTTATCATTACATTCCACCGAAAAAGATAAAATTTTAAGTTTAATGAAAGAAAATATAAGAAGTTATGAATGTACAATAAATATAAAAGAATGTTCTGCAACAACAAGACTTGTTTATTTTATGATGTATAACCATCCTGAATTATTGTCAATATTTTTTCCGTTTTGTTATAAATTTTATAAAAAAATAAAACAATATAATATAAAATTTTTTAAAAAAGAATTTTGTTAAAAACCATTTGTGATTTATAAAAATTTGTGCAATATATGCAATCAGTATATTTTAATCATTAATGTCTAATAAAACATATTTTTTAACAAGATTAAACACATTGCAAAAAGTGTTTATTTGTATTTTTTATGATATTATTTAATAGTAAGAAGGAGTATAGATGAAAAGTTTGTCAAAATCTACAACATATATGTTTTTGTTTGATTTAATTATATTATGTTGTTCGACATTAATTTGGGCCAATTTCTTTGGTTATACATATAAAGCAATTTTATTATTGTGTTTTATGATTATTGTCATTGGACTTACCGTTCTTTATATGAAGGGTAATTATAAAATAAGAGAATTTAATATAACCATAAAAAATACATATCTTCTTTTTGAAGGTATAGTAATGACTCATGTTCTACCGGCATTGTATTTACTCGTTTTCGCAGCTTCAATAACTTGTACACTGAAATTCTTAGCAGTTAATACGATAACAATATTTATACTATTACGATTATATAGAGCATGCTTCCATTTGTACTTATTTAAGATAAAGAAAGAGAAAAATATATTAATCATAGGCGCAGATGAGAGAGCTATGGTTATTTCTGATGAAATTCAGGCTAAAAGAGCTTTGAGAATGAGGATATCCGGTTTTGTTCAAGTAAATAATTCAGATGAGGACTTGATAACAGACAATGCCCTTCCTGTATTTAGAAATATTGATAACTTAAAACTAATTATAGAAGAAAGAAATATCGATATTGTTGTAGTGGCTCAAGCAACAGAACTTATTGTAACAATTCCGAGGGATGTTGAAATATATAAAATGCCGGATTTCTATGAGAAAATTACAGGCAAGTTTTATATTGATGAGAAGACAATAACTGAGCTTTATTATCAATATACAACCCGCCGTTCTATTGTATATGATTTTTGTAAAAGAACTTATGACATTATAGCTGCATTAATTATTCTAATAGTAACTCTTCCTATTACCGGTATAACTGCATTAAGGGTTTGGTTGACAGACCTTGGTAATCCAATATATACGCAGCCCCGCATAGGAATGGACGGAAAAGTTTTCAAATGTTACAAGCTTCGTACAATGTATGCAAACGATTATGTGCCAAAAGCAGGTAAAATTAATGAAGATACTGCAGAAATAAATGATGACAGAGTTATTCCGTTTTGCAGGTTTGTGAGAAAGGCTCGTTTTGATGAAATTCCACAAATGATAAATATTTTAAAAGGACAAATATCTATCGTTGGTCCCCGTGCGGAGTGGGAAAATTTGGTAAATATTTATAAGAAAGAAGTTCCTTATTATTCCTGCAGGATGTGGGTAAAAACAGGCTGGACCGGCTGGGCGCAGATTAATCAAGGACACTGTGTATCAAGCGAAGATATAACCGAAAAACTTCAATATGATTTATATTACCTCAAAAACCGGAATATTCTTTGGGAAATCTTTATTCTTATAAAAGCAGTCTTTCTTGCTTTAGGAGGAAGACATGAGTAAAAAGATACTCTATATCCTTACAAAGTCAGATTTAGGAGGTGTGTCAAAATATCTTCTTGAAATAACAAAAGGTTTGCCTCAAAATATTACACCATACTATGTTATGTCTTCTGAAGGTTATTTTTCAGAGGAACTTCTTAAACTTGGAATAAGTAATGATCAAATATTTTTTGTTCAAATGACAAACAGTATTATTGATATAAAAACTCATCTTAAATCTAATTTAGAAACCTTGAAAATTATCAAACAAATAAAACCTAATCTGATTCACTGTAACTCAACAACAGGTGGAATAATTGGAAGAGTATGTGGGGTTTTGACTAAAACTCCTGTTATTTTTACTGCTCATGGATGGGCTTTTACGAATGGTATTTGCTTATGGAAAAGAGTTTTTTATAAAATTTTAGAGACAATATTAGCAATATTAACAAAAAAAATTATTTGTGTATCGGAATACGATATGCAAATTGGCATAAAAACAATGCCATTTTATAAAAACAAAATGACAACTATACATAATGGAATTACAGACATTCCTGAAGAATATAAGAAAAACAAGTTTTCAGAAAACGAGTTAAGAATTGTAATGATATCTCGTTTTTGTCAACAAAAAGATCCTTATACACTTATAATGGCAGTAAATGAATTAAATAAAGAAGGTTATAGCATAAAACTGGATTTATATGGCTATGGCGAAGAATTAGATAAGGTATTGAACTGCATAGAAAGTCAAAGCAATGAAAACATACAGTATCAAGGAGAAATAAATGACGTTACACCAATTTTAAAAAATTATGATGTATATGCTCTTATTTCAAACTGGGAGGGCTTGCCAATAGGTATAATTGAAGCAATGAGAACAAAACTTCCTGTAATTGTCTGTGATGTGGGGGGAAATTCGGAAGTTGTAATTGATAATAAAAATGGTTTTGTTATTACCAGACAAGACAAAATAGCACTGAAGGAAAAAATAAAATTATATTATAACGATAGAAATTTATTACAACAATTTGGATTATATGGAGAAGAGCTATACAAACAATTATTTTCTAATGAAAAAATGGTTCAACAAACAATGGAAACCTATGGAGATGTATTATGTACAATAAAATAATATGGATGTTAAAAAGATTGTTTAGCCTTGTATTAGAACTTATTTTTGGTATTTTTATTAAGAGGGATGAGAATTTTTACTTATTTGGTTCAAAACCAAATATTGGAAAAGACGTCTTTTTAAATCATTCAAAATATTTCTTTTTATATATGCAAAAATTTAAAGATATAAAAACGGTTTGGCTTTGTGATGATGAAGATATGATTCAAGTTTTTCATGAAAATGGATTTAATAATGTATATAAAAGAAATAGTTTAAAAGGGCTATACTCTACGCTTAAAGCAAAATACTGGTTTTGTGATTTTTCAGCAAATCAAATTTCAAAATTTAACAGTTCAATATCAACATCTATAGTTATTAATTTTTTTCATGGTAGTGGCGGTATAAAAAAAATTGGATATGATGCAGTAGAAACTCGTGGAAATAAAAGTAGTGTTGATAATACCGGATATGTTGTTAAAGATTCTTACCAAGATAAAATATACAAAATGTTAAAAAAGAGAGATGACTACTACCTTGTTAATTGTAGTTATGAAGCAGAAATTAGAAAGAGTGGTTATGGAGCAAAAGACAAACAGAATATTATTACCGGTTCGCCCAGAATAGATGTGTTGTACAAAGATATTCCATATGCTGAAATGTTTACGGAAAAGGATTATGAATCAATAAAAGCTTTTAAAAATGAAAACAAAAAGATACTAGTGTATGTACCAACTTACCGTGAAACCGGAAAAGACATATCCACTTGGTTAAAGGATAAAAGGTTACAAGAATTTCTTGAACAAAATAATACAATTCTCGTTTGTAAACTTCATCCATTTGACGCAAATTCACTAAAATCAAATAAATTTAAGAATATTTATAAGATGGAAAATACATCAGATATATACCCGATACTTAAATACACTGATGGAATGATTACGGATTATTCTTCTATTTATTTTGATTATTTACATTTAAATAAACCTATAATTTATCACATTCCTGATATAGATGAATTCACTACGCAATGTCGAGGGTTTTATAGACCATATGAAACTATAACTGCAGGTATATATACAAAAAATGATACGGAGCTTTTTAATGCAATGAATGATGTTATAAACGGAATTGATAAATATAAAGAACAGAGAAAACAGTTACTTGATGAAATATTTGTTTATCAAGATGGAGACAATTGTAAGAGAGTTTTAGAATTTATAGAGGGTTTAAAAAAATGACAAACATAGGATTAATTATAGCAGGTGGTATAGGTTCAAGAATGAATCAAGCAGTACCAAAGCAATTTATGACAGTATATGACAAACCTATTATTGCATATACAATGGAAAGGTTTGAAAATCATCCATCAATTGACATCATTGCTGTTGTTTGTTTAGATGGTTGGGAAAATATTTTATCCAGTTATGCAAAACAATACAACATTACAAAATTAAAACATATTATTCCGGCAGGTAAAGTTGGTCAAGAATCTATATACAATGGTATTACCGAATTAAACAGGCATTATGATGGAGAATCTTATGTATTAGTGCATGATGGGAACCGTCCTATGTTATCAAAAGATGTTATATCTGATAATATTGCTGTTGCTATGAATAAAGGCAATGCTATTACTTGTATTCCTTGTCAAGAAGCAATGCTTGAGACAAAAGATAATATTATATCAAATAAATCATATCCCAGAGAAAATCTAAAACGAACACAAACTCCGCATTGTTTTAAATTGAGAGATTTAGTAGAAATGCATGTAAAAGCAAAAGAACGAGGAATAACAAACTCTGTTGCAAGTTGTACATTAGCAATTGAATTAGGTCAAAGTGTATATTTTTCAGCAGGTTCTCAAAAAAATCTTAAGATAACAACTCAGGAAGATGTTGATATTTTTAAGGCACTTTTAAAAGGAGATAATTAATTATTATGCATAATATGTTGATAGAGGAATATAATAAAATAATATCCGTTTTCAAAGATGGTATTAATGTTTTAAAAAGTAAAAATTTTATTATTACCGGTGCAAATGGACTTATTGGTTCTTATTTAGTGAATTATTTATTATTTTTGAATAATACTCAAAATATGGATATAAAAATTATTGCTATATCAAGAAATAAAAATAAGTTGATTGAAAAATTCGGTCCTGAAACACAGAATTTAAAATTTATAGAACAAGACCTTAGTAATAATTTTGAATTGAATATAAAATCTGATTATATTATACATGCAGCAAGCAATGCTCATCCTGTTGCATATTCTACAGATCCTGTCGGAACAATGTTATGTAATTTTATTGGAACAAGAAATTTATTAGAGTGTGCAAAAGAAAATAATAGTAGATTTTTATATATATCAAGTGGTGAAATTTATGGCAGTAATGTCGATCATAATTTTACCGAAGACGATTTGGGTTATATTGATACAAAAGATTATAGAGCATGTTATCCTGAATCTAAGAGGGCAGCTGAAACTCTATGTTTTGCATACAATTCACAATATAATGTCAGTTTTAATATCGCTAGATTATCATATGTATATGGTCCAACAATAACAGATACAAACTCTAGGGCAGATGCACAATTTTTAAGAAATGCATTAAATTGTGAAAATATTATTCTAAAAACAGAAGGATTACAAAAGAGAACATATTGTTATGTAGCAGATGTTGTATCTGCAATGCTTTATATACTTTTGTTTGGAAAGGATAGTGAAGTATATAATATTTCTAACATGAAATCAATTGTATCAATAAAAGAATATGCTCAAACATTAGCAGATATTGCGAATGTCAAAGTTGTTTATGATATTCCAAGCCAAATAGAAAAAAAGGGATATTCCAAAGCAAAAGATTCTATTTTGGATTCTAATAAACTATGTAATCTTGGATGGAAACCAAATTTCACTTTTAAAGAAGGTATTGAGCATACCTTTTTTATAATAAAAGCTACTAATAATGTTTTTTTGAATAAAGATAAAACAATATAACGGAGATATATCTAATGGTTGAAATTTTTTCAAAAAATATAATACCAAAAATTATATATTATTGTTGGTTTGGAGGTGATAAACCTAAGAAAGTTTTGGACTGCATAAATAATTGGCATGAAAAAATGCCGGATTATCAAATCATTGAAGTAAATGAAAAAAACAAAAAATTATTTGATGTTGAAGAAGAATGCAAAAATAACAAGTGGTTTAAAATTTGTTATGAACAAAAAATTTGGGCACTTGTTTCTGATTATGCAAGGTTAAAGGTTTTGTATGAAAACGGTGGAATATATTTTGATACAGATGTTACAGTAGAAGGTAACATTCAGAAAATAATTGATAAAAATAAGCTTGTTATTGGTTGGGAAAGTAATAAATATATAAATGCAGCCGTAATAATATCAGCAAAAAATGATAAAAATATTAAACAAATGTCTGATTTTTATAATACTAGAATATGGAATGAACCGATTTATACAATACCGGCAATTATGACAACTGTTCTAAAAGAAAATTATAATCTAAATAAATATTCACAAATAACAGAAAATGAAGAAATTTTAGTTTTGCCACCGGATTATTTTTATCCAATTCCTGTTGGAATACATAATGTGACAAGAGATGAAATATGTTTTTACATAACAGCAGAAACTATTGCTGTTCATTGGAATCACGGGAATTGGAGTCCTTATAGCAGTTCCAATAATATTTTATATTTTGGTAGGCACAAGCATAATTGTGATTTAAATAAGTTATTAGATTATTGTTTTATAGAAAAAATAATAATCGAAAATCCTTTTATTAAAATAACAAAATTTTGTACTTCTTTAAGTATAAATATTAATTGGTATTGGCTATGTCGGTTTAAATATCGCTCTGATAAAAGAAAAAATCGTTGGTTAGTCTTATTTTTAATCGGATTTTCTATTAGGTTGTGGAAAATCGAAAATGAGAATGAGAGAAAAACGTAATAAATTAGATATGAAGAGGTTTTACCTTATTAAAAAAATTTCTCATATACCACACGGAGAACATAATGTTAAGTAACTATAATTTAAACAATATATTTCTTATACCTTTATTCTTTGTATTTTTACCGACTTTTTGTCTGTTACTAGGTAACGGAACTTTATCATTTTTTTTCTTAACATTAATTACAGCATATATCATTTTTATTGTATTGAAATTTGATAAATTCATTACAATAGTTTTTTTATCTTTAAAAAGAAAACCAATGAAAATGTTCGGGATTTGGTGTTTATGGATATTATTATCTAGTATATATACTTTTTTTGCACATAATAATCTTTCATTTTTTAATTTTTATATTAAAAATATGGGAATTTGTTTACTTTTTAGTATTTGCATGACTTTGTTTTTTCCAATTTTTTTAATTAATAATCGTAAAACATTAAAATTTATTATAAAATTTATATACATCGGAATTATTTGCGTAGTTCTTCTAGGTATATTAAATTATATTGGTATTAATTTTTCGATTGGGATTATTCAGAAATTTTTTGACATTATTGTAAACAAACGAGTTATGACAGTATTTAAAGAAACTGGCTTTTCAGCAGGTCGAGTATTTTCTGTTTTTGCAGAATCAGCTTGGTTTGCTAATTGGTTGGTTATAAATTTACCTATTGTTGATGCAATAAGCAAATCAAAATATAAAATTTTTCATAATAATGTATTAAATAGGATTTCAAAAAAAATATTATTACCAATTTATATATTAGTACTATATTTAACAAAGTCTCCAATATGGATTATATTGGGTAGTATTATTTTTATAATATTAAATATAAAAAGTTTTAAAAAATTTATATATTATCTTATTCCGGCCGTTATTGTATTCTTTGTTCTTTTTAATTTACTACAAAGCATAGATATAGACAAGAATTCAGTTACAAGGAGAATTTATATAACTTATTCAACAGCTTTTACTAATTATCAATCTTTTTCTCAGAAAGAAAACAATTTGGCAACACGAATCACCTCTTATTATAATTTATTAAGAATGTTTAAAGAACATCCGTTTGTCGGAGTTGGATTAAATAATACAATATATCATATGTATCGTTATTTTATCACATCGGAATTACCTCTAACGTCTGAAAATCTAAAAGCATTAAAGCAATCAGGTACAACATACATAGTAAAGCACAATGGCTCTATAATTTATGAATTGTTAGCAGAAACGGGTATAATAGGAACTCTATTATTTTATTATTTTATTATTTGCATATTAAGATATTTAAATTTTTCAATAAAATGTAGTCCCAGTAGCATCATCAATGATTTTTCAAAAGGCTTATATAAATCAATAATTGTATTATATTTTATATGTGCTTTTTATGATACGGGTTTCACTAGCACATATAATTTTATAATATTAGGAATTGCATATAGTACATACAAGATCAATATGCATTTCATACCAATAAAAAAACAGGAGGTTAATAAAAATAATGATATTTGTTGAGTATCTAAAAGATAATTATAACCATTTGGAAATAAATTCTGCACAGATTGCATATGCATTGCAAACTGCAGAAAATCAAAATATTAATCTATTTGCAGGTATAGAACACTATAATTTGATATTGAAAAAGCTTCAGAGCAATGATATTGATACTTCAAAATTGATTTTTCACAGAATAGAACCTTTGAGCAAAAAATTTTGGGAATATCAATTTCTTCTTTTTCAGTACAATTTAATAAAGGATATATATAAATTTGCAAGAGAGAATGATGAAAAAGTAATTATATTTTTGTCAACAACTACAATTATGGCTTTTTTAGTAGAAGTTTTTTGTTATATTTATCGTTTTATTACAGTTGTAGTATGCTTACATGGGAATTTAGAAAGAATAGAACTATTAGATTATGCGAAAAAATCAAATAATAATTTTATTCAAGTTTTATTATATTCTTTAATATTTGGTATGCAAAATCCATTAAGAATGCCTTTGCCTCAAAATTTAAAATTTTTAGTTTTTAATAAATATATCAAGCAGCATCTTTTAACAAAAATTCCAAAATTAAATAAAAATTTGATTTGTTTTTTACATCCTTTTTTGTATGATAAAGAAAATAATACTAACGAAACACTAAATAATGAAAAGGTTACATTTTCAATAGTAGGAATAACATCTTTTAATAAAAATTGGGAAGAATTATCTAAATTATTAGAATATATAAATAATAATTGTCCTGATAAAGTTGAGTTTTCTTTTGCGGGTTTTATTAGACAGATGGAAATTTTTCAAATACTTTCCGGTTACAATTTTATAAATAAAAAGAAACTTTCAACCTCAATGTTATCGATGAGGGAAAAAAATGATATAATAAGAAATTCTCATTATACTATTCTTACATATCAAACAGATTGTTATAAATATACAGCAAGTGGAGCTATATTAGATGCAATAAATAATGAAAAGCCAATAATTGCGATAAATAATGCATCATTACAGCAATATTTTGAAGACTATGGTAATATTGGTTATCTTTGTAGTTCGTATGAGGAATTTAAGACAAAAGTAATATCTGTAATTAATGATTTTCCTAATGAAGAATATCAGGAACAAATTAAAAATTTAAAACTTTTAAAAGAAAAATGTAATGTAAAAACTCAAAGTATAGAATACAAAAAATTATTAACTGAATAAAGGGAGTCAAAAAATTTAAAGATGAACTGCCATTACTATTAAATCTAAATATCTTTTACTCAAGCGAGGCGTGACTATAAATTTAATTATATATAAAAACTTACATATAATTGCATATAATAAACCATGACATTTTTTATAATATAAAATATCAGATTTGAACATCATTTCTAATTTAGCTATTGGAGCGTTTTTTGATTTAAAATCACAAAAATGCACGATGTTTAAATAGGGTATTATTACTGATTTATATCCAGCTTTTTTAAATCTAAATTGCATTTCAGATTCTTCTGAATACATAAAAAAGTTTTCATCATACATTCCTAACTCATTAATAACGGATTTTCTTAAAAATAAATCAGCTCCGGTTACATAATCTACGACATACGGAACAGTAGCATTTTCTAATTCAGAATCAACAAAGAGTCTTCTATATGTCTTTGGTAGAATCTTATGCATATAAAATATAGTAGAAAGAATTTGCCATACTGTATGAAATTTTGCATAAGAGTGTTGAGGTTTCATATTTTTATCTAAAAGTTGGCAACCACAAGCACTTACATTGTGATTTTCTTCTTTCTCCATAAAATCATAAAATGCTTTTATGGAGTTGCTTAATAATAGTGTATCTGTGTTTAAACAAAAAATATATTTTGCCTCACTTAAACGTATGGCAATATTATTTGCGGCACCAAAACCTTTATTATCTGGATTTTTTATTAATCTTACCTGAGGAAATTCTTCCTCTATCATTTCTACAGAACCATCATGAGAATTGTTATCTACAACAAAAACTTCAAAATCAATATCTTTTGTATATTGATATACCGAATGAAGGCAATCTCTTGTCATATCTTTTGTGTTATAGTTGACTAATATTATTGAAACATCCATAATAAAATTATATCACAAATTGTATTATGATAAAATAATAACTAATATGACAAATAATAATTTTTAATAGACTTGGGAGGATAAAAAAATGAATTGTAAACATTGTTTTAGAAATTTTGTTATAAATATTTTTATAGCAAGTCCAATAATACCTAGTTGTTTGAGAAGATTTATATTAAGGATATATGGATTAAGACTAGGAAATTGTTATATTTCTCCACGTTGTTTTTTTGGAAATAATAACATAATAATTGGTGATGGTAGTTATATAAATTATGATGTTTTTTTTGATAATATGGGAAAAATTGAAATAGGCAATAATGTACATATTGGTATGGGAACATGTTTATGTACCAGTACACATGAAATAGGGAATATTCAAAAAAGAGCGGGTAAAAGCTATGGTAAAGATATAAAGATAGGTAATGGTTGTTGGGTTGGTGCAAAAGTATTAATTCTTCCTGGAGTACAAATATCAGAAGGATGTATAGTTGGAGGAGGTGCTGTTGTGACAAAGGATGTCCCTGCAAATTCTATGGTTGCTGGTGTCCCTGCTAAAATAATAAGAATACTTGACAATTAAATATTGGAAAAATTAGTATTAGCTTGATTTATTATTATATTTTAAAGAAAAATTTTTAGTATGTTTTTATATAATAATGAATTACAAAGTCAAATAACTTAAAATTTGTTATACTAAATTTTTATGATAATATTAGATGTAAGAACATATTAAGGAGATATATGAATAATATTGGAATTTTTACTTGGCGTTATTCATTAAATTATGGTACATGCATACAAGCATATGCACTTGAACAATTTTTAACAAAAAAGAATTATAATGTATATTTTATTGAAAAATTTAAATTTTACTATGGGATACACAATTTAATAGAAACGATTTCTGCATTAATACGAAAGTATAAAACTAAATATATAAAACATCCAAATAACGAAATTCTGTTTGAAAATATTGATAATGTTATTCAAGAAAAATTTAAACAAAGAGAAATTAAAAATATACATTTTGCAAATGCAAATAGCAAAATTTGGGTTAATTATTCTAAAGAAGACTATAGAAAGATGCTTCGTGAAACAGATGTATTTATAACAGGAAGTGACCAAATTTGGAATCCACATTATGTTTCACCAGTAAGTTTATTAGCTTTTGCCCAAAAAAGCCACAAAAAAATTGCATATGCATCTAGCATTGGAGTTGATAAAATCCCATTTTTAAAAAGAGGTATGTATAAAAAATATCTTTCTCGTTTTTATAAAATAGGTGTCAGAGAAAAAACAGCAGAAATAGAATTATCAAAACTATTAAACAAAGAAGTTACAATTGTTTTAGATCCGACTTTTCTCCTAAATAAGAATGACTGGGCAAAAATAGTTGACAACGAAAAGTGCGAGCCTTTACCTAACAAAAAATATATTTTCTGTTATTTTATTGGTAAGAATAGAGAATGGGAAAAACTGGTAAAAGAATATGCTGAAAAAAACTGCTACGAAGTTTATTGTGCTCCATCAGAATCATACATAATTCCGGATGTAGGTATATCAAAACCGGAACTTGGGGTAGAAGATTTTGTTAATTATTTAATGAATGCAGATGTTGTTGTAACCGACTCTTTCCATGCAGTTGCATTATCCATTAATTTTAATAAAAATTTTGTAGTATTCAAAAGATTTAAAGATACGGATAAGAAATCTCAAAATTCAAGAATTATAGACATTTTATCAACATTTAAACTTTCAGATTGTTTGATTGACGGCAATAATACAATTGAAAATGTCTTAAAACAAAATATTGATTTTATTAAAACAAATGATATTTTAAAAGAGCTGAGGGATTATTCGGAAAAATTCCTTATTAATGCAATAGAAGGCGAGGAATAATGGTCTGTGGAGATGATATATGTTGCGGTTGTGGTGCTTGTGTTTCAATATGCCCCAAAAAGTGTATTCAGCTTGTACCAAATAATCTGGGTGTAATTATTCCGGAAATTGATTTTAAGGAATGCATAAAATGCGGATTGTGTGAAAAAACATGTCCTAAAATTGGAGAAAACAAGTTTAATTCTCCACAAGAATGCTATGCTGCATATTTAAAAGACAAAGAAAAGCGTTTGAATAGCGCATCCGGTGGTGTTGCAAGAGCAATGTATGAAAAATTTTTGGAAGATCCAAAGTCTTATGTGGTTGGAGTATGTTGGGATAAAGAGTTTAATCCAATTTTTAAATTAACTAATAATAAAGAAGATATAAAATTATTTCAGGGTTCAAAGTATGTTCAAGCTTTTTCTGATGATATTTATTTAAAGATAGAAGAAAAACTAAAATCCGAATGCAAAGTTTTGTACATTGCCATGCCATGTCAAATTGCTGCAGCTAAAAAATATTTTGAAGCAAAAAATATTTATACAAAGAATTTGATTCTTGTTGATATATTGTGCCATGGAGTTTCTCCCGCTCAATATTTCAAAGAGTATTTAGAAAATCTGCACAAAAAATTAAAGTACAAAAAAATTAAAAATATATCTTTTAGAAGCAACAGAAGATTTCGTAATTTTCATTTTTGTTTAGATTACATAAGTAATAAGGACAAAGAAATTAAATATAATCGTTTTGCCTATGAGGATAATTATTTTAACTCGTTTTTGGATGCAAGTTCATTAAGGGAAAGCTGTTACACTTGTAATTTTTCTCAACTAGAGCGAATTAGTGACGTAACTATAGGAGACTTTTTTGGCCTTAGTAAGATGCCCAGTTCCACTTTATTTAATGGCGATGTTGGTAATGCATCACTAATACTCTGTAATACAGAAGTTGGATTAAATTTTGTTAAACAAATCAAAAAATATTTTAACATTTTTGAAAGACCTATTCAAGAAGCTTATGAAGGTGGTGCTAGTTTTCATGGCCCATATAGAAAATCAAAATGGCGCAATAAATTTGTAAAATATTACAAAAAAGGTCGATTTGTACAAACCATGAATAAAATTGGTGGTTGGGAATTAAAAAAAATTAAAATTGTACATGGTTTTATAAGAACAATAAAAGAAGCATACATGAAAATAACAGGAATGGAATATTAAGAATATGAGTTTTCTTAATACCTCTTTTTTTAAAAACTTGTCAATGGCATTTATAGCTAATTTAGTCAGTTTGATTGGAAGTACAGTTTTAACTTTGATACTTCCTAAATTTATTGGCGTTACGCAGTATTCCTATTATCAGTTATATATTTTTTATGCAAGTTATATTGGTTTTTTGGGTTTAGGATGGCTTGACGGAATATATTTAAGATACGGCGGAAAATTTTACGACAAAATTGATAAAAAGCTTTTTTCGGCCCAGTTTAGAACATATTCCGTTTTTGAATCTATACTAAGTATAATTATATTCATATTAACTCTATTAAATTTTCCAGGTTATGAAAAAGAATTCGTTTATGCTTGCTGCTGTATGTGCATAGTTATATATATGCCGAGAGCAATATTACACCAACTATTACAAACAACGGGAAGAGTTAAGGAATATGCTAAATGTTTAATTATTGAGAAATTAATGCATATAGTCATTACTTTATCTGGCATTTTGCTTGGTAGAGGAGATTTTGAATGGTTTATAATATCTGAAATAATAGGCAGATTTTTTGCGACAATTTATATATTTAATGTTTGTCATGATATTGTAAAAACAAAGCCATATCCAATAAAAAAAGTGGCTTCTGAAATTAAAGTAAATATTTATTGCGGATTTGTACTGATGATATCCAACATAGCCAGCATGTTTGTAATAGGTGTTATTAGACAAGCAATTGTAATGTGTTGGGATGTTGAAACTTTTGGAAGAATTTCATTAACACTATCAATATCAAGCTTGTTATTAATATTTATTAATTCTATAGCTATGGTACTTTTTCCAATGTTAAAAAGAGTAGATAGATATGAGCTTGAAAATCTTTATACCAAAATACGTTCTTTATTAATGATTGTTGTGTTTTCATCTTTGCTGTTATATTTGCCTGTAAGAAAAATATTCTCTTTGTGGTTACCTGAATATGCCGAGAGTTTCAAATATATGGCAATTTTGTTCCCGATGATTGTATTTGAAAGTAAAATGGCACTTTTGATTAATACGTATCTGAAAGCATTAAGACTGGAACGAAAATTGCTATTTATTAATCTAACATCGGTTGGAATAAGTATAATGTTGGCATATATAAGCTGTACAATATTACATTCTTTAGACTATGCGGTTATGTCTATAATTGTTGCTTTAATTATTCGCTGTATTCTAGCAGAAATTATTTTGAAAAATTATATTAATATACAAATATGCAAAAATATTTTATTTGAAATCATGTTGACAACTATTTTTATATTTGGGAGTTGGTGTATAAGTGGTTTGTTTGGTTTTGTGCTGTATTTGATTTTTTATATTGTTTTTATTATTTTCAATTTTAAACAAATAATGCAATTCTTGAAAATAAGTAAGAAATATTGCAATGAAAACCGCTAAAATCTTTATTCCTGTGGAGACGTCTAGTTTTTATTTTTTCAGCTAATATTGGCAACTCATTATAAATACTTTATTAATGTTTCGCCAATAGGACAGTTATATCTTTTTTTAACCAAGATTATTTTGTAACATAGCATTTGTTTATACAAATAAATGATTGTTTGAATTATATGGTGTTTATAAACTGACAAAGATTAGAAATTTTGAAGACAACGATTCAGGAGACTATAAAGTCATTGAACTGGTTTGTGAAAACAATATAGTTTGTAAAAAGTTAGATGTGAATATGCTGGAGAAAAATACTTATTTGCAAAGGAATCTCTTATTGATTCTGATAACCAAACAAAATATATTCGGAGCAATATTAGTATTTGACACAAAAAAGAAGGGATAAAATTATGAATTTAAAAGATAAAAATTTTATGTTATTTGAAACAAAAGTTTTCAATAATCAAACTCAGAAATTAGGACTTGTCCTCTATACTTGGATAATCCCTTTTACTGATAGCGAATGACCATTTGCTAAATGTGTTGTTATGGATGGTAAAAGTTATAATACTCCAATGAATATTATTTCACCCCTTAGTGATTATGCAAAAAGGGTTTCTTCAACTAATGCACAAATTATATGTCCAATCATTATATGAGACTCCTGAATTATTGGGGTAACAGTTGAGGGAACGTGGATTATGTAATCACACAAATCATCCATTTTGCACTTATTATTACCAACCAATCCCATTGTAATTAGTCCTTTTTTCTTTGCTTCTTCTAATGCAATAATTATATTTTTTGAATTACCAGATGTTGAAAGAGCTAAAAATATGTCTCCGGATTCAGATAATGCTTGGATTTGTCTTGAAAAAGACTTTTCATACCCAAAGTCATTGCTAATTGCTGTTAAAGAAGAAATATAATTAACAAGAGCAATAGCATTTAATCCCGGTCTGTCAATAAAGAATTTTGCGACCAGCTCTCCGGCTATATGTTGAGAATCACAAGCAGAACCACCATTACCGGCTGTTAATACTTTCCGATTGTTGTTATAAGCATTAACTATCACATCTGCCATTTTTCTTATATTAGCTTGCATTTGGCTATCATTGAGTATTTTAGTTTTTGTTTCTATGGAATTCTGAATGTAATTATTTATATCCATTTTTTCAATCCTTATGAATATATTTTATCATGAAAAGATATTCATTATTGTTATCAGCAGAAAAACGATACATGGGGTAACAAATTAGATATATTGGTATTTTATAAAATTATATAACTGTGTTATTACTATTTTGAGTTTTTATTATCATAGTTAAATCTTTTATTTTGTGCGTAATAGACCCAATTATCTACAAGTTCATTATGTTCTTTATTATTTGACATAATATTATATGTGAAATTAGGTAACATTTCTTGTATATCAAAAAGAGAACAAATTCCCAATTGTGATTCTTGATGTTTTCCGTGATAAGTTTGTACCTCATCAGAATTCTTTAGTTTAACAGAAAAAGTGTAATAATATACGGGAGTAAACCACTTTATATCCATATCTAAATAAAAACTTTCTATATCATCTAATTTAATAGATTTTACTTGCTTTTTTCCACCATTAATACAATTAAATATGACATCGTTTTCATTAATTGATAATTCTTGAACAAAACTGTCAGTTTTACATAGCAAATAAATAAATATTGCATCAATAATACCAAATAAAACTAATGGAAAGATGGCAGGAGAACTATAAAAATTATTTACTATAATTAAATACAACATAAAAAAAATACAATAGAACATAATGAAATCATTAATACTAGTACAAAATAAGCCATATTCATATTAAACTTAATTTTTATCATGGTTTATTGTAATTTAACATGCAGAACAAGATGCAATTAACTATTAGATGGAGATCGTTTTAGTCTCTTTAATTATGGCAAATTCACTTTTAATTACTTGATTTGCTTTAAAGCCAGCATCAGTTTTGTTTAATTGTATTTGCTTTTGTTTATCAACAGCACCAACAATAGGTGAACATATTTCCCCATAATATAGGCTTTATGCCAGGTTTTGAATAGAATCAGTAAGCCTAGTGCTATTATTTAAAATATCCATTTTTAGCCGAACCGGTTTAACATCTCATCCATTTTTTTAATAATATCATTTATTGTAAGACAAATATGTTCATTGTCATATAAATTACCTCACACACATTAATGTCTCTGGTTCGCAGAAACATCAAGTCCCAAATCTCAATCTCAGAGATATTTCGACACATATCAAACTAAAAGATAAATTATTTTTGCACTTTTATGCACAAATTTGCACGGGGTAAATATTCAAATATATTAGGGGGGTAAGGCATAAAACATGCTGAAAAACAAAAATATCAGTGCAAAATAGTGCAAAAATACGGACAAAAGTGCAAGAATAGTCCGGCAAATCTCTACCCTATAAATCAGCCTCATTCGCCCTAAAACAGGCATCCTTGCCTAAATAATCGCATCTAATGTCCACAGATAATATATACCCACCTGATAATATAACGGCTTGTTTTGTCATTTTTTACTCCTGTTACAGTAATATTTTATCATAAAAAAAGGTATTAATAGCGATTCAATAAGTACAGAAACTATATATCAATCACAACTGTATCTGAAAACCTATAGTAACTGTTTACAAAATAAAAAAGGCTCTCCAAAAGAGAACCTTCTTTATTTGGGTGTGGTGGGACTCGAACCCACGACCAATTGATTAAGAGTCAACTGCGCTACCAACTGCGCCACGCACCCAGATTGCTTTTCAGGATTACTGAATTCATTTTTGTGTAATATTTGTGTAATCCTTAATCAGATTTTATTAAAAACAATGTGAAATTGCAACAACATGGTTTACCTTAATTTAAAAATTATCCAAAATTGATACTGCTTTTTTCATATTTTCATTTACAGGGTGAAGATATCTCTGTGTGGTCTTAAGGTCGCTGTGTGCCAAATACTCTTTTACTGTTTGTAAATCACTCCCTCCTGCAACCAAACGTGTGCCAACTGTATGCCGTAAATCATGAAAACGGAAGTTCTTTATCCCTGCCTGTTCTGGTGCTGTCCTAAATGACTTATTGATTTCCCCGTTCGGAAATCCTGTATATATCTAATATAAGCTATTGTCTGTGTTATGTTTGTAAATTTATCTTTGTAATGCTTTCTTAAATTCTTACTTATTGATATAACTTTCATTATTTTATATTTGTAGTACTTTAATTTATATTTATAATTCTTAAATTTATCTCCTTGAGTTCTCTTCAAATTATCAATAATTAAATTGACATCGTAAAAGGTCTTGTCATCTATAAATTCAAGGATGTTTTTTGTTACATTAAATATATTTAATTGAAAATTATCTAAATAAAAAACTCTTCTTTTTACAAAAGGAAATCGATTCTCTATTAATAAAGAATCAGCACAATATAGCGGCCAATGCTTGTTCCAATATTCCTGATACTCCGAATCATCTATCCATACACCTTCTTTAAATCCTAAGCTTATCCAATGTTTTGTTTGTTTTTGTTCATGTTTTGAAACGGAATCGCTATACGTTTCTATATAAGGCATATTATCCCAGTATTCTTTAAAGTGATTTGATTTTAATATGTTTTTTTTGTAAACATTTAGGAATGAAGGTATGTGTCTATATTTATCTTCAGCAATGTACCATTTAAAAGGTCCCCAAAAATCACAATTAGAACTATCGATATTTTTGAACATTTCATCTAAAGAAAAGAATGGACCATACATTGTAAAGTTTGTAAGTATTAATTCATCAAAGTTTTCTCTTATAAAATCAAATCCATACTGGTTGAGAGCATGTTTGTATGCACCAACATCAAGTTCTTCATTATGCCTTATTAACAAATTATTGCAACAAAGGCTTAATTTATCTTTTGAGTTTTCTGTTAAAAATCCGTTAACAACAACACAAATTTCTTTACAATAGGGTTTAAAAGCTTGTAAAAAATACGTTACATAATCGTCAACAATACCATCTTTATCATAGAAAAAATATATTAATAATCTATTTTTCACCTTGTACCTCCTTGATAAATTTGATGGCAGAATTAATATTGTCATAAGGTATTTTTTTAATTATGTTATCATCAAGTTCCCACCATTTAAGTTTTAATAATTCATTAATAATTTCTTCGCTAAATCTATATTTAATGATTTTTGCAGGACAACCCGCAACAATTGCATATGGTGGAACATCTTTTGTAATAACCGCTCTTGCACCTAAAACTGCTCCGTCACCTATCTTAATACCATTTTTAATAAAAACTCCATCACCTATCCATACATCGTTACCGATTTCAACGGGTTCACACTTCCAAAATTCGCTGTGTGTTACTTGATTTGGGTCTTTATATTCCAATTCATCAAAATAAAGATACGGTGATGTTGATAAAAAGTTTAAAGGATGTTTGCCGTGACCGATAACAACCCTCATTCCTATAGAGCAAAAACTGCCTATTTTAGTTTTTTGAGAAGCTATATATAAATCGTTGTTTGCATATGTGCATTTGCCGACTTGTTCCAGGTTTGGTCTTATAAGACCTGTTGCGATGTTCGGTACTGCAAAGCGAAAGAATAATATTCTAATAATGCGTACGTTATTACGAATTTTTTCTTTGAAAAATAATTCGTTAAATTTTTTTAATAACTTTTTCATTATGCATTAGCTCCCATGATTTCGGAAATTTTATAGATGTTTCCGTATATTACCGGCGAATCATATTTGCGGGAAGGAAAAACTCCATATTTGAGTTTTATATCTAAACCTTCTTGTTTTATAAACTCTTCTGCTTTATCTTTTAAAGAAGTAGGTTCACCTTTACAAACATTTATTATTCCGTTTATTTTTGTTTGTGTACTTGCAGTTGCTATTTGTTCAGCTAGGTCTTTTATGTCAATAAAATCATATTGATTAGTGCCTTTTACAAAAGGAAATTCTTTTTTGCCTTCTTGAGCTGCTTGTAAAATCTTTGTAAATACCGAATGGTTATTGTAATCATCACCGACGATATAATATGCCCTTAACCATTTTATAGAGATATTCATATCTTTTGTATAAACAAAGATTAGTTGCCTCAGTGTATTTTTTGCGATTCCATAATATGATAACGGGTTACAAGGAGTAGTTTCATTTATCTGTCCTTCATGATATCCGATTTCATGAGCCGTTCCCATAATTGACAGTGAAGTACAGCCGCCATCAATCATATTTTTTAAGAAGTAGTAATGTTTTAATAAATTGTCAATATGGCTATTTGCATAATGATTAAAACCATCCTGCCAAGCTAAATGGATAATATGGTTTGGCCTGTCAAAAAAATCATATAAATTTTTATTTTCACTATTGTTTAAAATATCATAATTGATAAAATCTGCTTTTGCATTTATTTTTGTGTTGGAAAAATCACAAGCAATAACTTTAAAACCTTTGTTTAATAAAGTATCAACTACATGTTTTCCAATATAACCATTAGCTCCTGTTACTAATACTTTTATGTTATTCATTATTCCACCCTTCAAAATTAAAAAGTTTAAAAATGTGAATCAGAAAAATATGAAATAAAGTTTCTGTAGATCACTATATTCGCCTGTTAGCCTAATTCCTTTAACTTTCTATACAAAAAGTAAAGAGATTTATAATTAGTATTATGAGCGGATTCTGGAATATATGATTAAATAAAAAAAATGAATATTACATTTATTAAGAAATACTTTTTTTCCAAAATGTTTCTGTTATAATTAGCTTAGGTAAATGAATTTTATCTCTTAACTTTTTGTATAAAGAATAAAGAGATTTATAATATTTTTTTAAAGCATATTTTAATAAATTTGCTTAATTTAAATTAACTTAAATGTTAAAATAAAAAATTTGTTGAATTTTAATAATGAATAAATTCATTATATTATGCAGGAGATGTTGCAAGGAATATAATTAGTGTCTCCCCTTGGCTATAATATAAAATTTGAATAACTTTCATCTATTTGGTCTTGTTCTATCCCAATGTATCTCAGTGTAATTTGCGGGCTTGAGTGGTTGAACATTTTTTGAAGCATTGCTACATCCTTAAACCTTTGATAATGGTGATATCCAAATGTTTTACGCATAGTATGTGTGCCGACTCGTTCCTCTATGCCGGCTTCTTCACAAGCATTCTTGATAATATAGTATGCTGCCACTCTTTCAAGCCTGTGCTTAAAAATAGTTATGAATAACGGCTCATCAGGATTTTTATTTTTAGTAAAATCCTCAAACATCGGTTTTAATTTTGCATTGATTGGAAACTTTTTAAATTTTCCTGTCTTTTTTTCAACAAGCTGAATGTGTGTTTTGTTCCTGACATCACCCACATTTAAGGATAAAATGTCAGAAATTCTTAGCCCGCAATTGGTACCCAGTGTAAAAAATAATAAATTTCTTTTATTTTTTGATAGGATATTTTCGACTTTTCTCAGGTCTTCAATACTTCTAATAGGCTCTACTGTCGTCATTTTGTTCTCCTTTCTTATTATAACAGGAAAATATATTAAAAAATATATTTTAAAATTTTTTACCTGTTTATGACTAACAGTTTTATACTTACCTAAAATTTTATAATTACATCCGTATTTTTCATTATTTTTCTAAATAATGTATGACAAAATTCTTGTAACAATGTACGTATTGTGGTTACATAAAGTTATTGGTTTTTATGAATTTTGTTATAATAATTGATGATGCTGATATAAAAATGCAATGAAGTATGTAAAAATATATTTCTTAACAATATCCAAGTTTTTCAAGCACGGTTTTGACTGATTCGGGGCAAAGACCTACAATATTTTCAAAACTTCCCTCATATTTATCTAAGTATCCGTCCGGCAATTCCTGTATTCCGTAACTGCCGGCTTTATCCACCGGGTTATATTGTTCAACATAGTCCTTAATCATTTCATCAGACCATTCCGTAAATTTTACATAGCTTGTTGTAGACATTGTTACTGCCCTGTTAGTATTAGTATTTATTGCACAGATAGACGTTACTACCATGTGGGTTTGACCGGATAATTCTTTTAACATTAAAAATGCGTTTTCCTTGGTATGTGGTTTTCCAAGAATTTTATTGTGTAATACTACAACCGTGTCTGCAGCAAGTACCAAAGAATTTTTATCAACTCTTCTTACCACGTCAAGGCATTTTTGTGTTGCCAAATCCTCAATTTTGTCATACGAAAATTCATCAGAATCAAGTTTTTCATCATATTCTGATGGTACTATCGTAAAGTTGAGTCCCATATTTTCGATAATTTTTTTTCTTCTTGGTGAATTCGATGCTAAAATAAGTTTAACCAATTAACTGCCCTCTTTTATACACTTATGTTTAATTCTTCAAACCCTTTTTAGTATAACCGGCAAGCGGAAGGAAATGTTTTTTAACAACTGAATCATTATCAAAATTATAAATCATTGATTTTAAAGTTTTTTCAAACTGACTTAATAATCCTGATAATGTTTTAAAAAAGGACAGGCTGTAACCCAGAATTTCACCGGTTTCGGTATCTATAAGCAAAACATTTTTCTTTCCCAGCCTAAATGTATAAGTTGGATTCTTTATTAATGTTTTGGCTGTCTTTGTCTGAAATATTTTTTCATCAGTAAATTTTGCTTTATCGATTGAAATGCTTAACAAAATATCTGCAGTATATTTTGTGCCGTCTGCATTTTCTTTGATTACATTTTCGCTGCTCATCATTTTGAGAAGTGTTTTTGCTTTTGTTTGGGCATCAGATGATACAGTTTTCAATTTAGGTGTTTTTGATTCAAAAGAGATTAAACTTGTGCTATCGATTTTCATTTTCCAATTCCTTTTCTAATTCTTTTGTTACTTTTTCAAGTCTTTGCTTTTCAAATTGTAAAATCATTTTTTTTATGGCTCGGTATCCTTCCGGAGTAAGTCCGTCATTTACAGTCAGTTTTTCTTTTTGTACTTCATCAAGACCGTATAGTCCGCGCATTTCCATTAAAGCTTTTTCCGCTTTTTTGTATACAAATTTCCAAGGTTTATAAAAAGGCTTGTTAAAATCTATAATTTCTCCGGTTTTGTTATTGATATCAAGCCAAGTTTTTTTATCAAGTGTTATTGATGAAAAACCCTGCATTTGTTCTGAATAGTGTACAGGCTTTTTTAAATCTCTTTCATCTTCAAATATAACTCCGTTTTTTAGCCTCAGCCTTTTTACAACAGTAGCGAGGTATCGGTCGCCTTCCACGGTTCTTTTGGTTTGATTATTCATACGAAGCAACAAGGATTCTATGCTTGTGCGCATATTGTTTGTGATATATCTTGTTTTTGGTGTTTTAGAACAAAATGTTGTTTGCTGTATATTTTGAACCTTCATATCAAATCTCTTTACTGATTTAGTATCCGTTTGTTATAAATTCTCTGTTACGGAATTTTGCACCAATTTTTTCTGCAATGTTTTTACACATATCAACATCAATGTTATGAGAGTCATCAAATCCTGTAACTACACTCATTGTCGTATCAATATTTTGTTTCACGCATTCTGATGCAAAATCAAGCATTGATTTATAGGCATCATTGACTTTTGGTTTGCAGATATCATTATATTCTTTTTCTGACGAAGCATTAAGGCTGATTGAAGCAGAATCAATCAAACCTTTAAACTCTGCCGGAATGTTGGATTTATATATAGCATTTGCATGTCCGTTTGTGTTTACACGAATTTTTATATTCGGATAATTTGCCCTCAAATATTTACAAAAACTTTTCATCATATCTTTTTTCAGAAAAGGTTCTCCATATCCGCAAAAAACAACTTCCTGAGCATATTGTTCGTACATTTTAAATTGTTCGATAATGTCATTAAGTGTGTAATTATCATCGTGCCACATTCCTTTACCGCACACGTCATCTTTTTGTTCCCTCAGGCAAAAAATACAGGAATTTGTACAGGCATTTGTGAGATTAACATAGACTGTTTTTGGGTGTTTTTCTTCATTTATTGAATAAACAAGTGTATACATGATAAATATCCCTTTTTATGCATAATAACACAAACACAGATATTTCTAACCCGGATTATTTCTTCCGAGTTTACCGTACTTACTTACCATAGATGCATATTTACCTGCATAGATTAATTTTGTATCAGAATACTTAAAGTTTTTATCTGCTTTTCTTCTTGTAGCTATTTCTGTTTCTATTTCGTCGATTGTTCTGATAATGTTTTTCAGGCTGAAAGTTTTTGAGCCGTCTTTATTGGTTTGTTTAAGCATATATCGTATCATTTTACGATTTCTGTCATTAATTTTTTTGTACAGGACAAGAGCATTTTGTCTTTTTACGGATACCGGTTTTCCTTGTTTTCTGGCTTCACTTGCTTCTTTACTGATTGCACTAAAAATATCGGGAAGCAGTTTTAAACGCATTCCTGTTGCGTTTTGTGTGTAGTTTTCATATTGTTTTTCATAAGTTTTTGCACTGAGCATGTTTTTTATTACATTATTAACATCTTCAGAAAGTCTTATTTTATATTCAATAGTGGATGGTTTTAGCCTGCGGAATTTAATCTTGCTGCCATCTGTTTTTATATCTGCAGCCGGTGTTAATGTGGTGTTGATAACTTGATTTTTTATCATTCGTCTGTAGCGGAATTTGTTTATTTCATTTTCAACCATTTTAAGCATTTTGGATATAAATCCAAGATTAGGCTCTCCGCTGTATATGCCGGTGTGTTTAATTTTGTGCTGAGGAACGAAGAAAGGATTTTCAATCTCGTCTTTTAGTGCTTTTGCTCTTTCTTCGCCGGCAGAGATAGAAATTATTCTTTTTGTATTATTAAAAAATACTGTAGCTTTTTTAAGCGGAGTTATATCAAGAATATGGTTTAATTCTGCAACTGAATGGACTTTCATTCCCTTAGAAATAACTTTTTGTATGAATTTACGGACATCTTCATTTTCATCAATACGATTAAAAAGACGTTTAATTTCTTCCAGAGAATTTTCCTGTTCCTGCAGTTTCCTGTATTTGAATTGATTGAGAATTGCGGTTCTTAATTCAGAATTTTTTTCATCGGAGGTTTTATAAATATCAATAATTTGTTGTTGTACTTCCGGCTGTATTGCTTGTTTGTCTCTGGTATAATTTGTAACAAGTAATTTTAGAATACGTTCTGAATCCTGAGAAAAATTTCCTTCCAAATCTGCAGCTTTATCTGACATAAAAGTTTTTATTGCATGGTTTTTCATCAAATTTTTAACGGATAAACGATTATCATATTCAGTTTGATTATATTTACCGGTTTGTATTAATCGGTCAAGTTTTGTAATTGCATCTGCATCTTTGGAGTTAAGCTTAAGATATGATACGTAACGGTCAAGATTTTCAATATAATCGGCTCTGTTTTTTGAACTTAACATATCAATAATTAATTTTGCCGAATCTGCTGAACCGTCTAAAACTTCATACTGAACACTCTGAACAAAATCTAAACTTTTTTCATCATGAGCCAAATCAAAAATTTTGGATACTGTTTCAAGAGAATCATTTGTTCTTTTAACAACACTGAAGTGTTGAGCCAATGGTTCAGTGACTTTTGAATATATTTTCGCAGCATATTCTGATTCTAGGCCCGACATATTTTGAACAGGACGTATTAAATGTTTTTTCATGCTTTCAAGAAACATAAAGCGCTGCATATCAGCATCTTTTGTCAAATCTACAATGTATGAAACAGGTCTGCTCATTGCTGCACTGATTTTGTAGTAGCCTTCTTGCATGTATTTTTCATTCTTTGTTTTTAAAGGGTTATGAACAAAATTTTTAAGATGAATTTTCCCTAAAGATTGTTTTAATGTACTTAATTGTAAAATTTTCATATTTTATCCCTAAATTTTGACACACAACTATATTATGTAGCAAACATGCATACATGTATAGTAAAACCCAAAAAAAAATTTTTTGCCACCGTTATGAAATAAATATTCTTTTTATAGGAACAAGTTTTTTTCTTTCTATTTCTTCCAGTGCAGCTAAAACATCCCTCTTATAAAGTTCATTTTTTGATTTGTTTGCTTCTGTTCTAATTGTTTCCATAAGTTCCCGCCTTTCAGACGGTTTTGCGTTATATATCTGTTTTAAAATTTTGGTGCCTGTTTTGTTTCCGACTATGCTTGATTGTGCGGCTTCTTTAAGGGCGGTTGTATATTTGTAACCTTCAGACTGCATAAGTTTTCCGAGGATATTTTTGTCAATTACCCTGTAAAGTCCGCCTATATCAATTAATACTCCGCTAACCATGTTGTTTGAATTTGCATCGGTATGTTCCAGTCCAATGCGTTTAAAATTAAACGGCTGTCTGAATATGGTTTCTTCCTGTTTTTCTACATACGGCATTACGGAATATGCATGTTCATTAAGATTTACCATATCAGGTAGTAACAGCCCTTCTTTTTCTTTCAGCCTGTGTCCGGACATGTGACGAATATATTCTGCAGCATTAGCTTCCGCATATTTCCCGTGCAGAGTTTTTGTATATGTCAGTGCTTCAGGTGTCTGAGGATTTAATCCGGCAATCATTTTCAACGCAAATTTTTGTTCTTCTATTTTGTCACGAGGTATAATTCGTCCCTGTTTGATTGAATATTGTTCGATTTTTTTAGACTTAAATTTTGATAAGACATGATTCATTTGCTTAAATAATTCCGGACCGAAATCCAAATCTTCGTGGAAAGTTTTTATTACTTTGTCTTTGATTATTTTTTCACCGTTTGTGTTAAAGATTTCACATCTGAAAGCATTGCTGTACGAACCGAGCCCTATGTGAGTTATTTTTATATTTCCGATGTCAGGAATTATTGTTCTGAGATTATCAAGCATTTTCTGTTCGGCTTTAAGAGTAAGTTCGGCTAATTTTTCGGTGTAAATTTTGTCAGTAAAATAAAGATTATCTTTGGCTGCATTATGTTCAAGCAAAGTCAGTGCATTCTCTATATTTGGGGTAAATCTTTTTATTGCCTGTTTCTGGAATTTTTCTATTGCCGAGAGTTCAACGGCAGCTTCGGTGTATGCATCTTGTGCGGTTATTATGGCTTCTTTTTTACTTTGGGGATTATTACAGATAATTATTTTTTTCAAATCGTCAGGAATATTTCCGACAATTTTATTTTTTGCAGAGAGTACAAATTCTTCATAATGGTCATAGTTAATCCCCTTTCTCATCTGACTTTTCAGACGGGAAAAACCATATTCTATTCCTGATAATATTTTGTTTTGTATTCCCATTAATTCCCCGAAAATATATAAACTTACATATAAATAAAGTATTTGGATTCAAAAAAATTGATGTATTGTGAAGATTTATTAATAAATGGTATAATTTTACTATGTTAGAAACAAAAATCCTTATCAGTTATATTGCAATTTGCTTAACTTATTCTATATGCAGACTTCATTATCTTTTAACAACAAAAAGTGATGAAGAATTTAATTCAATGCTTGATGAACTGGTTGATTTATCGGGAAGTAAAGACATAATAAAGACACTTATTGTTTTACAGATAGTGTTATCTCCGATAACGACTCCGTTTAGTATGTTAAAGCAGATTTATAAACTTACGGTAAAAAAGGATTAAACTTATAAATAATCGTTTGGGGAATGGTTGTTATACTTAAGGAGAGTACGATAAAAACAAAAGGAGATATATATGTTTGATTTGTATATGATGGAAACCTGTCCTTATTGTAAAAAAGTTCTTAATTTTATGGAAGAAAACGGAATTAACTGTAATAAGATTGATATTAATCAAAAAAATAACGAGGAAGCATTGATAAAACTGGGCGGAAAACGTCAGGTTCCTTTTCTTGTAGACAGGGAAAGAAATATTCAGATGTATGAATCGGCTGATATAATCGAGTATTTAAAGACAGTAAACTAGTTGTTTACTCTCCGGATAAAATATTACAAAATGTTAAGTTTTCCCTCAAAAATAACAATTTCACAGCTCACGTAAACTTTATATATATGTGTAGAAAAAGTGTACGGAGTTTTATATGACAAATTCATACGGAACTGTAATGCCGCAGCAAAATATGGCATATCAGAATTATCCTATGTATCAGCAGCAGGAAAGACCAAGCGTTATTCCGACAGCATTAGGTATGGCAACATTAGGTTTTGCGGCAGGTACCGGTATTACAGCAGGTGTCGATTATTATAAGAACAGAAAAGCATTAAAAAACGGTGATGTTTCGGATTCTCTGGCAAGAAAAATTCTGGATAAAATGATTGAAAAAGACTATGTTGCAAAGGGCAAAGAGTTTCTGAAACAAAAAGGCGAAGTTCTTAAAGGTTTGAAAAAAGTTGCAACTCCTGAAGAATTTACAAAATTAATGAAAAAATTTAAGAAATATGCATCATCACTCTGTGACGGTATTACATTAGATACAATGTGCAATACTGTTAACAAAGATAATATAAAAGAAAAAGCAAATGCTCTGATTAAACGTATAGAAGCAAGTTTCGAGTCTGAAATACAAAATATCAAAGATACCGTTAAACTCTGCTGGGATAGTGAAAAGAAAAAATTTGTGAAACCGAAAGAAGTAGATAACAAATTCTTTAAAATAATTAAAAATACAAAAAATAACGTTAACTGGAAAAATGCATTCAAGTATGGCGGTATAACTGCCGGTGTAATGGGCATAATTGCACTCGGTCTGGGGGCTATGGCTGCAAGAGCTCAAAGTGTTCAACAGCAATATCCGCAGCAGTTTGAAGCATAATTAACGGAACCGGATTTGGTTTTGTAAATTTTTGTAACGACAATACGGTTTGCTATAAAGTTTTTTAAAAAACAACCGTAAACATGGATATAAATTGTTTTGGGTGAATTGTGCGCATTTTGTGCAAAATAAGCCTGAAACGCAACAATAACACGAATTATGATTAGTTAAGAATAACAAATCTTATAATAGATAAGGAGTATTGTATGACAGTATCAAAAACTGTTACAGGACAGAGTATAGACCGTTGGGCTATGGCTCACATGAAAGAACTCCGTGATATTGAGCGTCAAAAAGGCAGACCGCTTACACAATATGAAATTGCCGGCATGATGCTCGGGAAAAAAGAAAACGGCAAGGAAATTCTTAATCAAAAGGATTATGTCCTTTGGAGTGAAGGCACTGATGAAGGCCAACTTTCAAAAAATGATACCCAATACTTACAGCAAGGAAGAAGCATATTTTCTGTTGCAGGTGCATACAATATGAGCGGTGTGCGTGAAAAATCATACCTTGATGCACTTGAATTTGCTGAAGGTAAATATGATGAAGACGTTTATCAGTTAACAGGAATTAAAACAGAGAAGAAAAAAGAAAACTTTAGTCTGAAAAAACAGCAAATCAGCACAACGCAGAAAAAAATTGTTGATGACTTTGAAGCACAGATAAACAAAGCACAAGCCAGTTTTGACCAGCGAATGCTTGACGACAATTTTTATCACGATATAGCAGATTGTCTCGGAAGAATGTGGGGCGAAAATTATGCAGCTGCCGTAAGAAGGGATTTGGACCATGCAAATACAGACCTGACAGTTTTAAGATTTGCATTACAGCGAGGTAATATTGAAGAATTTCAAAAAGAGTACGAAAGAATCTTTAAAAAACCTTTTGATGCAAAAAACTTCCAGAATTACAATTTACATAAAACAAAATACGAAACAGCACTGCCTTACAAAATGCAGGAAGATATTTTTAATAACAAATTTGACAGACTGCTAAAATACGATTTACCGCACAAGGACATTGCATCAGCTACTGATACTGCTCCGTCAGCTTTTAGTGAAGAGCAAATGGCTGCAAGGGCGGCAATAGCTACTGCAAACAGAAACAGAAACGATATTTACAAAGAAGATTTTAATGAGTTAGCCAAATATTTTGATAATATTACAAAGCTGAATAAAAGAACTCCCAAAGAAAATAAAGAGCTTTACGATTTAAAACAGCAATACGATAACATTGATATGTATGCAGAAGGAACTCCAATGCGTAAAATGCTGGAGGAATCCAGAGAAAAGAACATGAATCGTATTGCCGAACTTGAGGCAAAAGACGGACAAATGCTTAGTCAATTGAGAGTTCGGCTTATAGTGATGCAAAGCGAACTTGAAACCAAGGAAAAAGATTCCGCAGAATACAAGGAACTTGAAGCACAAATAAAAGCTGTAAAAAACAGTATTGAGATAATGGAATGTCCTAACGGTGCCGCTTACCTCAACAAACGAATACAAATGGCGGGCAAAGGTAATGCCAGCCTTGATGAACAGTACAAAGTTCTGAAGGATATCGCAGGCGAACTTTCAAAACAAATGCACAAAGAAACGGTTAAAGCCGGCGGCGGAGAAGAATTTTCAGTAATAGAAAAACGTTACAATAGCGCATATAAAGCAGTATATGGCAATAATGATATAGTTAAACGAATTACCGATTATAACGCATCACAAGTAGAAGGTGGCGGATATGCAAGTATGGTCGGAGATATGGCTATAGCGGCAATAATTACATATCTGTCAGGCGGCACAGGTACAGGTGTTGCAATGGGACTTTTAAGAGGTGCCGGTCATTTTGCAGCTGCGACAGTGATTAACAAAGGCATAATTGAATCTGCTACAACGGGCAAAAATCTGAAAGCATTAAGAGAAAACGGTTTACCGGAATATGTAAAATCAATAGGTAAAAATACCGACTGGAAGGGTGTCGGTGTACAGGCTCTGCATGCAGGCGGAATGGCATTAGTCTTTGGCGGTGTTATGCTGCCTATACAAGGTCTGTGTAAAGTTGCAGGAGTATCTGCAGGAAAATCAGCCGTCATCAGTGGTTTTGGAATGGTAGCAATCGGTGAAGGCATTGAATATTTGACAACAGGAGAGCTTACTGTTCACGGTGCCGTATTTAATGTATTGCTCGCCGTTACAATGACAGGTATTCAGGTTGTAAAAATTCAAAAAGCTCAGGCGCAAGCAAAAGCTCAAATGCAGCAGGTTGAAGGCTCAATACAAACCGCAAAAGAACTTTTGGGCATTGAACCGGACAGAGTTTTAACTGTTGAAGAACTGACTGATATATACCATCAGAAAATTGATAATATAATTAAAAACCAAACACCTGAAATGGTTGAAAATGGTGTTCTTGACGCAAGCATTGAATGGCAGAAATCGTCATTTATAATTTTGAAAAATAATATTGAACTTGCAAACGCAATGGCACATAATAGTCAAACACAAACTGCCGCTACAAAACCCTCAGGTCAGTCAGCTTCTGCCGGCGAGAAACCTGAGATGGTTGTACATCAGACGGAAAATTCAAACCCACCGCAACCGGATTTGACTCTCCCTGAAGAATCGACACTATCAGATTCATATGCAAAACCTGCTCAAAGCAGCCAAGTTGGTTTAGGTTTCGTTCCTAAGCCTGCCGCAAGCAGACCGGCTCAGCCTGCAATTCCGACGCAGACACCGATGGCAGAACTTGAGGCACAACTTAGAGAACAAGGTCAGAGTTACGTTAAAGGTACAAATGCAAACGGTAATACTGAGATAAGAATCCATAAAGACGGATTAAGCATTTTAGGATTTGAAATCAGCGGTACTTATGAAGTTTATGAATTTAATCCAAAAACAGGAGCTAAAGTTTCCGAAACACCGCTTGCGGAATCTGAAAATTTATCAAAACTGGAAAATACTGAAACAGTAGATAATTCAAGAGCCGGTCAGGCAAATTCTTCACTTGTAGGCGGATGGGTTAGCAGACTAATGGGGAAAAAGAACACCCACTCAGCTGCTACCCAATCACAACATTCGCCTGTCAGCGAGGGGGTAGCTAATCAATCTGTTCAAACACAAATGAATCAAAGACAAGGTCTTGCAACATCAGAATTTCCGACTGAGATTAATGATGCAACGATTAAAGCTCTCGAAGAATGGGGCAAAGCTCAGAAATGGGCAGGCGAAGACGGGTTACACTTCAGCATGTCAGATGACAGAACTTCATTGCGCTTTTATGATAAAAACGGAAATACTGTCCGAGAAATAAGAGCCGATTGGAATGACCCGACCAAAGTATACGAAGAAAGTATAACAATATACGAAAACGGCAAAGAAGTCGGTTTGCTTGATAGAACACTTAACGGCAGACAAACTGTTTATTTTGATAAATCAAGCGGTAAAACAACACAGGATGCAACCTACATTTTATGGAAAGACGGATTATGGAGAAATGCGTACTCAGATGAGTTAGCACCAAAAAATCCGATTACCGGCGAACCTCAGGTTAAAGTCGATGCATCCAAAGCCGCAAAAGCAGATGGAACTCAACAACCGGTTGTACAACTGGCTGCAGAAGAAACTCCATATGTATCAAAAGAAGGTTTTGTTATAAAACCGGTTAAAAAACCTGCCGGAGAAGTAAAACCAAATACAACAAATGAAATTTCTGAACCTTCGCAAATGACAAACGAACAGGCGGAAGCAGTCCTAAAAGAAGCTGTTAAAGGCTGCGGCGAACCTAAAGTCACAGACCTCAGGTACAGAAAAATTGAAAAATACACTGATGCTGACGGAAATGAAGTAGCTGTCGTATGCAGAAACAAACAAGGTGAAATTACCCGTATGCAAATAGCGAAATACGACGGAACAAATTCAAGACCGCAGGTTGAAAGCTATGGCGAAGACAGCGAACACCTTATAAGCCAAGCTTCCGCTAAAGAAGTGCAGGAATTTAGTGACTGGCTTGAAAAAAATTGGCCCGGTGAGGAATCAAATCCGCTAATGGTGGATAGTTTCAGGAAGTATCCTGATGGTACGAAATCTCTTTTTGATGAAAATGTTATTGAAAGAGAACTTTATCCGGATGAAATAGAAAAACTGGCTCCTTATATGCAAAAATATCCGAAAGAGTGTGCAAAATTGCTTGATTTTAAAGATGCAGACGGTCATTATGTAGTTGAAAAATACAAAATTCCTGATATCTTAAAAATAGAAGCTGAAACTCCGGGAACTGTTGACAGGATTGTTCAGGCATACGAAAAAAATCCTGATACGTTTAAAAAATTCATGAAATGCAGCAGGGATATAACAGAAATGCCGGATTTGATTGATGCTTATGAAATAAATCCCGGTCTTACAAGGTCATTAGTAATTGATTCTTTGAACAATTCTGCTGCTAAGATAAAACATCTTGTAGAACTTTCAAAGACACTGCCTGAAAGGGGTAAACCGCTTGAAATACAGTCTGAGGAAACAAAACCTGCAGAAAAACCAAAACCGGCTGATGAAGCAGAAGAAACTTCCTCTAAACCACAACTAAGCAGTGAAGAAAAAGAAGCAATACTCAAAGATGTAGTAAAAGATTGCGGCGAGCCGGAAGTTAAAAACGGATGGTTCGGCGGAACGATAGAAACATACACAAATAAAGACGGTAATGTTGTTGCAAAACTTTCCAGAAATGGAAACGGTGAAATTGACAGTATGGAAATTGCAACTTATGAAACACCTGATTCCAGACCTCAAATTACAGGTTATGGTGATGACATTGTTCCCGCAATAGAGATTTCGCGTGCCCATAAAACAGAGCTTAATGAGTTGAGACAGACAATAGATAAATATATGCAGCAGTGGATGGATCGTTTACCTGCAGAAGACAGGGCTCTGCTCGATGAATTTATGAAGCTTAAAACCAGAGACGAAAAGTGGCAATTTTATCATAAATTTGAAGACACGTTTGATAACGTAAAACAACATAAAGCACGTATTATAAGTACTTATGTATATAATAAAAATGCGTATGACCTATATTATCGGGCATTTAATGATTGTCCGAAAGGTGTTGAAGCATTGGAGGCATTTGCGGAAAAAAGCGGCATAAGACTATCTAATTATGATATTGCAGAACTTGCCGGAGCTATGGAATCTAATCCGGATGCCTGTATCAGATTGCTGAGTATAGAAGGTGAAAAACTAACCAAGCACAGCAGGTACTATAGTGATACTATTGGCGAATGGGAAAATACAAAAGATGCTTTTATACTCTCTCCGAAAAGTATTGCATATACTGTTGAAACCGAAGCTAAATTCCCGGGCGTAATCGAAAAAATTCTTAAAGATCCTGCAATGAAGGGGTTAAATGTAAATCCTAATTATAATTTTGCAAGTGGAAATATTTTGAACGATATAGCAGAAGCATACGCAAAAAATCCGCAAATAGTAAGAGATGCTTTCGCATTATCAGACAGTCATAAAATTCCGTTCTCAAAAATATGTCTGGCTTCAGTAAAATATCCTGAGGGTGCTAAAAAATTCCTTGAAACATTAAAACAATATGAAAAATATGAGTCGCCGTTCAAGTTCTATGATTCGGACACAATATCTTTGAATTATATTGAACGGATTATGGAATATTACGGTAAATATCAGGAAATATTTGATAAAATAGCCTCCATGCAAAAGAGTACTGCATACAGTACAACCAGTCGTTGGCATGTTGAAGATATTCCGGACGTAATTGATGCATATAATTCAGCCTGTCAGCATTATCCGCGTGGTGTAAAATTACTGTTTGAATCAAAAATGGATTTTAGTGCCTATGATATAGAAAATTATTCAGCATACATCGAACAAAATTATGAAAGAGCGGTTGCACTTCTTAAGGCAGAACCCGATATTACGTTTGACCAATTTAAAGCTGTTTTATAAAATTATTTGGCTATTAGACTTTGAGGAAAAGAAAAAGTTTCGGGATAAATTTTATTCCGAAACTTTTTTCAAAATTTATAAAAATTAAAAACTCCGTAACCCCCATATATAAGTCTCTTTAGCCCTTATTTACATTTACCCCTGTTCATGTAACAATAAAATTAACCGATTAAACGGGATAATCGTAGTGTGCATTTTTGCACAAAAAGTATATAAATAGTAGTAGGTCGGCTTAAATAATCCGACAATAAAATAGAAGGAAAGAAAAAATGGCTAGAAAAACTCCATTAGAGAAAATCAGAAATATTGGTATTGCCGCTCACATCGACGCAGGTAAAACCACTACAACTGAACGTATCCTGTTCTATACAGGTAAAACTCATAAAATCGGTGAAGTACACGACGGCGCTGCAGTTACCGACTTTATGGATCAGGAAAGAGAAAGAGGTATTACAATCCAATCCGCAGCAGTTACTGCAGAATGGAAAGGACACCAAATCAATATTATCGACACCCCCGGGCACGTTGACTTTACAATCGAAGTTGAACGTTCTCTCCGTGTATTAGACGGTGTTATCGCTGTATTCTGTGCAGTCGGTGGTGTTCAGTCACAATCTGAAACAGTTTGGAGACAAGCTAACAGATATGAAGTTCCCCGTATGGTATTTGTTAACAAAATGGACAGAACAGGTGCTGACTTCTATCGTGTAGTTGACCAAATTAAAAACAGATTAGGTGCAAACGCAGTACCTATTCAGTTACCTATCGGTGCTGAAGATAAATTTACAGGCTTAGTTGACCTTATGACAATGAAGGCTGAAATCTACACTAACGACTTAGGCACAGATATTAAAGAAGAAGAAATTCCGGCTGATTTACAAGCAAAAGCTAAAGAATACCATGATGCTATGGTTGAAGCTATTGCAGGTGAAGATGATGATTTAATGGAAAAATTCTTCGAAGATCCTGATTCAATCACTGTTGATGAATTAAGAGCAGGTTTGAGAAAAGCAGTATGTAACAACAAAATCGTTCCTGTATGCTGCGGAACGGCATTCAAGAACAAGGGTGTTCAATTGTTGTTAGACAACGTTGTTTACTATATGCCATCACCGGTTGACGTTAAAGCTATCGAAGGTGAACTTGAAGACGGTACTAAAGTTGAAAGACATTCTTCTGACTCAGAACCGTTCTCATCATTGGCATTCAAAGTTATGACAGACCCGTTCGTTGGTCGTTTAACATTTATGAGAATATACTCAGGTGTTATTACTTCAGGTTCTTATGTTCTTAATGCTTCTAACGGTAAGAAAGAACGTATCTCAAGATTAGTTCGTATGTATGCTGATCAAAGACTTGAAGAAACTGAAGTTTACGCAGGTGATATCTGCGCAGCAGTTGGTTTGAAAGATACTACAACAGGTGATACTCTTTGTGATGAAAAAGCACCTATTATCTTGGAAAAAATCAACTTCCCTGAACCGGTTATCTCAGTTGCTATTGAACCTAAAACAAAAGCTGACCAGGATAAAATGGGTATTGCTCTTCAGAAACTTGCTGAAGAAGATCCTTCATTCAGAGTTAAATCTGATACAGAAACAGGTCAAACAATTATCTCAGGTATGGGTGAACTTCACCTGGATATCATCGTTGACCGTATGTTAAGAGAATTCAAGGTAGAAGCTAACATCGGTAAACCGCAGGTTGCATACCGTGAAACTATCAGAGGAAATGCTGATCAGGATTCTAAATTTATCCGTCAGTCAGGTGGTAAAGGTCAATACGGACACTGTAAAGCAAGAATCATGCCGGCAGGCGAAAACGAAGGTTTTGTATTTGAAAACAAAATCGTAGGTGGTGCTATTCCGAAAGAATACATTGAACCTGTCAGAAAAGGTATGGAAGAAGCTCTTGAAGGCGGTATCTTAGCAGGTTATCCGATGATAGACGTTAAGGTTGAACTTTATGACGTAAGCTACCACGAAGTCGACTCTTCTGAAATGGCATTCAAAATTGCAGGTTCTATGTGTATCAAGGACGGTTGTAAGAAAGCATCTCCTTGTATCTTAGAGCCTATGATGAAGGTTGAAATCGAAATTCCTGATGAATTCACAGGTACAATTATCGGTGATATCTCAAGAAGAAGAGGTCGTGTTGAAGGTCAGGAACCTTTAGGTAACACCGGTAACGTAATTGTTAGAGCGGTTGTTCCGCTTGCTAACATGTTCGGTTATGCAACAGACTTGAGATCAAACACTCAAGGTCGTGGTACATTCTCTATGGAATTCCAAAAATATGAACAAGTTCCGGCTAATATCGAAAAAGAAATTATTGAGAAAGCGGGAGCGAGCAAAGGGTAGAAGGTGTGAGCCGTACCCGTTTAATGCGAGCGACCAAGACAGCTGGTGCTGCTAAGTAGGGGTAAAGGGGTAAATTCAATACCCATTTAACGCAAGTGGCTAGTCAGTTTGGTATAGTTAAGGAATAAATAGAGAAAACTAATAATTAAAATTAAGGTGCGGTGGTAAATACTACCACCGCACCTTATTTTGATTTATATTAACGGATTCTAATCCATCATTTTTGCCATACTTCTGAACAGTTCAGACATAGACATTTTTTTAACACCTTTCGGCAAACCAAGGTCACTATCTAAAATAGGAGTATTTTTAATGGTTTTTACATTGAATTCCGTGTTGCCTTTTTGCGGAGTACTGATTTTTGCGTAAACAGCTATTCCGTATTTATCACTTACACATACTTCGGCACCGTCAGCATGTTGCAGCATACGACAAGGAAAATTATTCTTTTTAATATTTTTACCGAATGTCCATGAACTTCCGTCTTGTCCTTTAATTTCATCTAAATCCCAATAGAATAAAATTCCGGTAGGGTTAACAATTTTCATTACCATATCTAAAGATTCATCGTCATTAACTCCGCTTTTTTGAAGCATTTGTTTGAACGGAATAGACATAGCCATTTTATGTTTTTTCGAATAGGAATATACTTCTTTTCCGTCATATAATATACCGTCATTGAAAACTCTGCCGTTATTTTTAGAAGTTTCCGTTTTCCATTTGTCACCTTTTTTGTAAGAGATACAATCCACATCACCATCATCTGTCATAATTTTAGCTTCTATGGTGTAATCCCCAAGTTGATTTCGTACTTCTTTCATCGCCGTTGAATACTCATCAACTGTTTTATAATTCTTGGTACATCCCGTAAAAAGGCATGTACACAAAATTAACGTAAATAATAAACTCTTTTTCATAAAACCTCCCTCTGATGTTAATGTAATTATAACATATTTTTTTAGAAGAATCTTTTTAAGATTCTTCATTTGTAATAATAAAAAGGGCTATACCGTATCAATTACAACTGTTTGCTCAAATACAAAGTATCTTGAGCATTTGATATTGTAAAGTTTTGTAACAAAAATTTTAAGTATTGAAATTATGACTTTTAAAATATTTTTATTAATATACAAGCGGTAAGAAAAAAGGAAATTAAAAATGAACATTATTGATGAATTTGATCACGTTTCAACATTTGATTACATTGACGATAAAAGTGAAAATGCAGATGTTAGTTCTGAATGCAATTCTATTAATCAATGGCTTGATGATTTAGGCTGGGTATAATAGATATTTGTGTTTTGAGGAATCAACAAGAATTTTAACAAAGGGAAAATATTAAATATAGATAAAGGGGGACTTGCGTATGAATGTCATAGATGAGTATGATTACGTTGCTACGTTTGATTATCCTGCTGAGAAAAAAATGGATAATGCAGATTCTGATAAAGAAATAGATACAGTATATTTATGGCTCGATGACTTGGGTTGGATATAGGTTTTTAAACCTATAAATATAAGAAAAAAGAACTTATCTTATGATAAGTTCTTTTTTTTATATGGTCGGGATGACACGATTTGAACGTGCGACCCCTTCGTCCCAAGCGAAGTGCGCTACCAAGCTGCGCTACATCCCGTTAATATACTTTCGACGAAGTGCATGTATAATGATACTTAAAACATAACCAAAAATCAAGGGTTTCGTGTCAAATTTTCTGTATGCCAATCGTTAATAAATTACCCCTGCCCCTACATCTTTTCGGGAGCGGAAACTGCCAGGATATCAAGAGCATTCTTGAGTGTAATTCTGATTGCTTCAACCAATCCGAGCCTTGCGTTCATTAACTCTTTATCGTCGCTTATTACACGGTTTGAATTGTAGAAGGAATGAAATTCCTGTGCCAGCTCCTGAACGTATCGGCAAATTGTGTAAACGGTTCTGTTTTGAGCTGAAGATGCAATAACCGATTTAAATTCTTCAAGTTTAAGAATAAGTGTTTTTGCACTGGCTGCTGTTTTCAGAATCAGGGTTTTATCAAAATTACCGAACAGATTATCAAGCTCCGGTTTAGTCATAGGTGCGGGAGTTTTTTCACCTGTCTCGGGGTTAATTTTTTCATTTACTGCATTCCTGAGAATTGAACAAACACGGGCATAAGCATACTGAACGTAGAAAACAGGGTTTTCATCTGTTGAACGTTTTGCGAGTTCGATATCAAAATCGAGTGTCATATCAATGTTTCTCATCTCCATCCAGTAACGGGTTGCATCTACACCGACTTCTTCGATTAAGTCGTCTAATGTAACCATATTTTTACGTTTACCCATTCTGACTTCATTGCCGTCAATAAGAAGGTTAACAAGTTGTCCGAGAAGAACTTCCAGCATATCAGGATTGTAACCGAGAGCTTCAAGCGATGCCTTAACTCTTGCAATATAGCCGTGATGGTCAGCACCCCAGATATCAATAAGTCTGTCAAAACCACGGTCAAATTTGTCTGCGTGATACGCAATATCGGCTGTCAGATATGTATTAGAGCCGTCTGCTTTCTTAATAACACGGTCCTGATCGTCGCCGTACTGAGTGGATTTAAACCACATTGCACCGTCTTGTTCGTACAAAAATCCTTTATCCATAAGTTCTTTATATCTTTTTTCAACTTTACCTGATTTATGCAAATCGAGTTCGGAATAAAATTTGTCAAAATGTACTCTGAATCCTTCGAGGAGTTTTCTTTGGCAGGCTTCCATTTCAGCTTTTGCATAGTCGCAAAGAACCTGAATATCGCATGTGTGGACATCAATTTCAGGGTGTTCCTGTAAGAATTTTTTTGCAACGGGTATTAAATAGTCGCCGGGGTAGAAGTTTTTTCTTTCAATCTCGTCTGTCGGGAAATCAATATCTTCGCCTAATTCCTGCTGGATTCTGATTTTCAGTGAATTGCCCAGTTTTTGAATCTGACTTCCTGCATCATTAATGTAAAATTCCTGATAAACTTCATGTCCGTAGAATTTGAGAAGGTTAGCCAAAGCACTTCCCATTGCTGCCCAACGACCGTGACCTATGTGGAACGGACCTGTCGGGTTTGCTGAAACGTATTCAAGAAGGATTTTTTCCTTATTTATCCCTTCACCGCGACCGTAGTTTTCTTTTTTATTCAAGATTTCTTCTATAGTATTTGCTAAAAGGTTATCGCTTATTTTGAAGTTGATAAATCCGCCGACAACGGAAACTGTATAGTTTTCTTTTGATAATTGTTCGACAATAGCATTAGCAATCATTGGCGGAGCAATTTTAGCCTGGCGGGCAAGTGAAGAAACATTAACCGCAAAATCTCCAAATTCAGGATTCTTCGGCTTTTCAATGATAAGGGTATATTTGTCATTTACTCCCATTTGACCGAGTTTGTTTGCTTTAACTGCTTCTTTTATTCCGGCATCAACTTCTTTTAAGAAAAAATCTTTTAACATAATTATCCTCGTTTATATATATTTCCTTGGATAATTATAAAATAAACATGAAAAATTTATAAGCCGATAACCTTTTCAACAATTTCCTCCGAGCTGATTTTAAGGCAATCAAGGCTTTCACAGCTTGTCTGTCGTTTTTCCCACAGACATGGGCGGAGCGGGCAAGTACAATTTGCTGCTTTTATCGGGGTTACACTTCCGTTTGGCGGAATTAATTTTTTGTCATCTGTTGAGCCAAAAATAGCAAAGGTCTTCACCCCAAGAGCGACGGCAATGTGAAGCGGTGCAGAATCCGAACATAAAAATATTTCTGATTTAGAAATAAGTTCTGCAAGTTCTCTCAGATTTTTTGTTTTGCCGTATGAATTAACAAATTTTTCAGCAGGAACTTTTTCCGTAATATATTCTATAGTTTCTTTATCATCAGGACCACCTGCAAGAATAACTTTTTTACCTCTGTCGGCAAGTTTTTCCGTAACTTCTGCCCATATTTCTTTTGAAACAGTTTTAATAATACCTTTTTTAATACTCATTTGACTGACACCCGGATGAATTAAAACGGTATCGGGTTCTTTATCATAAGATTTTGTATTTATTTCGGGCAGCAACGTATTTTTATCTGTCAGGGTTCTTATTAAATCATGGTACATATATGCAGCATACTGGTTTTTATTAAGTTCTGCGGTATCCGTTAATAATATCCGGCTGAGTTTCCCTGAATCGTATCCGTATTTTTTCGGGATAAAAGTTGAAAATAAAAACAGAGAAATCAGTTTATTTGCTCCCGAAGAAATTACAATATCAAACTTTTTTGTCCAAATACTCATAAGTAATTTAAGCAGAGATATAAATTTGTTACTGTTTTTTATATCCGCAAACAAAGTTTCGTCTATTATATCGGTGAGAGTTAAAATCCCTTTGCTTCTGGGCTCAAGTGCCAGTGTGATATAAGAGTTTGGGAATTCTTTTTTTATTGAAATAATTGTCGGCAGAAACAGTATTTCATCTCCTATTCCGCCAAAATTAATGAATAAAATCTTTTTCTTTTTTTCACTCATATCTCTTTTTTATCCAAAAAATACGATAAATTCAACTGTTTACATTTTTGGTTTTACGGTCATATAATAAAAGAAAAAAGGAGAGTATTATGTTTCAAGTTTACATTGACAAACCATCATATTTTGAACCCGATATGGCAGCAGAATTTAAAGATTTAAAATCAGCAGAAGAATTTGCAGAAAAACAGAAAGCTGAAGATAGTGAAATCAGCTACACAATCGAAGAAACCAATGGTTGTGTTAACAGCTATGGCGAACAAATTACTACTGTCGTAAAACGGGGGTAAATATTTTTTGTGGTTAAATATTTTTAAACTAAAACAGGTGGTGGGAATTTTCCCACCCCTGCTTTTTGTTATATTTATTCTTCTGTTGTTTCAACAACTTCTTGTTTTGTTTCTTCAGCAGATTTTTTCTTGTTGTTCTCTTTTACAAATATATGTTTTACTTTATATTTAAGAGTTTTCTTTTCTGCTTCAAGAGCTTTAGCTTCAGCGATAGCTTCTTCTATATTAGTTGCTGTTGAACCCTCTATTTGGTCGGGCAGTGAATTTACATAATCAACAGCTTCATCATACTCTGTTTTTGAAGTAAGCCATTTGAATGATTTAACCAGTGTAAGTGGTTTTGCTGCATCACCTCTGACTTCGAGCTGGAATTTTGCTGCTCCCGAATCTACATAACTGTTTTCAAAAGCAGGAAGTGTTGAAAGTTCATCTTCAGGAATAACTTCACAGAATAATGAGAATGCTTTTGCTGTTACTACATTCATGCTTGCAGCACTGTTCATAATGTTGACAGGGTTAATTGCATTCAATGGTCCGAGGACTTTTGAAATAATTGATGACATCTTAGCCCGGACTTTCATATCTGCATAATTTTTAACCAAATCAAAATCACCAAAAACATGTAAAGTTAAGACATTACCTAAAGAGGTTATTTCTTTTATGTGGCACACACCGTCTTCAAAATTAAGACTGCCGTTAAGTTCATCAAAATGGGTGGTATCTATCGAAGTCAGTGAGTTTATTATTCCGCCCAAAGCTGTTTGGAAGAATTGTGATTCACGAATATTTTCTGCAATAATAAGGTTTTCGATTTTACCAAACGGTCCAAACTGACCGTTAAGAACACTGAAATTAACGTCACCTGAAATACCTTTCATTTGTTCTTCAACTGTTTTTGCTGCTCCGTCAATTGAGAGTTTTGCATTAAATTTAGCAGTTCCCGAGAGCATATCTTTCATTCCTGCAGCATCAAGCATTGCTTTCGCAACACTGATATTTTCACCTGACAAATCTACATTAACAAGTGTTTTTACCAGATTAACAAAAACATCTCCGTTAACTCTGCCGTTAAAGATGTTTGTACGGAGTCCTCTCAGACCTAAAATATTTTGTCTTAATACCATTCTTGATGTTGTATTTGAAACAACGATATTTCCGGTTTGGATTCTTTTCATATCAATGCTGCCGCTCTGAATTGCAACAGGAATGTCGGCAGATTGGGAATTGCCGCTATTGCTGCCGTTATTTGTTCCTGCCGGTACATACTTCATTGCTAAATCAACAACCTTCAGCATTTTTTCAAGAACAATATTATTTGAGCTTACATTAACTCCGGAAAGGTTTAGAATTGGTGAAGGGTTTAAGTCTAAATCACCATTAAGACTGATATCCGAACCGTTTAATAAAATGTTTTGAAGATTAAAGCCCAAAGTATGACCTTTAAAATCTAATCTGACATTATCAAGAGAGGTTAATAACTCAGGTATTTTTAATTCCCTGACATTTACTCCGCCTCTGATTATCGGATTTGATACCTGACCGTAAACGAACAGTTTTGCTTTATCTCTTACAAAAGAAGATTTTGGAAATGCATATATTTTTCCGCTGACAATTTTCGGAAAATTAATTTTTATAAGGTTTATTCTCTCTCCTGCAACTGTACCGTCTATATCAACTATATCGTCAAGGTTTATTATTTCGTTTCCTTTTTCATCTATGGTTACTGTTCTGATATAAATGCCTGTTTTTTTAATTTTAATTCTTCCGGGTTTCAAATCAACAATAGCTTGTAAAGAAGTTTGTTTTCCGCCCAGTTCGGTTAAATCAACAGGTGTTATAAAGTTATCTTTGTCAGCAAGAGCCTGTGCAGCAACAGTTTGTTTTTTATGATTGCCTTCAACGGATAATTTTACCGGTATTGAGCCTTGCGAATGAATAAACGGCTTCAAATCTTTTCCGATTAATTTTATTAAATCATCGGTTGAGATATCTCCTTTTGCGTTTAATGCAATGCTCTTCAGTTTTTCATAATCTATAATATCTCCGGAAAATTTGATTTCGGATTTTTCGTTAAATAAAATTTTATTTTCCGGAATGTAGATGTTTTTATCCGCAACACCAATTTCAAGCTGCGGAATGCGGACGGTAGAATTATTTTTAATTAAACTGAAAATAAAGTCATTGTTTTTGATGTTTCCGACAATAGTTTTCTTTTTGGTGTTACAGGTAATTTCTCCTGATAATTTATTATCTTTTATATTGAATGATTGTTTTCTGTCGGAAAGGTTCAAATTATCCAGATTAAATTTTCCGGTGGCAACGACTTCTTTGAGCTTACCGTTTATTGCCGCATCCAGTGTAATGTCGCCTGAACGGAAATCATAAGCTCTTCTCTGTTCTTTTGGTGCAAAAGTATAGAATAAAGCCGGCAGCGGTAATTTGTCTGTCTGAATTTTTATATCTGCAACGGATTTTTCATTAATTGTTCCGTCAACAGTGACTTTCGATTTATTAACGTATAAACTGGAATTTTCTATATTAAGAATATTATTATCCAAAAGAATTTTAATATTTGCTCCCGATATAACCTGTCCCAAATTTCTTACGGAAAGTCCGCCGTTTTGAACTTTAATAAATCCGTTTGATTTAAGTTTTTTAAAATTGGATTTAATATAGCAATCAGCGGCAACAAAACCTTCTGCTTTAAATTGAGCCAGTTCGTTTGGTATTCTGAGTGAATCCAGAAATGCTTTGCCCAAAATAAGCATATCATTAAACTGTATTGTGCCGGTTTTAATATTCATATTAATCCAGGGGTGTTTGCTGTAATTAAGTTTTCCCTGAAGTTGAATATTTTGTTCCTGAGCAGGATAAATATTTGTATCCAAATCAGCAGTATGGTTAAATGTTTTAATGTGAATGTAACTTTCCGGTAGTTGCAGGTGAGATACTTTCAGTGTTACACCATCAATGTTCAAATGACCGTATGATGTAATATCACCTTTATGTTCTCTTATTTTTAATTTTGTATCTATATCAGCTTTCAGATTGTAATTTCTGTACAAATCAACAGGGTTAACAAAAGGTACATCAATTCTTTCTGCCGGATCATCCTCCGAGTCAAGAGAAGGTTCGGTTTTTGGTAAAAATGTGTTTATATCAATTTTTGCCGTAAGGTTTTTATTTTCATCTGTGAATAATTCCGCATAAGTTTTTAGTTTTGCAGTTTTTCCGTTGAAGTATCCGGCAGTGAGTTCTTCCCCGTGTAAATCAAGGTAGTGACCTGTTTTTAGGTCATTTACAATAATTTTGTAGTTTTTAAGTTTTGCACAAGGAACTTTAATTTTTATCCAGTTTGGATTAAACCACGTTTCTGTAACAACTTTTTCTTCTCCGAGGGTTTTTTCTTTGTTGGAATTAAGAATATCCTCAACAAGTTTTATGACTTTATAATCAACATTATCTTTGTCAATTTCCAGGTTGACAGTCGGATTTTCAACTTCAAAACAAGAAACTTTAACTGTCAAAAGAAGCAGGCTGGGAATTGAGATTCTCGTTTTTATTCCGTCAGCAGCAAACAGTATTGAATCATCCGGAAGCTTAATGCTGATGTTATCAATCTTAATTCCTGCACCTAATAGCGGTGTGGTTATAACTTTTGCATTACCGAAATCTACATTCAGATTTGCCTGTTCTTTGGCTAAATCCTGAACCATAGGTTTATACTGATTCAAATCAATAGCATTGGGAAGTACAAATAAGAAACAAAGATATACAGCAGCAACAATGCCCAGTATAATAAATCCCGTTATCTTTAAAAATTTTTTCATATTATTACCCTCATTAAAATCTGTGTTTTTACAAATATACTAACATAAAAAGAACAGTTTTAAGTATTCGGTAAATTAATGTAAATAACAAATATATTATACGTGTAAAGATTTGTAAAAATAATATTATTGAAAAAGCAAAAATTTTTATTAATCAGTTTTTTCTAAAATGGAGGTTGTATGTCAGCAGGTTTTCAAAAGGTCGGCTCCCCGATAAACGGACGTCAGAATTACTATATAGCAGACAGCAAAAAAATATACACATATTCTATTCCTGTTAGGGATTGTGACAGGTTTGAAAAATACGACAAAGAGCTCACGAGGACGTTAGATGATTTGTCTAACATTGATGCTGATGCACTTGCGGAAAATTTACATAAAAGTAATATTAATTTGAAGGCAGGAATAGCAGCTTTGGCAGGTTGTATTTTGGGGTGTGCAGTTCCATACTATGCTTCTGTCAAATTATTAAAGGGAGCAAAAAAATATATTATAGGTGCAATTACAGGTGTAACTGCAGGAGTATTAACCGGATTCGGGGCGTTTATAGGTACAATAGGATTGCTCATGGAGAGAGAAGCATTAAAAACACCTCAGGGACAAAGTTTAAAAGAGTTTCTGAAGATTAAATCCGATTTTGATATGCAGCTCGAAAAAGTTGAAAATATTAAATAAAAACAATATCAGTCGGTATAAAATTATTAAACTTTTGCCGCTACTGCTTTATAGTAGTTAATATAATCTATCATACAATCAAATTCTGTATTATAAACCATTCTTTGAACATTTAACAGATTTTCCTGCTGCTGATCACGGTCGAGTTTTGCAATAACACCCTGTTTATATTTTTCCTCCGTAAGTTCAAAGTCTTTTAGCTCAAGAGCTTGTATATTTTTCTGCTTATTAAGTTTTTCTTTATCCATGTTAACGGATACAAGCGAATCATTAACCTCCTGCATTGAAGTCAGATTAACTTTTTCATAATTTCGCAGCATTTTTTCATAAATAATTTTTTTAGATTTCAGATTTGCAGTTAAAGAAAATCCCTGGAACAGAGGCTGCAATACTCCGCCGCCGACACCCCATAACATGTTTGAAGTAGTAAATAAGCTTTCAAAATATTTGCTGTTAAAGAACAACAGTCCGCCGAGATTTATATGCGGGAGCATCTCTTTTCTTGCGACACGAACATCAATACCTGCTTTTTCAAGTATTTTTTCGGCTTTTTTATAATCAGGTCTATTCATAATTATCTCAGAGCTGACTTCTTCCGGAATATTTCCCGAGAAAGCAAATGTTTTGTAATCCGCACGTTTATATTCTTCTATATTATTCGGACTGTCACCGATTAGAACTGCCAGCTGATTCAAAAGTTTTGTTCTTTCTTTTTTAAGTTCAACAAGGTCGGAAGTTCCTGCAATGTATGCCTTGTTTGCTTTTACAAGGTCAGATGTAGAAACAATACCTTCATTGTTTGATATTGTCATAATCTCCGAGATTTCTTTTCTTAAAGCTACAATTTCTTCCTGCATATCAATCAGAGCATCAAGTTTAATGATACTTATATAAACAGTTCCGACAGCGGAAGCAATTGAAATATAAGCAGCCTGTTCGTCAAGAATAGAAGCTTCATACAGCTTTCTTATTGCCGTTGTTTTATTGTGATTTTTGCCGAAAAGGTCAACTTCATAACTGGCAATAATCGGTATTCCAAAATTACCGTGTGATTTTAGTGTTAAAGGATCTTTGGCATATGCAGGTAAAAAGCCGGCTGAAATATTTGGCATTTCATGTGATCTTTGCATAACAACATTTTGATAATATTCATCAATTGTTAATGTTGCCATCTTTAAATCTTTGTTATTCTCAACAGCACGAATTATATAATCATTAAGATATTCGTCATTAAACTGTCCCCACCATTGCATGTTAATATATTCATACTTGTTTTTTTGCGGTTTTACTTTTGGTGATTTATGTTTTTTAATCTCTTTATAAATATTTTTTTGTACGTTTTCTTCCGTACTTGCATTCAAAACGGTCTTATCATTAACCGCATAAACTGCAGACGAACCAAATATTGATATTAAAATAGCTAATGACAATAACTTTTTCATAATTTATATTATACAACCTTTCGTTAATTTTGTTTTTTAGTAGCCGGGAGTTTATTTTTTATATTATCTTATAGTTTTATAAATTATAGTTTTTACCCAAAGGAAAAATGCATTTGCAGTTTATGTCTAACTTAATACATTTACCTTAATATATTTACCCCCCTTGATTTTTTACAATTTGAATGATAACATAAATGTGTTGCATTTGCAACATGTAGTAAAATAAACACAATCTGAAAAGGATTCTATATTGAAAGAGCATTTCAGAAATACAATATTTTATCAGATAGAACTTACTGCAAGATATTGCAAATTGTTGGGGAATCAGGTTTTCGAAAAATTTAATATAGGAATTTCTGTAGAGGAATATACTATACTCGACACTCTGCTTGCAAATAATGAACTTTGCCAACGTGATATAGCAAAGCTTATATTGAAAGACAGGGCAAATACCGGCAGGCTGCTTGACGGGTTGGAGAAAAAAGGATTAATCGTTCGGAAACTGTCGATGAAAAATAACCGTCCCGTTAAATTAATTGAGATAACCGATAAGGGAATTAATCAGGCAGAAGACGCAGCATCAAAGATTCGTCCTCATTATATAAAAATTAAAGAGCAAATTGCAAACAGTGATATTGCACGTGTTGGTGAAATGTTAACAGAATTAAGAAAAATAATGGATAAAACACTGGATATACAGATATAATATAAGGAACATAAAAATGAATGACGAAAAATTAATTGAAGATGATAAGAACAAATTACCGGTGAAAAAGAGATATTTTATAATCTTTTTATCAATAGTAGCTGTTTTATTGGGTATATATTTTATCAATGATATACTTCGTTATGAGTCAACGGATGATGCTTATGTAGAAACAACAACAGTTTCCGTTTCACCAAAAGTTGCCGGAGAGATTGTGGAAGTACTGGTAAAAGACAATCAGCCTGTAAAAGCAGGAGATGTTGTGGCAATTATTGATCAACGTGATTATAAAATCAGACTGGCTCAGGCGAAGGCTGCTTATGAAAGAGCGGTATTAAATCAAAATAATGCTCATGCAAATTTGGATGCTGCAAATTCGGAAATTGAACTTGCACAAAAAGATGTCGAAAGATATGAAAATCTATACAGTGTAGGTGCAGTTTCAAAACAAACTTTAGACAAAGCAATAAATAATCTTAATTCGGTAAAAGCAAGACAAACAATGGCAGAGCAGGCTATATTTTCCTCTGATCCGAACGACAATGCAAAGGTTGCCGATGCTGAACTGAATGTATTAAAAGCGCAGTTAGATGCAGCAAATTTAGCAATGGAATACACTAAGGTTGTTGCTCCGATTGACGGAACTGTTTCAAATAAAAGAGTTGAAGTGGGCATGATGGTTCAGCCGGGAACACCTCTTTTTGTTATTGTTCCGAACAAGGTATGGGTTGTTGCTAACTTTAAAGAAACTCAGCTTGAGAAAATGAAAGAACATAAGCCGGTAGATATTAAGATTGATGCATATCCGAAAAAAATATTTAAGGGCGAAGTTGAAAGTATTCAGCGAGCATCAGGTGCAAAATCCAGTCTTTTTCCGCCGGAAAATGCTGTCGGTTCTTTTGTAAAAATTGTTCAAAGAATACCTGTTAAAATTGTGTTTACGGAAGATATTAACCCTGAGGAATACAAAATTATTCCCGGAATGTCTGTTGTTCCGAAAGTCAATGTCAGAGATGAAGTAAAAAATAATACAAAAGAAAATTAGGTATGAATATAAATGTAAAAGAGGCAGATTTTTTAAATCTGCCTCTTTTTATTTTAATTATGTAAGATTAATATTATTTGCCGACAATTTTATTTTTAATTTTTTGGCAGCGCATTTTTTCAATTTCTTCCATTATTTGTTGAACAGGAACTTCCCAAGCATCAGATGTAGGAGCCTGGAACGGTTTTACACTCTTATACCAGGCAATATCTTCACCTTCAGTTTTAAACCATCTCCATTCGGTAATCCTGTTAAATATACCATAGGTTTTTACACCTAATGCTCCGGCAAGGTTCATAATACCGTTATCTGTAGTAACTATTAAATCCATACATTTCATTGCACAGGCTGTTGCTTCCCAGTCGGTGAATGTTTTTGCCAGTCGTATTAATTGTGTATCGTTAGGTATTCTGTCCATTTGTCTTGTTAAATCGTCAACCTGGAAACTATAAACCTCTACATCCGGCAGTCTCATAAGAGGATAGAGATATGATAACGGAATATCACGTTTCGTTTCTTTACTTGCGGCAGTACCCTCGTAGGCAATACCGATTTTAATTTTATCGTTATCATTTATAAATTGCTTTCTGTATGCAGTAACTTTTGCTTTTGGAACATTCAAATAGCCTTTTGCACCCGGAATTGTTTCCGGAGTAGTATTACATACAATCGGCAAATCCATCATAGGCAGCCAGTAATCATATTTTACATTTTGTATTGATTTTTCATTGTATATTTCAATTCCCAATTTTGAATCTTCCATTAACGGAATAAGGCTGTCCTGAACTACAAGCATAACTTTTTTACAGAGTTTTTTGAGTTGTTCAATAAACCTTATAAACATTATAGAGTCACCAAAACCTTGTTCAAAATGTACAAGAATAATTTTGTCTTTTATATCCATTTTCATATTCCAGCGTTTTTTCTTAGCTGAAGTAAATAATGCCGGGAATGCTACATTTTGTAAATCTTCTTTTTGGAATCTGTGTTGAAGGAATTTGAAGCCTTCAGCAAATCGTTTATGTTTTACAAGATATGCACCGTAAGCATGTAAGTCTGAATGTGTCGGATTCAGGTACATAAGTTTTGCGTACATTTCATCTGCTTTTGCTTCTTCATCAAATTTACCATATACATAAGCGAGGTTTTTAACAACAATTCTGTTTGTAGGTGCAAGCTTGAATGCTCTTTCAAGATAATCAATTTGTTTATCTTTAAATTTATCCTGATAGCAGGTTGAGTATAAATGACCAAGCATATTGCAGATAGAGAAATTATCCGGATATTTTTCAAATGCTTTTTCGTAATAAGTAATAGCCTTTTTGTTATCTTTAATATCAGTGTATGTTAAATCACCAAGGAAAATATAAACATCTTCTTTGTCGGGTGAAATTTCTTCAAAATGCTGCAAAAATTTAATTGCCATATCAGCATTGCCGATATTTTTCATACAAAGGCCTATATACTTAAATACAATAACCGGAAATCCCGGCTGAACCATCATATCTCTGTATATTTCAAGAGCTTCCGCATATTTGGATTCTCTTGCAAGATTGCCGCTGTATGCAAGTGAAAAATTAAAAAATTTGTTAAGTATATCTATTTTTTCTTTTTCATTTGTAATTTTTGGTATAATTTCTTTGTATTTTTTCAAACCTTCAGAAAAATTTCCGGTTTTACACAAATGTTCTGCTACGGCATTATCAAGTGATACAATCATTTCCTGTGCATCGGGTATCGGTATTTCCTTTTTTATAACCAGGCGCTTTGAAACTTGCATGATATATATTCCTCCACATTATATAACTGTATAATATCATATTTTTAAAGGTTATGGAATATTGTAAAGACTAAATACGTTATATGCATTAGTAAAGAACAGAGGTGTCTGCATTGCAGGCACCTCTGTTCTTTTAATTTATATATGCAGCAAATCTTCCTAAGCAAGAGCTTTTGATTTTTCTATACATTCTATTAATGTAGCTGCTACGGTTTTTTGTTCTTCAATAGTCAGTTCAGGGAACATAGGAAGTGAAATAACGCATTCCGTATTCTTTTCGGTATATGGTAAATCACCCATTTTGTAGCCTAAGTGAGCATGAACTTTTTGCATATGCAACGGGATAGGATAATAAAGCATTGCTCCAATGCCTGCTTCCTGAAGCATTTTGTGAATATTATCTCTGTTAGGAATTTTAACAGTATATTGATGGTAAACGCAATATGTATCATCAAGTTCTTTTGGAGTGATAATATCGGAACATTCAGAGAATAATTTGTTATATGTTGCTGCATGTTCTCTTCTTGCTTTATTCCATTCATCAATATAGTTTAATTTAATTCTCAAAATAGCTGCCTGAATTTCATCCAAACGGGAATTAACACCGATTTCATCGTGGTGATAACGAATTGCACCGCCGTGGTTACGGAGAGCAACAATTCTGTTTTTGAGGTTTTCGCTGTTAACGGTGATAAGTCCGCCATCGCCCATACCGCCAAGGTTCTTAGTCGGATAGAAGCTGTAACATCCGATATCGCCAAAGGTACCTACTTTTTTACCCTTATATTCCGCACCGATTGCCTGACAGCAGTCTTCTATTACATATAAATTATAACGTTTTGCGATGTCCATTATTTTGTCCATATCAGCAGGCTGACCATATAAATGAACAGGCATAATTGCTTTTGTATGCGGAGTGATTAAATCTTCGATTTTGTTTGCATCAATATTAAATGTATCCGGATCAATATCACAGAATACCGGTGTTGCACCAACGATTTCTATTGATTCGGTTGTTGCAACAAAAGTAAATGCAGTTGTAATAACTTCATCTCCTGCACCTATATCCAAAGCACGAAGTGCAATGTGCAAAGCATCAGTTCCGGAGTTCAAACCAACGGTATAGTTGCAGCCGATATATTTTGCTAATTCTGCTTCCAATGCCTTAACGTTTGGCCCTAAAATATAAGAACCTGAACGTAAAACTTCACAAACGGCTTTCTCTACTTCCGAACCGATTTTTGCGTATTGTCTTTTTGAATCTAAAATTGGAATCATATTTCCCTCCTATTATTTACCCTTACTATCTTAGTTTACCACACATTTTAACTCTCTTTATATATTCTTAACGTTATAGTCTGATTTTGTTCGGAATGGCAAAAATTTATTTTACGGTTTTTAGTTCATGCAGGAGTTTATAATGAAAATATTTTTTACAAATATAAGTTTTAGCGGACAACCACAAAATTACGGAATTGTGGATAAATATGTTTCACGTTCGGCACAGCCGCAAAAAGATGACTTTGTCTGGCTGAAATCGGAAGGAGTTACGGATATTTTTAACTTTCGGACAATGAGGAAAAATATGTTAAATTTTGACGAGGAAGAAGAGGTCAGAAAATTGGGTATGAACTATCATCACATACCTTCTGTGACCGTAAATCCCGATGCGGAAAAAGTTGAAATATTTCTGGAGGAAATTGAAAAAGTAAAAGCAAAAGGAGGGAAAGCACATATTCATTGTATGGCAGGTGCAGACAGAACCGGAATGTATGCTTTCATATATAAAATGATAAATAATATCGGAACATTTACCGAAAACTTAAAAGAGTGGTATGATTTCGGGCTGCATTACAAAAGGTATTCCAATCTGACAGACTGGGCAGAGCTTTTTGTAAAATATAAGAAACGTCTTTAGTTTGAATTATATCTGTGTGTCGGCTTCATTTTTTGACCTTTGTTAACATTGTTTACTTAACGGATTATTTAAAATATAATTAATAAATAATAAGAGGAGGAAAATATGGATTTGGGGAAAGTTAGATTAATTGATGCGGAAGTTGCTGTGCATATAGATGAAGAACTTGAAAGACAGCAAAATACGATAGAACTGATTGCAAGTGAAAATTTTACGTCTGAAGCGGTAATGCAGGCATGCGGAAGTGTTTTGACAAACAAGTACGCAGAAGGTAAACCGCATAAACGTTATTATAACGGTTGCGAAGTTATTGATAAAATAGAAGAACTGGCTCAAAAAAGGGCATGTGAGTTGTTCGGTATGGCTCATGCAAACGTGCAGCCGCACTCCGGAGCTCAGGCAAATATGGCAGTATTTTTTGCACTTCTTAAGCATGGTGATAGTGTTTTGAGTATGGATTTATCAAATGGCGGCCATCTTAGCCACGGTTCTCCGGTTAACTTCTCCGGAATGTATTTTAATGTTACTCAGTACGGAGTTGATGATGAAGGCTGTATCGACTATGATAACGTCAGAGAACTTGCTTTGCAGTGCAAACCAAAACTTATAATCTGCGGTGCAAGCAATTATTCTAAAATAATTGACTTTAAACGTTTCAGAGAAATTGCTGATGAAGTCGGTGCAATTCTGATGGCTGATATTGCTCATATTGCAGGTTTGATTGCAGGCGGTGTTCATCCGTCTCCTGCGGGGTATGCACAAATAGTTACGACAACAACACATAAAACATTGAGAGGTCCAAGGGGCGGTATTATTATGTGTGATGAAGAATATGCTGCTGCAATAGATAAAGCGGTATTCCCCGGTATTCAGGGTGGACCTTTGGAACATATTATTGCAGGAAAAGCTGTTGCTTTGAAAGAGGCTTTGCAGCCTTCATTTAAAGAATATGCGGCTCAGATTGTAAAAAATGCAAAGGCTATGGCTCAGGGTTTGCTTGATAACGGTCTTGACATTGTTGGCGGAATGACAGAAAACCATCTGATGACACTTGACCTCAGAAAAACCGGCAAAACAGGTAAGGATATGGCAAATGTTCTTGAAAGAGTCGGGATTACTGCTAATAAAAATACAGTTCCCAATGATCCTCAGAGTCCGTTTGTAACATCAGGTATCAGACTTGGTGCTGCCGCAATGACTACAAGAGGATTCAAAGAAGATGATATGAGAGAGGTTGCAAGAATTATTGCCGAAGCAATCAAGAATTCGGAAGACGAAACGAAATTGGATGCATTGAGGCAGGATTCTCTTAAACTTTGTGCTAAATATCCGTTGTATTAATAATTTTTAAGAAAGGCATCATAATATGGGATTGGCAATATTTGTATTATTTGTGTGGTTAATTATTATACAGTGTCAGCTGAACAAGCTTTCTGATACTGTTAACAAAAATACAATAAAGAATTTGTATCCGGAAACTATGTATGAAAATTCACAGCCTGCGGAGCAAAATGACGTTCCTGCTCCGAGTGTTTCTGATAATGAAACTAATGAAATTACTGACAATAATTTGCAGACAGTTTCGGATGAGCAGCTGCCAAAAACAAAATTTTTAGATTTTGAAACAACCTTTCTCGGAAATATTTTTAACAAAATAGGTGCAATAGCATTAGTTATAAGCTGCATAGTATTTATAAAAATAATAAGTCCTTATGTAATATTTACACCGGCTATGAAAATATCTTTGGGTTATATTGCTGCAATTATCCTGATAATTTCCGGCTGCAAAATGACTGATGAAAAAATGAAAGGGTATAAAGAATCACTCTTGGGAACAGGATTTTCTGTTGCTTTTATAACGACTTATTGTGCTTCTGCATTATTTCATTTGTTTAACCCTTTATTATCAACAGTTTTAGCGATATTGATTTTGGGCACGGTGTATTATGTTGCGGATAAGCAAAAAACTCTATCAATGATTATTATTGCACTTATTGCAGGATATATAAATCCGATTTTTATAAATGCTCATGCATCAAATGAGTTTTTGTTCGGCTACTATATATTCTTAAATTTATTGTCAGTTATTTATGTATACAGAAATCCTCACCGTGATTATATAAATTTTGTTAACCTTTCTCTTACATTTATAATACTGTCCTGCATTTTGTTATTTCAGGAAAGTACAATTAATATTTTGTATCCGTTAATTCTTTGGTTGGTATATTTAATTTACGATGTTTTGCGTAAAGAAAAAATATCGTCTGATAATATTAAGGATAATATATTAAACTGGATTAATCTGGGTATTCTTACATTACTGACTTTGCTTATATTTAAAGAACAGAAAATCTATGCCGGCTCTTTGGTATTGTTTGTAGGATTGTTGTATGCCGGTCTTGTAGTACGATATGTAAAACAAAAAACGGTTAGTTATAAGCCTTATCTGTATTCATCACTAATCTTGCTGCTTATCGGAACATATTTGTCTTTGGACGGTATATGGAGAATTGGTTTATTATCACTGGAAAGCTTGGCAATATCTGCGGCAGCATTCAGATATAACTTGAATTATTTGTGCAAATGGAGTTTTTCGTTTTTGTTTGCCGTAATAACAGTTGTTTTATGCTCGGAAAATGTGGTTTACTTTAATAATATTCAGGAATATACTCCGATTTTTAATATAAGGACCGCATATTTTATATTCCCTTTAATATCAGCATTTATATCATATAAGCTGCTTTTAAAATCAAATAATTCAGAACTGAACAAAATCATTGAACTGTTCAGGTTTTTATTAATATCTTTTGTTTATCTGTATTTTGTTTTTGAAATAAACAGTTTGATTTATAAATATTGCTCTAAGTTATTTGATAAAGATTTTGTTTCATTGATGATTGTTTCAATACTTGGTTTTAAATATGCATCACAAATGAAGAGCATAGGGAATAAGGCTGAATTGAAACTTTTTGATATCGGTGCATATCTGACAGGACTAATTTCTCTGAATACTTTGCTTGTTGCAGGTTTCGAGTATGTTCCGATACAGCATTTTTTGCCTGTTATTAATATAAGATTTGTTGCATTTCTGACTGCAATAGTATGTTCAGCCCTGTTTGCAAGATGGACAAAGCTGGATGCATTCAAATATCTGGCAGTTATTTTGGGATTTGTTCTTGTACATGTTGAAACCAGAGATTTTATAAATGCTGGTATAATCAGCAATATAGATTATCTTTTAACTGTAATGTGGCTTGTCTATTCGGGTATAATTACTACAATCGGTATATTTAAAAACAAAAAATATCTGAAAATTACAGGTATTTGGATTAGTATAGCAGCTATTTTGCGAATATTTATATATGATTTGGTAGATACCGATATGATTTACAAACTCGTTGCTTTTATGACACTTGGTGCAGTTCTGATGATTATTTCATATTTCTACAATAAATATAATAATACTGTACAGAAATAATTAACCGTATTTATTCATTAATAATATCTTTCAGAGGTAAATAGAAGTCATTTATTATAATTTCTTTTTCGGTATTATATCTTGTTCCGAGAAGGTTTTCACTCCTGCGGATTAAAAGTTTGCGGATTTTTTCAAATTTGCCGTTATATGTATTTGTAACTTTTGAATATTTATTTATAATATCAAGAACCCGCTCTTTGTATTGTTCAATCGTTTCACCGGCAATAGGTTTTAAAAGACTTCCTATTTTGGGATTTTTATGTGCGTTTATTTCTTCTTTCCGGCTGATTATACCGTTATGATTTGTATCTGCCTCATTAAATTCAAATTCTGCATACAATTCATTGTATTGCTCCTGAGTTATTATATTTGTTTCTGTGTTATCAGTATTTTCAGGATTCATAAAACAGCCCTCTTCTATTATCTATATATTATTATATAAATCGGCAAAATAATAAAAAATCTGAATATACTGCAAAAAATTACATTATCCGTATGACAGGGTTTTTATCTGCAAAAAGTGTTAAAATTACCCCTATTGTAAATTTTTGTAAATAAATTTGCATAACCCAAATATATACAAACTTCCCATGTTGACACTGATTTTTGTTTGATTTACGATAAAACTGCTATAGTCGAAAGTAATAGCCTGGTTTTATATAAATTAAGGATAACGGCTTGTCCGAGTCCTTTTAGGTATGAAAAATCAGTACGTTGACACAAAAAATAAAGGAAAAAACAATGGCAACAGATTCAAAAAGACAAAGAATTAGAGTTTGTTTAAGATCATACGAACACAAATTGGTTGATGTATCAGCTGAAAAAATCGTAGAAACTGCTAAAAGAACAGACGCTAAAGTAGCCGGTCCTATTCCTTTACCAACTAAAAGACGTATTTATTGTGTATTACGTTCACCACACGTAGATAAAAAATCTCGTGAACACTTTGAGATTAGAACTCATAAACGTATTATCGATATTTACGAACCTACTCAACAAACAACTGAAGAATTGAGTAGATTAGACTTACCTGCCGGTGTGGATATTGAAGTTAAGCTATAAGCTTTTCTTCCCTCGCCCCTTGTGGGAGAGGGTTAGGGTGAGGGGTGATTCCCGCACACAGATATTCAAAGCCGAAATTTGAAAACTTAATAACAGCATTATGCATATAATGTGAACTACAACAGGGGTGAATATATAAGGTAAGCAAATATCCCCTGCGGGTTAGACAAAACCCAAATGATTGGTAAAGAGACTAAAGGTAGCGCTCGCAAGATGAAAGGCATATTGGTACGACGGAATAATTCTGTGCGTATATATGTCGGAAAGGATAGACACATGACATTAGGTGTAATAGGTAAAAAGGTTGGAATGACACAAATCTTTGATTCAGAAGGTTTGGCTGTTCCTGTTACTGTAATTCAGGTTGGTAAAACAGTTGTAACTCAGGTTAAGACTGTTGAAACTGACGGTTACAATGCAATACAGGTTGGTACAATTGAAGCTAAGGAAAAACACTTAACAAAGGCTGAAATTGGTCACTTCAAGAAAAACGGTTTAGACAACTTCAGGCATCTTCAGGAATTCAGAGTAGATAATCCTGCAGATTATAAAGTTGGTCAGGAACTTGATTTATCGGTGTTAAATAATATTGAAAAAGTTGATGTAACAGGCACTTCAATTGGTAAAGGTTTCCAGGGTACAGTTAAGAGATGGAACTTTGGAAGAGGACCGATGGCACATGGTTCAAAGAATCACAGAGAACCGGGTTCAATCGGTGCAGGTACAACTCCGAGCCGTGTTATCAAGGGCAAAAGAATGGCAGGTAACATGGGTAACGAAAGAGTTACAATAACAAAACTTAAACTCGTTAAAGTTGATTCTGAAAACGGTTTAGTATTGATTAAAGGTTCAGTTCCGGGTTGCGAAGGAAGATTGGTTACAATCGTTCCGACAAGAACTAAATGGAATGGTTAATAAAATATAATTACAAACCCGCTTCTGCCATATAAAGCCCGAAAGGGCAAGGGGTAGACGGAAAGCAAAAGGAAAAAGGAAAATGTCAAAACAATTATTAAATACAAACGGTGAAGCATTAGGCGAAATTACACTTGCAAAAGAAGTTTTTGGTGTAGAGCCTAATTTACACGTAATGCATTTAGCATTAAGAAGACAATTAAATAACGCAAGACAAGGTTCTGCTTGTGCAAAAACAAGAGCAGAAGTATCAGGCGGCGGCAAAAAACCTTGGAAACAAAAAGGTACAGGTCGTGCAAGAGCAGGTTCACTTCGTTCTCCGTTATTTGCAGGTGGTGGTGTTGTATTTGGTCCAAAACCAAGAAGTTATGAAATCAACATGCCTCAAAAAGCAAGAAAATTAGCTCTTAAATCTGCACTTAGCGCAAGAGAAGAACAACTTGTAATAGTTAAAGATTTTTCAGCTATATCCGAACCAAAAACTAAATTAATGGCAGGTATCATTAAGTCACTTAATCTTACTGGCAAAATATTAGTTATTGCAGATACAACTGCTGATGAAAATAAATTCTTAGGTTTGGCAGCAGGTAATATTCCTTCAGTTAAGTTATTATTACCGTCAAACTTAAATGTGAA
>JAEEHV010000064.1 GCA_016280955.1 Candidatus Gastranaerophilales bacterium | reverse complement strand
ACAACAAATAATATTTTTCTTTGGTAGGTTTGGTAGGTACTCGGCTAACCACTTGCGTTTGTCATTATCGCAACGCTCACTAGGACTTGCAGTTAGAATAAACACTCTAAAATTAGGATTTTCAAGCACTTGCTTAATAGCATTTAAGTTTTCGCATAGTGGCTTTAAGTTATAGAAGAAATCAGGCTCTTCTCTAAATCTAGCAACGGCATTTTCAACACCATTGAAATCGGCGATAGTATCGTCCATATCTACATAAATAGTCTTGTAAGTTTTTCTCATATTAACACCCCTTATCTTTACCTTACACCTCTATTATAGCACAATTAAAAATCGTGTCAACAACTATTTGATAAAAAATAAAAAAATTTTTTCTTTCTTTATTTATTTTCTTTCTTTAATTATTAATCCTAATAAATAAAAATAAATAATCACACTACCCGACGGAACGACACAAATCTCATCATCACCCGACGGAACTCCGCAACACTACACAAACCCGACGGAAACCGCCGAAAAATTCACGAGCTGCAGCTTCGATTCGGCGCCACGTTCCGTCGGGTATTTTTACTACAATAAAAAAAGACCCTTTCCGTCGGGTCTAATCAAATATGCTATTTAACGCTTCTTTTACCTCAATGAAATCAGTATGAATCTCTAGGAATTCCTCAAAGCACTTTTCATAATACTCTTCCGTCGGGTTGACATATGGCTTTGTAATAAACTTCATATACTTTTGCATTTCATTTGCTAATAGGTTGAGTACAGCTCTCAATGTAGCAACAACAACTCCTGTTTCGTCCTCAAATCCAGACTCGTCACTAGCAGTGCAAATTTCTCCCGTAAATTGATTTGTTGCTTCAACCTCAACGTGAACGCCAATTGCGTCAATTGTTGCCGTAATGTCATTAATTTCAAAACTTCTCATATTCTTTTCTCCTTTTGTTTTAGTGTGTTGGTTAAGGGCTTTCGCCCTTAGCCTTATGGTCTTGATATTAGAGTGATTTGCTTACCGAAATCTCTAAAATCTTGTGGTGTTGCTACTCGAATAGTATTATTCTTTTCGCTGATATGGATTTTGTTAGGCTCTCCATAAAGTCTTTGGTTTTGGTCATAGCCTTTTAGTGCTACAAGTCCTTCCTTTGTTTGCATAAAGATAACAACTTTGTTGATTACCTTATCGCCTTTTTTAACGTGTAGAGTTGCCACATACTCAGTATAAGGCTTTACCTCTTTAATTGTGATACCATTGATAATGTTTTGTTTTTCAGTCTTTTTCATAACTATGTCCCCTTTCATTTTACACCTTAATTATACCACTGATTTTTTAATGTGTCAAGTAGTATTTTTAAGATTTTTTATTTTGTTTGACTGTTGCAAGTTATCTTTAACTTACAACTCCATTATATCACTTTAAAAAAATCGTGTCAATAGATTTTGTATATTTTTTTAAGAAATTTTTTCTTTCTTTTGTATTTCTTTCTTTTCTATGAAACAATATCAAAAGATAAAATAAATATACTATCCCGACGGAACGGCACAATTATTCATTATACCCGACGGAATATTCCCACATACGCACACGCACGAAATAATTCAATCACCCGACGGAACGATATCAAACGCAACCTCACCCGACGGAAACTTTTAAAAAATATCGCACCCGACGGAAAAACCGCCCAAAAGTTCGTGGCTGCTTGCCGCCGCTTCTCGCCACGTTCCGTCGGGACGACGTAAAAAGATGAAAGGCAGTTTTGCCGCGACCGTCGGGTCGGACTATTTCTAGTCCATACCCTCATCGGCAATCTTGATTAAATCTAAAATCTCTTGCCCATCTCCATCAGCAACAATCTCACTTGCTCCGCTTGGATGTACACGCTCGATTTTAACTTTACACATTGATAGTGTATAATCGCCGTTGATAATGTGGTCTTTTGCCCACGCTACTAACTTTTTGAAAGTCTTTTGTTCAGTTTTAATAATAACGCCGTTTTGATAATCTTTAAATTCTACCTTATACATATAAATTCCTCTTTTCTATTGTTTAGGTTAGGGCTTGATTAAAGCCCTAACTTTTTAGTTAACTTATCTAGTTTGATAGCATTTTTATAAACGCTTGATAATATAATCTTATTATCGTTGTTGTATTCAACACTATCACTATGTATCATATAGCAACCTTTTGGAGTGATACAAACTAAATATTTTGGTGTTTTTGGTTGGTGTGCTGTTGAATAATTATTGATATATTTAATATCTAAATCGTGAACGCTAATACCATTGAAATATTGATTTTGTTGTTTAGTTGTTAAATCAATGTTTAAATCATTTACGCCCTTAGGTGATGGTTTTACAATATCTTTTGTAAATATTGCTTTAATCATACACTCAGCAATGCAACCTAGATTATATTGACTATCAATTTCGTTGCTTGAATGTTTTAACATTTTAACAACTAGATTAATACTCTCTTTTTTGTTTGGTTTGCATACTTGCAAATCGTTGTGTAATTGTTTTAATAATTCTTGTTTATTCATAATATTAAAGTCCTTTCATAATCGCAAGTGGTTTGCGTGGTATTTCTACCACGCTACTATGCACTCGCAGTCATTTTTAATTTCAGTTAACTTTTTAACAATTTTCTTGTTTTTATCACTTGTCAAATCATAGTGAAAATTGAAGTCGCTTGTTTTAGTGAAGTAAATACCACTATCACAAACTGTGATACTATTTTCGTTAGTAGTTTGTTTTTTAACGCTTATAGCGTTGTTAGTATCAACTAGATGTATGTTCATTTTTCTATTGATACTCTCAAAATAGTTTGTGTATGCTTTTAAAACGCTACTAACTAAAACGCCACGATTAATATAATTCTTTGTGTAGTTGATATATACATAATCATTGAAAGATATTAAATCATTTTCAACAGCGTATTTTATAGTATTGATACAATTATTTAATTGTTTTTTAACACGCTTGAAAGCGTCCATTTTTAAAGCCTCAAATAATGAGTTATAAATACTTTTTAATTCTACATATTGATAATTGTTATTATTATCTTTAAGTTTTAAATTGAATGTTTTTGCTATTTGTAAAGCATTTTCTAATAATTGAATTGTGTTTTTTGTTGTCATATTGTTTTTACCTACCCTTTTTTAATTTTTTCCTTTTAACAAGTGTTAGTTTTAACCTTTGGTTTACTCATATTCTAAACTAACAAATTTTATATAATAAGTTTTTAACTTGTTATTTATTCAATTTTTGTTAGGTTATCTTATTTAACCCACTTATAGTATATCATAAAAAAAGCCCTATTCAACAAAAAGTTATCCGATTTTTTATGTAAACGTTTTCATACTTTTACATACACACGCACGTACGCACACGCGTACACGTGTACGGGTAGGACGGGCATATTTAGGCAGTAGTTAGTCTAGACTAACTCGGGGGGTATATGCGATTTTTTTGGGAAAAAATGAATTTTTCGGGGCACGGGCGTGGCTTTTCGATTACGTACCAACCTTTTTCATTTTCCCTTTTTCGATTACGTACTCCACCTCCCTATTTTATTATTTCCCTTTCCCCTTTCTATTTTTGCCTTTCCCTCCATCCCCAACTATACTATTAACAGGTAAGAATAGAATTAAAAATGCGAGGTAAACAAATGAGCAAACAATTAAACGAGTGGCTAGATAATTTTGTTGAAAATGGTGCTGACCCAAAAGATGTTACCAATTGACCTAAAAATGGCGGTTCACTAATATATGATGTTGATATTACCGACATAATTGATCCATCACAAGAAGCACCATCAGAAGTTAATTTATTTTTAGATGATGATCGTATTGACGTTGCGGCGCTATTGGCAGCTATTAAGCAAAATAAGATTATTAGATTGCATATTACTCAAAAGTCACAAGAAGAAGGTATTGTTGGAGAAACAACCATGTATCCTTATGTTGCAATAAAAAATTTTAATTTAGAGACTTCAGAATTAGCAATGTGCGGTTTAGCAACAATGACTCCACTTGGAAGTGGTTGAATAATAAAAATATATAACCAAAACAACCCAGCAAGGATAGTAAATGTAACTATTGACCCTAATCAAGAAATTTCACATTATGTAAATAAGGTAGATTTAGGAATGACCCTTGAAGAATTCTATAATATTTGTAACACTAGTGTTGAAACTGTTTTAAAGAGCGGTCTTGTGTCAGGAATCATTTCATCTTGGTATAAGTCTGATAAAGGAGATTATTATGAGTTCAGATTTGAAACAGAAGCTGGAATGGGTGTTCCGGGATTTGTATTCGACAAGGATAGTCAACAATTTGGCTATTATAATGGAAGTATGGATGCGTAATAGATTAATCAAAGGAGCTTAGTCTCCTTTTTTACATTTGACATTTTATCCATTTCCCCATTATACTAAAATTAGGTGGACGGGGATGAGTCATTTTATTTACACTTAATTGCCTTCCCTTTCAAAATAGTTTCAAAAATTTATACCAAAAATTTTCGAGGTGAAAACAAATGGCTTCAGTTTTAACTTTTAGCAGTCGTAAAGTCTGCACAGTTCAAGATCCAACTCATTTAATTGCGGCGACAAATGCTTCATATATGAATCCAAGTTTACAGACCATAGCAATTGAAGTAAAAGGTGCGGCGTCACCTGCCATTCAAATTGAAGGATGTATGGACGATTATAATGAAACAACAAGAAAAAATTTAGATGATGCGGATTGCACTTGGTTCCCATTGGCGATAATTAACGCCGCTGACTATTCAGTTGCGGATAAAATTACTGCAAATGGCATTTACTACGTTTCAATTGCGGGAACAAAACGCTTCCGTTTCAATGTTGCTGATATTAGCGCCATCAGCGCCGCGACTATTTCTATCCAAAAAATGGAATAATGCGAGGTGATGATAAATGGCAACAGATATGATCGCCAGAGCAATGGCTGGCAACACCAAAAAAGAATTAGATAACTACAAAAATAACCCTGACGTTGTAGACGTTGTGCAAAATAAAGCGGCGTTAAATGCATATGATACTACCAAACTTACTGAAAATGATTTAGTTAAAGTTTTAGATGATGAAAGTAAAGGTCATATGCAAACCTATTATAAGTGGATTAATAATGATTGGAGTTATAGTGGTGGACTTGGTCCAAAAGCGGATTTAACAAATAACCAACAAGAAATTACTGCGGCGAAATTTCTTACAAAAGTAATCGCTGATAATGAAAAACCAACAAAATCTTATACCGAATATGATTGGCATATGATACGTCATAAAGTATTGGATTATGGAGGAACATCTCAAAATGTTTATTTAGAACTAAATAAAAATAATGGAGCAGATTGTAAATTTACAGTTGCAAAAGGAAGTTATTCACAATTTTTACTAAATTACCAAGGTGCATATTTTAATACATATTGGAAGGACCCATACGATTCTGATAATCCAACTTCACGCACTGAGTGTATGTCTGGTGTAGTCGGAGGTTATCCTTATGCTAGTATTAAAAAGTATATCGAGGGACAAGGAAAATTATATTCAGCTAGTTGGCAAATGAACGAAAATGGTTATCAAGTAAAGTATAATACTAACACTATTAAATTAGACCCAACTACAGATAAATTAACTTATAATGGTAACGAAATCATCGATGCAGGTAATATTTCAAATCACTTACCAGCAAAACAAGACCCTATTGATGTAGACCACAAGTTAAATGCAGATTTAGTTGACGATGCTTCTTCAACCAACAAGTTTGTAACCGCTAACGAAAAGACTCAAATTACAACTAATGCTAATGCTATCGCCGGCATTAAAAACGGTACAACTCTTAACTCATTCGGTGATGTAGAAACTGCAATAGCAGGAATCACACCAGCACATCTATATCGTATGCATTTAAAAATCGGTACAGATTATGCAGTAATTGGTATT
>JAEEHV010000063.1 GCA_016280955.1 Candidatus Gastranaerophilales bacterium | reverse complement strand
CCATCAAATTTTTAAGCGAAACAGTCCTTTTTCGCTCTAACGGTTGAGATGCCGACTTCTTACTCTCTGTAACCCCAACAGCATCAATCAGATAAAATCTGTTTTTGACCTCTGCGTTCGGGGTAACCTGTTTTAAGTCGGTACTGTTCAGAGTTCTGCACCCACGACCTTTCATTTGTTCATAATAGAGTTCAGAATGAACATCACGCATAAACATTACTACTTCAAGCGGTTTTATATCTGTACCTGTTGCAATCATATCAACAGTAACGGCTATTCTAAAATCAGGCGAAGTCCTGAACTCTGCTATTAAATCTTTTGCTTTAACCCCTGAAACATTGTAGGTAATCTTCTTACAAAAATCGTTACCTTTATTGAAAACCTCTCTTGCAATTCTTACGATTTCTTCAGCATGGTTATCGTCTTTTGCAAAAATCAATGTTTTCGGTATCCATGTTTGTTCTCTTTCAGGGAACAATTCTGTAAAAATAGTATCTTTATAACATTGTAAAACAGTTCTGATATGGTCAGGAACAAGAACAGTCCTATCCAAATCGTTTTTGGTATAGTTTAAATCTTCGTCAAGTGTTTCCCATTCTTGTTTTCTTGTCTTTTTATCACGAACAGGAACGGTAAAACCTTTGTCGATTTTCCCGCCATTTTCTCCAACATCTGTTCTTATACTATAAATCTCATAACCAACATTGACCTTATCAGCGACAGACCTTTCATAAGTATATTCGGAAACCACGTTTTTATTGAAATAACCGAAAGTTTGTTTTGATGGGGTTGCCGTAAGTCCGATAGTGAAGGCATCAAAGTATTCCAAAACCTGTCGCCAGTCACCGTAAATACTTCTATGACATTCATCAACGACAATAAAATCAAAATACTCAGGTGGTAAATCTTTGTTATAAATTACTTCTTTTGGTTTGCCAAGCGAAGTATTATATTCAAATGCTGAACTTTCTTCATTTGCCTCATCATAATCTTCTTCACCTCTTAACATTGAATATAATCTTTGAATAGTTGTTATAACTATTTTGGCATCTTTATCAATCTTGTTATGTTGCAAATGCTGAACAATATAAATATCCGTAAATGCTCTGTTCTCGCCTTTTGGCTTAAATTGTTCGTATTCTTTTTTGGTCTGTTCGCCAAGATTGTTTCTATCAACCAAAAACAAAATACGTTTCGCTTTTGCATATTTTAAAAGTCTGTATGTAAAATTGCAGGTGGTAAAAGTTTTTCCTGCGCCTGTTGCCATTTGAATCAATGCACGAGGTTTGCCGTTTTTTAAAGAATCTTCAAGACCTTCTATCGCCTCAACCTGACATGCTCTCAAACCTTCTTTATTAAGTTCTGGAAGAGTCATAAGGTTGTTTCTTAAAGTATCTTCATTTGAGATTAGTTCATAAAGAGTTTCAGGTTTATGGAATGAAAACAATCTTCTTGAACAGCAGATTTTATCTCTGCAATCTCTGAAATAGATTTCAGAACCGTTACTTTCGTATATAAACGGTAATGGCATTTGATAACATCTTACACCTTCGGGTAAATTGCAGGCATAACCTTGAGATTGGTTTTCAACACCGCTCAAGGAAAGTTCTGCCTTTTTTGCTTCCAAAACACCAATTGCTTTACCGTTTACAAACAAAAGATAATCAGATTCTCCGTTATCTTTCATCACAAATTCTCTTATTGCAACACCCATCGAGGCTCTGATATTCAATTCAGAACGGTCCTGAACAACCCAGCCTGCCTGCTCAAGCATTTCATCTATTTCAACTCTAGCTTTTTCTTCCGGTGTCATTCTAACTCCTATGCGTTGATTATAGCATGAACATGTTATGTGTTCTTTTGTAAAACTTTTCTCTCTTTTTCGCTTTTTTGGCTTCTTTCATGTATTGTGTTTCCTGGTATTTGGAGGGGATTATGAAAGAAGTTGGATATAATATTACGAATAAAGAATTTAAGCAAATTAGCAAGTGGGCAGAAAATGTTTATAATATTGCTGTTATAGTCGATTATTTTATTAGCAATCAATCTGAAATAGAGGAATGTTATAACCTCGCACCGGTAATTAAAAGTTTAAGAGATAACGCAGATTTATTAAATGCATTTTTTATTGATAACGAAAAATAGTTTTTTAACTTCCGACCTTTTATAAAAAATTTCCAACCTGTCGAAAAATACGCATGTAAAAGGACACTCAGTTTGAGACAACCGGACAGACAGTTTGAGATTTTCGGCAACGTTCTTTTCAAAAATAAGAAAATAATGTCAGATTAGTCGGGGAAATTTCCCCGACTTTTTCGCTGATTAATTTTAATTAAAAAAGTGCCGGCATGAGAACCGACACTTTATTGGAATTAAGAATAGCAATTATTTTACTAATTCTTTGAACTTTTTGCCTGCTGAAAATGCAGGAACTTTTTTAGCGGCAATTTTAATTGCTTTGCCTGTTTGAGGGTTTCTTCCTGTGCGAGCTGCTCTTTGTCTGCGTTCAAAAGTTCCGAAACCTACCAATGTAACTTTTTCACCTTTTTTAACTGTTTTTTCAATAGTTTCTAATGTTGCAGTTAAAACATCAGCGGCATCTTTTTTTGTAACCTTTGCTGATTTTGCAATTTCTGCTACTAATTCTTCTTTGTTCATAATGTCCCCTTTCTTAACTAAACATGTTTAATTATATAGATTTATCCAAAATATGCAATATATTAAGACATTTGCAGTTTGCTAATTATTTTTTAAATTTTCTTTTTCCCTTTAGCGACAATATCTCTTGTCTGCCAAAAGAAAACTTTTCCGTCTTTTGTTATACCACCTTCAATATCTTGTGGGTGATTAAAGAATTTTTCTAAAACAGCTGCACCTGATGTTACAATTTCCAAAAATGGGGTTAGAATTTCCAAATTTTTTGTGATAGTATCATCTTCATTTTCTTCACTAATAATTTTACCACTCTCATCAATTATATATTTTGCCTTTGGTGATTCTTTATTTACAATAGTCATTTCTTTTGTATTTTTGTTGTATTTAATTAATGCTTTATTTGGCTTGTAAAAACCTGTTGAACTATCTGCTAATTGAATTATTGTATTGTTATCATTATCATCAGAATAAACAGTAAAGTCGTAATTAGACTTTATTCTATCTTGAACTATTACTGAAGGCTGTATTTGAGAATTTTCTATTCCGTATTTATTATGTATATATTTAGGTAATTCAGATTCTTTTGCATGGCTAAGTATGTCTAAAGTTGTTGCAAGAACTTCATCATCCCAATTTAATATAGATTCATAAATTCCTGCTGATGAAAAACTCCCTAAATCTTCATCATTAAAATTAGAACGAACTATTAAATTTCTTTTGTCCATTCCTAATTCTTCAACTTTTTTATTAACTACTTGGGTATAAATCCCATTATTTAATCTATCTTTACTTTCTTTTTTATCATGAACATCAATATATTCTATTAATTTATTTATATAACCTTCGGGTATTACAAAACCTTGAGGTAAACTTATATCTTTTAATTTCCCTTCTTCAATTAATTTCTTTATCAGACTTATTCTATAACCTTTATTACCACAATTTTGAGGTGTTAATTCATCATAAGTAAGCAGTCTTTCAACATTTTCTAATTTTGGAGGTACTACTGCTTGTATTGGATTTGTTTCAATCGTATTTATATCATCTATTTCCTTATATTTAATAAGTCCGTGTTCATTGTTAATATATAAATTTTTACCCTCTTGTTTTTTTAAATCATCAAATTTATCATCATCCAAAACTACACTTAAAACATTATAATGATTTCTTACTAAATTTGCGGTATGGTCTAAAATTCCTATGTCAGTTTGTGATGTAATAACACCTTTTACATTTTTTGGAATTTTTAGAACTAAATCTTCTGCTTTATTTATTTCATCTAAAATCAATATGGCAGGAATATCTTGCGGAATATCTAAAGTATTAACAAAAACCTTTCCTTCAACTTCACCTTTTGCAATAGAATTTTCAAGTGGCAAATTATTCTGTTTCCTATATTGTTGTGTTGCGATTTTTGTATAATACAATGGATTAATAATTTGATACTCTCCATTCCTTTCATATTTACCTGTGTCTTTATAGAAGATTCTGTATTTATCAGGTCTGACAATAACTTCCGTAGTATAATATTTTCCGTCATAAACCATAGGAAAATCTTGTAACTTCCCACGTCTTTCGTATTGTAAAACAGGTTCTTTACCGAGATTTTCTTCATTATCCGTAGATATTGTCATAAATTGACAATGTCTGCCAAGTTTATCAACCCTAAAATAATTGGCTTTGAAACTTAATTGATTATTATTTATACTAATTTTATTTATTTGCACAGTTGGAATACCCCTTTATTTATATATTAAATTAAAACTGAAAAAAATATTTTTTGCTAATTAAATAGGGAGATAGCAAATTTTATTTTTACGGGTTTTAGAACATGTATATTAATAGGGGAAATGTAGATGGCTATTACAGAGATTAATTCGGTACAACCGACAAATATTACACCAATTGAATTATTAGATAGATTTAAAAAAGGTGAAAGACCTAAGTTCCAGAATAAAGATGATGTATTAAAAGAAGAATTGGATACTCTTGCAGAGCAATACAAACAATCAATGTCTGTTGATAAAAAAGTAGGAATTCTCAATAAAGAAAGACAAATGCTTTATGAAGAACTCTTAAAACCTGAACTGACATTATCAAGAAACTATGAAGATATTTCTAAAATAATGCCGAAAGAATTTACACCGCAAGAGATTGATAACACTTTGCGATTATTTAATATAACAGGTCTCGCAAGAATTGAACGACTTGCAGGAGCATATAAACATACAACACCGAAAGAAAATGTTGAAATTCTAAAGGATGCGTACCATTTGTTAGATGAAACAACAACGGCAGGAAATCGTGGAAGAAATTTTGTAATTTCAGCTTTGGCATCTATTGAAGAACGAAACTCCGATTTAAAACCGTTGATACAAGACACATACAAAGAATTGCTGAATGTAACTCAGGATAAAGCATTAATTGAAAGTTTAACTTCTAAAGATGCAAATTTTGATACTTTGTCGGCAATTAAAGAATTAAGAGAAAAAACTGACAATGATTCCCTTTTAAGAACTCTGATAGCAAAAAGTGATTATAATAATACCGAAACAAGAGAACTTATAACAGAAATATTAAAAGATGAAAAAGCAGATTTGAATGTAAAAAGAACGGCAATTCTCGGCGGCGGTAAATTCAGAAGCGATGAAAACTTTGAAATAATAAAAAACATCGCACTTGATAAAGCCGAAAAAGATGTCAGAAAAAGGGAGTTCGCAATTCAATCAACCGCTTTATATCTAAAAGATAAGCCGGAAGAAGTTAAAGAAGTTTTGAAGACGGTTTCAAGAGAAAAATCCGAGTTCTCGCCATTAGGCAGAATATTACTTGATAAAATATCAGGCAACTATCATGGACAAGAAAACAGAGAACTCAAATATGCAGGTTATACAAAAAAACAAATTGAGAGATTTAATAGTCTGTTTGACCGTTATTTTGTAAGTGATGTTAAACTGACTCCAAGACTCAAAAATTCCTGCGATTTGGCTGTTGTCCCATTCCGCAAACAACTCGGCAGTTTTGTAAGTAAAGGCAGACATTACTTGGTTCAGAATGATACTTATACAAAACAAGATCCCGATAATGTTGCCAAGAGATATTTCTTTGCTAATGCAGGGATTTATAATTCAGGTGATTATTATGATGCCTTTGACGGAATTAGTGCGGATAACTACAATATGATGAATCCTTATCGTGTTCAATCATCTTCACATCAAAACCAAATGGCACACGAAAACGGACATTCTATCCATGAAATGTTTAATAAAAAAGATATGCAAACACTCTCTCGACTTTATAAAAAAGCAAAAAGAGAGGGTAGAGTTCTTGATTATTATGCAGCGGCAAACCAGTACGAATATTTTGCACAGGGTTGTGATGCGTTTGCCTCAAAATATAAACCACATAAATTATTAGTGTCTAATGACAAAAACTTACTTGGCTTGGGACATACTATTTATGAACTTATGGACAGAGATCCTGATTTGTTTAAGTTTATTAAAACCGTTCTGAAAAAATATCACTAAAAATCAAATATAAAGGAAAGACAAAATGCAAGTACAAAGGGTACAGAATAATAACACAACTTTTGGAATGAAATATCCTATTACAAGGACAAAGAATATTGGTGATGATTTTGTTCAAAAGGTGGAAAAATGTTTGGATTCTTTGCCTGACAAGTGGCAGGAAACATTACAAAGAAATAATTATGAATTGTTCTGCTCTGAATCAATACAAGACACATTCAACCATCTTTCAATAAGAGAACCTGCACCTGAATGGGATGCCGTTACATCTGCCCACCCTGTATTTAAGTTCTTTGTATTTACACCGAAAATAAATGATAAGGATATGCAAAGGGTTATTAATCACGAAATATCACATGGAATTGTTAATAGCGAAGAACTTGCAGGAAGATTGGATTATTTACAGGCAATACACACAGATGCTGCAATCTTCCCGATTAAAGAACCTAACTTTAACAATCCTTATGACTTGAAAAATCTCTCAATAAAACCGATTGACGGGTACAGAATAAACGAAGTATTTGCAGATATGATAGCGTGGTTTCAAAAAGGTGGCGGCTTATGGGGAAGCGGATATAAAGGCAGTAAAAAGAACCCGAATTTCTTACAAGAAAATTATCCATTGACTTATACAAAAATTAAACATTTTCTTAACCCCGAAGAACCAATAGAACAAGTCGGATTTTATAACAGAAAACCTGAAGAAATCCATTGGGGAAATGACGAAGATTTACCATTCTAAGTTAAGACTTTCTTAAATACGAATTCCAACTATTATTCGCAACGAGGACCTTTAGCAGTAAATAAATCTCTCAACATATTTTTAGCATCATATAACCCCGAATCATGAGTTCCGTCTGCAAACTTTTTGCACTCGTCTAAAATTTGTGTGCATATTTTTCTCATATCGGTATAATGTTCACGTTTCTTATTTTTTTTACCGAATTTTTTAAGAATAACATCAAAGAATGTACCTAAATCTTCACCCTCACGCCATATTGCACATCTAATCCATTCAGGAGCTAAATTCCTTTTATTACTGTTAAAATGACTGACAACTTCAAGATTAACCAAACCCCAATGCTTATTTTTATTAACAGGTGTTTCATTTAATACAACGAAAAAGCCCTCAACACTTTTTTCTGAATTCTTTTTTCTCAAGCAATCTCTTAATGCTTCCAATTCTTTATTATGAACTATGTTTATACCCGATTGTGTTAAATGGTCATATAAATATTGTTTAGGTTTTGAATCAATAAAGGTAACTTTCATATATTCTCCGCATTAATCTATTCTTACTATTTATACATAAAACTCAAAAAAATATTTTTTGCCAATACAAAATAGCAAAATTTTATTTTAATTTTCATGGTATGATAAGGTAAAATATAAGTACATAAATCACAGTGGTATGAAAATGAAAGTACAAAGAATCTCAAACGGCAGCTATAATGCAAATATAGGTGTAAAATATAATAATGTTGAACACAAAAAAGAATCTTTGCAAAAAGGTTATAATACAAATTTAATATCGCCAAATGCTTATTATAACCAAATGTCTTTTAAAGGTGGAAATGTCGGAAATACAATGCCTGAATTAATTAAATTTATGAAAGAAACTATTGAGCCGTTCATAAAAGAAACAGACCCATTTTTTGAAAAAGCTTTTAAAATTTCTGAAAATATAAATCGTGTTGTT
>JAEEHV010000062.1 GCA_016280955.1 Candidatus Gastranaerophilales bacterium | reverse complement strand
TTACTGCATCATAAGCTGCATCCAATAAACCTGTAGTTTTTCTGAGGTCAAGAATATAAATACCATTTCTTGCACCATAGATATACGGTTTCATTTTGGGGTTCCAGTGTTGTGTTTGGTGTCCGAAGTGTACTCCGGCTTCGAGTAATTCGATAAGTGATGCTGTTGACATCTTTTGTCTCCTTTTGTTTTAACTGTGTGTTTTACTACGGGAATTATAACTCCATCGGGTACAATATAAGTAATAATGCTATTTATCGGCTTATATTGGTTTTGGAAAAGGATTATATTTACCCCTTTGCCTCCCGACTAGGGCGAACCTATCGAGCTATAAAACCAACATCATCGTATTATAAACAGTTTCAAAAGTAAAGCGAAGTGTTAAGATTTGTCAGAATAATTTTTTTCATATTCTTCAATCCATATAATTGTAATAGGTTTATTTCTTTTTTCAAACGGGTTAGAAGCGGCTTTTTCAAACTGCTTTATTTTAAAATTCAGTAACCTGAAAAAACTGTAAACATTCATATTTATATATTTGCATAATATTTTTCCGATTAATTACCTTTGGGTATTAATTTTAGCGGAATTAATTAATGCAAACTGTTTAGCCTGTTGTGCTAAAATGGTTTTATGATAAATGTTTTATTTGCTGTTATCGGAAGAATTGTATCAAACTCGGCACTGAATATTTTTCAGAAGATTTTAACGGGTGGCGGAACAAAGTCATCTGTCGTAAATTTTTATACATATTTAGGCTTGTCAATTTTATGTATCTTTTTTATACCGTTTTTTGAGCTGAAAATTTCGGCGGAGTTGCTTTTAAATGTTATAGTTATGGGTTGCCTGGGAGCATTGGGAAATTATTTTATAATAAAAGCTTTATCACTTGGTGAGCTGTCAGTTCTTGCTCCCATAAATTCATATAAACCGATTGTTGCATTGGCATTTGGTTTTTTCTTTCTTGGGGAGCTTCCTTCAATTGCATCGATTATCGGAATTTTATTAATAATATCAGGCACATATATTTTGCACGGTGTTTGTAAAGGTAATGGAACGGCTGTTTTATGCAGGGTATTGGCTTTAATTTTTTCAGGCACTGAAGCGGTTTTTATAAAAAAAGTAATATTGCTCACTAATATTCCGGCATCATTTGCTTTGTGGGCTTTTTCCGGTCTGATTTTTTCTGCATTTTTTCTGATTCCGTTTAAAAACAGTTATAAAATCAGTTCTGTAAAAAATTTAATTTTTTTGATTGTATCGGTTGCTGCGATGCAGTATCTTACAAACTATGTTTTTTCAAAAATGAATGTATCCTACGCACTGGCACTATTTCAGCTTTCAACAGTGCTGAGTGTTTTTCTGGGCATTAATATTTTTAGAGAAAGCAATTTCAGAAGAAAAATCATTGCATCGCTCATAATGATTTTTGGGGCGGTAATGATTATATTATGCGGATAATTTTAATAAAATTATCTGACTCCGTTGTTCAGTAAGTCATGAATGTGAATTACACCAACAGGCTTTTTGTTTTCAATAACAAAAAGGTTTGTAATTTTCTTATCATGCATAATTTTAATTGCTTCGGATGCGAGAGTATCTTTGCTTACGGTTTTTGGATTTTTAGTCATTATTTCATTAGCTTTTTTTGCCATTGCATTAGCGGATAAACAACGTCTTAAATCACCGTCGGTCAGTATGCCTGAAAGTTCATTTTCTTTGTTGGTAAAACCGACACAGCCTAATCGTTTAGAAGTCATTTCAACTAAGATGTCCTGCATAACGGCATTTTCGTCAAGCAACGGAATTTCCGAGCCGACATGCATTAAATCCGAAACTCTTTGTAATATAGAACCGAGTTTTCCGCCGGGGTGTCTGTCATTAAATTCATCTTTTGTAAAACCTTTGCGTTCAATCATACAGGTAGTTAAAATATCTCCGAGCACAAGTGTTGCTGTAGTTGAACTTGTCGGCGCCAGTCCTAACGGACAAGCTTCACCGTTATTCGGTAATTTTAGTACAATGTCACAAGCCTTACCTAAAGAGCTTTCCGGGTTTTTTGTTATTGCTATGAGGGGTATGCCGAATCTTTTGCAGTAATTTAAAATATCAACAAGTTCTTTTGATTCTCCGCTGTTGGATATTGCAATTACAACATCATCTTCGGTTATCATTCCCAAATCTCCGTGACTTGCTTCGGCAGGATGAACAAAGAATGATGGAGTTCCGGTTGATGCGAGCGAAGCGGCAATTTTTCTTCCGATATGTCCGGATTTTCCCATACCTGTTATAATAATTCTTCCTTTTGCGCTCTGCATTAAATTGAGTGCATCGGTTAATGAGGAATCAAGACCTTCCTTGAGTTTTATTATTGTTTCAATTTCCATATTAATTGTTTTAACTGCACTTTTAATATCATTTTCAACAGTGTTCCTTGGTTTCTGTTCTGTTAATAAGTTTGTCATTGTTGCCTCATTAATCATTGTACAATATGCATTTTAGCATAAAATTTGTTTTTATAGTTTTATTGGCATAATTATTTAACAAAAATTAAAGTAATGTAAATACATCAGAGAATATTTTCTGATGTATAAATAATCTCTTATTTACGTACTTCTTTTCTTCTCTTTATTTCGGAGGTAAAGAGAAGAAAAGAAGTACCAAGAAAAGAAGAGAAACACCGGATTAAACGGATGCTCAGGTCAGCCTTCGGCTGAATGGATTAAATAATTGCTGCAGGCAAAGCCTGCACTACTGCGTATTGTAAGAACTTGTATATGTAATGTTAAAGTGCTAAAGATAAAGAACTCAACTCATCAGAAAATATTTTCTGATATATAAAATCAACATTTATTAAAATTTTTAATACAAAATTGCTCTAATTCTATTTTTATACTATTATGTTAAAAGAGGTAGAATATGGAATTTTTCAGAGAACATAAAAAAATCATAGTAGGATTTATTGCAATAGCATTCATATTATGGATGGTTGCAGGAGTATTAATTGCTATGATAAGTATGGGAAGATAATACGGAGGCAGTTTGAGTATTAAAAGATTCATAATTGCGGCATTATCATTAGGATTAGTTTTCAACACTTTGGGGTGTTGCGGTTCTCTTGCTAATACTGACTTAGAGAAACAAAAAAAACAAACCCAAAAGAAAATTCAACACCTTAAATGGCTTGAGGGTGTAGAAAGAGATAAGCTGTATAAGAATCAGCAAAAACTTGAAAATGCACAAAATACACTTCAGAAATCGGAAACTCAGGTTGTTACGGCACAAAAAGAGTTAAACGGGATGCAGGCACAGCTTGACAGAGCTTATTATGAATATAATGCTTTGAATGGTGTTCTTGCAGGACATATACGTAAGGTATATAAATCACAAAGAAAAGCATTTTTTGAATTATTAATAACTTCAGAAGATATAAATATGCTCGTTGACAGAGTATACTTTCAAAAACTGATACTTAAAAGCGATTATGACAAAATGGCTGTAGCAAAACAAAAAGCACAGCAGATTGCACTTTTAAAATATAATATAGAATCAAGAAAACGAAACTATGAACGTTCCGTTGCATCAATGAATACTCAGAAGGCATATATTCAAAGAGCAATCGCTAAGAATGAAAATATGATAAATAAACTCAAAACTGACAGAGTTGCTTATGAAAGAGCTCAGCGGGAAATGAATAATCAGTCACGCAAGCTTGAACATTACATAAATCATTCTGCGAAGGATTCGGCAAATACAATGGTAGTTACAGGTTTTATAAAACCGATACAGGGACGTATTACTTCGCCTTTTGGCTGGAGAGTTCATCCGATATTTAACAGCAGAACATTCCATTCGGGTGTAGATATCGGCGGTCCGAATTATGGCGCAATTCAGGCTTCGAATAGCGGTAAAGTAATATATTCCGGTTGGTATGGCGGTTATGGCAAGGTGGTTATTGTAGAACACGGTATGTTTAACGGCAAGCCTATTACAACTCTTTATGCTCACATGAGTACAATAAAAGTTGCAAACGGTCAGGCTGTAACAAAAGGTCAGGTGCTTGGTTACGAAGGAACTACGGGATACAGTACAGGTCCTCATTGCCATTTTGAAGTTCGGGAAAACGGTAAGCCTAGTAATCCGAGCGGATATGTCAGATTATAATTATATGGGATAAATACATTGAAAAAAAATACGATATTAACTTTATTAACTTTAACAATAGTCGCAGTATCAGCAAATGCTGCAGAGCCTTTTAATGATATGTCAGATTTTACCGGCGATTCATTATTTGCTGCACCTGTTCGCACTCAGCCTGCAGCAGAGCAGGATAGCGGTATAAGTTCCGGAAGGCAAAAAACAACTCCTCCTATAAAACAGCTGAGAATGTCAATTCAGAAAAGAAGTGAGGAAAATGCGGCAAAAAAGCTGCAGCTTGCTCCGACAGATCCGAACGCAAGTATATATAAAACAGAAACAAATACATCTGATTATGCATCAAAAGAGGTTGAAGAACATTTTGAAGATGACAATATTATGCCGGACGGTTTTGAGGCTGATGATGAAGCGGTTGTTGAAAATCGTAAAGCAAAACACTTCTGGAATAAAGAAAAGAGCAGTGTTCAGAATGATGAAAATACTGAAAATATAGTACTTGATTGTGACAATATGGATTACGATACCGATAAATATTGTTTGTATGCAACAGGTAACGTAAATGTTCAATTCGTAAAACAGCAGACTACTGTTCTGGCGGATAAAATTACTTATGACCGAATGAATAATACAATCAAGGCAGAAGGAAATGTCAAAATTATAAAACACGGTCAAACAGTTCAGGGTGATTATATCTTTGTTGATATGAACGAAGAAAATGCTTTGATTGAAAATCCGATAACAAAGACTTCGACTATCGAAATGAGAGCGAAAAAAGGTTATGTTTACGGTGATAAAATAATTCAGGAACAGGGCAGCATAGAAGTTAAAGACTCTTTCCCTGTGGTATTCAAAACTTCTGAAGGCGGAGCTTCCGTATCAAATATGCTGATGCCGAAAAATAATTCAATATCAGAAGATATGGAAAAAGGGCTTGTTAAGATTTATGCCAGAGAAATTCAGATTACCCAAAAAGATGACCACGAAATTCTTGCTTTAAAACGTCCTAATGTAAAAAAGGGCAAGTGGACAGTATTAAAGTTTCCTGCAGTAAAATTTTATACAAATAAAAATCAGGATTATATAGAATCGAATGTTTGGGAATTGGGTTCATATCGTGATTTAGGTATGTTTATCGGTCCAGGCTTTGTATTTGAATTACCAAAAGGCAGTGTATTAAAAGCAATCCCAATGCTTAACTACAACCACGGTATAGGTGTTGGTGCGATAGGTCGTTTCAGCAGCGGTACAAACCAGACACAGGTCGGATATGGAACAACAATCAGCAGATTTCTCGTAAGAGGTAAACAAAAACTTGATGATAACTTATATCTGCAATACACAATGAACGATTATAACGATGAATGGTGGATGGGCAGAAGAAGACCAAAATACGGCTTGGGGCTTGTATACAGAAAAGGATACGGTCAGAGCGGCTTTTTGCTCAAAGACAGATTCTCGTCTTACGAACACCAGTTTGATTTCGGTTATTATCACGATATAGATAAGGATAAGCACTTTAGCGAATTACGCGGTTCAAATATAGGAACGACAAGGTTAAGGTATATGGCACAAGCTGTTCAGGAATTATACAGATACAGTAATCCTGATACACAAATGGCATTAAACTTTAATATTACAGGTCAGTTATCAGCAGCTTTGTACGGCACAGGCGATACTCAGTTTATAGGCAGAATCGGTCCTATGATGCATACACAGGTTAAAAGATGGATGCAGGATATCGGATTTTTACAATCAGTATATGATGACCACTCACCATTAGCGGCTTATGATGCATACAGATACGGTCGTTCAAGTATATACATAAGAGAATATTTCAGAATATGTAAATATTTAACAGTGGCTTGGTTTGGCTCGATTGACTTGTCAAATTATGCTCCGACAGATAATTTATTCCAGGAAAATGCATTTTATATTTCAGTAGGTCCTGAAGATGTAAAATTTAACATCGGTTACGATTTTACCCGTGCAAATACCTTCTTCACAATGGAGCTTATGATGGATGCAAAGGGTGCCCGAGTTGATTATGACAAACTTGTAATCAAGCAGGATAACAAGTTAGAAGATGATAAAAAGAAAAAGAAAGATTCATACACAGAGCCAAAGGATAACAGTTTCAAAAATTCCGAAAAAGCTCCTGTATTGCAAAGAGCTGTTGTAGAAGATATTAAGACGGTGGATGATGTACTCTAGGGAAGAATTAGAAAATAAGATTATAGAGTATGGCAGAATTTGTGGTGAAAAAAATTATACTCCCGGATATTCGGGAAATATTTCCGCACGTTACAAAGACGGAATGTTAATAACGACATCAGGTTCTGCAAACGGATATCTTAAACATGAACAAATTGTTTTTACAGATTTTGGCGGAAATTCTCTTGAAACCGGTAAAAAACCTTCGAGTGAAAAATTTCTGCATATAGAAATTTATAAAATAAGACCGGAATTTAATTTTATAATACATGTTCATGCGCCTTATTTAAGCAGTTTTGCCTCTTCCGGCAGAGATTTGATGGCTCCGATTATGGCGGAAAATGTTTTTTATTTTGGAGGTATTCCGCTTGCTGAGTACGCACTTCCGTCAACAATGGAGCTTGTAAACAATACCGTAAAATATTTTGACAAATACGATGCTGTTTTAATGGCAAACCACGGATTTGTTATAGGTTCAAAAACAATTGAGGATGCGTATCTGAAGCTTGAACTGGCTGAATCTTATGCACAGGTTGTTTTAAATACGGAGATTCTGGGCGGAGCAAAAATTCTTAATGATGAACAGGCTCAGGCAATACTTAGTTTACGTTAATATTATCTACCTCTGAAAAATTTTCCATAACCTCAACTGCTCTTTTTGAAAGGAGCTCTGTTTTGAGTTTTTTATTCTTTCTGTCTTTTTTCGGTAAATCAATAGGGGCAACAATTGCCCAGTTAGAATTTATCGGCTGTGGGGGTAAATATCTGAGAGAACCGTCACGTTTGCTAATGTGTGCAAGGTGAGCTTTATCCGTAATATAATTAGATAATGCACCCAGCATTGTTTCTTTGGGGAAGGTAAATAAATCTTTGCCTTCAATTCTGCGAGCCATATTTATACCTGCAAGTAAACCTCCGGCAATAGATTCGGTGTATCCTTCAGTTCCGGTAATCTGTCCCGCAAAAAATAAACCTTTTCTTTCTCTTGTTTCAAATGTCGGATTTAAAATTTGAGAAGCATTAATAAAAGTATTTCTGTGCATTACTCCGTATCTTATTATATTTGCGTTCTCAAGTCCGGGAATTGAATGTACTAATTCTTTTTGTGCGCCCCATTTGAGATTGGTCTGAAACCCTACAAGATTAAACATTGTTTTTGCTGAATTATCTTGCCTTAGCTGAACAACTGCATAGTTTTCTTCGCCGGTTCTTTCATCAATAAGCCCGACAGGTTTCATCGGTCCAAACCTCAATGTGTCAACTCCTCTTGAAGCGAGAACTTCCACAGGCAGACAGGATTCAAAGAATTTTGTGTCTTTGTCAAAATCGTGTTGTTCAATTCTCGGAGCATTTATTAATATATCGTAAAACCTTTGGTATTCCTCTTTATTCATTGGGCAATTTATATAAGCAGCTTCCCCTTTATTGTATCTTGAACCCCAAAAAGCTTTGTCAAAATTTATTGAATCAAGTTCAACAATAGGAGCAATTGCATCAAAAAAGTGTAAATGCTCTGTTTTGGTAAACTCTTGAATACTTTTTGCAAAGTTATCGCTTGTCAGCGGTCCGGATGCAATAATTACATTTCCTTCCGGAATTTCTGTAATTTCTTCTCGAATTACTTCTATATATGAGTTTTGGTTAATTTTTTCCGTTACGGCTTTGGCGAAATCTTCTCTTGAAATAGCCAATGCGTTTCCGGCAGGGACAGAATGTTTTTTTGCAATTTTAATTAACTCACCTCCTAAGATTTCCATTTCTGCCTTTAACAATCCGCTTGCATTTGTTATATCTGCAGAACCCAAACTATTTGAACAAACAAATTCAGCGCAATTTCCGCTAACGTGCGCACCTGTGGTTTTATGAGGTCGCATCTCATACAGCTTTACTTTTATTCCCCGTTTAGCAAGCTGCAGAGCTGCTTCACTTCCGGCTAAACCTGCACCGATAATATTAACACAATTTTCCATTTGAATTTTTCCGTTAATTAGTATCTTCCTACCTGATTTCTGCCGTGTTCTTTTGCATAGTACAAGCCTTTATCTGCCCATTCTATGAGGTCTTGCGGATTCTGAGCATTTTCAGGATAGGTTGAAACCCCAAGGCTTATTGTTATAGGTGCAGTATCTACCGGGGTAATATGGAACGGTTTATCTGCAACAGATTTACAAATTCTTTCTGCCAGCCTCATAGCTTCTTCAGAACCGGTATTAGGAAGAATTATACTCATTTCTTCTCCGCCGTATCTGCATACAAAATCAGTCGTTCTTGAAGTTTTCTTTAATGTTTGGGCAACTTGTCTGAGAACAGCATCTCCTGTTTGATGCCCGTATGTATCATTGAACTTTTTAAAGAAGTCAATATCACATATTATGAGTGAAACAGACTGATTGTAACGTTTTGCTATATCAAGTTGTTGTTTAAGTGTTTCCTGGAAGTATCTGTGGTTATATAATTCAGTTAATCCGTCTATTGTTGCAAGTTTATACTGGTATTCAAAATCTCTGGATTTCATAAGATATTTTGCCAAAAGTGAGAGTATAAATGCGGTTATTACAGCTATTACCGGCAGTACAACAGGAATCCAAAGATTATATATTTCCATTGTGTAATACGAAATAAACAAATATGCAATTCCGAATAAAATAGTAGACAGTGTTGCAAACAGAGTTGAGGTTGAGAACATTACAATTCCGCCGACAACTGCGATTACAAGTACTAAGATGAATATATCGGTAACAATGCCGGTTTTATATATGAAATTATTATCAAGAATATTGTTGTATGTTGTTGCCTGAACATATACTCCCGGATATTGTTTTTGTATCGGAACACTTTTTATATCATAAAGAGCTTCAGCCGTAGTGCCTATAAATACGACTTTATCTTTAAAATTATAACTTTTTATGCCGGACGTATCGTTTGCTTCATTCAGAATTTTATAAAACGGAATGGAGTTATTGGCATCAAAAGATGCATACCAGTTTAATATCGCTTCTCCGTCTTTTGTTAACGGAATTTTAGTTGTTCCGACATGCATATTTCTGTTATTGTCAATGAAAAACTGTTTTTGTTTATTATCGGTTATAAAGTCTGAACCCGGTTTAAATCCGAGGAACGGGTAGTATTTGCCTTTATATTGTACAACAGGCATAATTTTTCTGAGAACTCCGTCTATATCACGATCAACACTTGTTGATACAACCTGAATGTTTTTACTGTCCATAAGTTCTTGCAGAATAGGTCTGCAATTAGGAAAGCTTTTTATTTTTACATTTGAAGTATTATTTATGTTTACAGCCATTTTTTCCGGTAAATCAATTGGCTTTCTCACATCTTCGTTTCTGTTATCAAAATTTATACCCACATATATGTTGTCATATTTAGTAAGTGTTTCTATAAAATTTTTGTCATAACTTTTGGAAGTTTGAGGTGTTTTAAAAAACATAAGGTCAAATATAATTGCCTGAGGTTTATCTTTTTCTATATAGTTTACCAAATCAACATAGATACTTCTCGGAGCCGGCCACTCTCCGTATTTATCAAGCAGTGCCTCTACGGTATCATCGTCAATTTCCAATACTACAACATCCGGATTCGGAAGTTTGTTTTTGTGTATTATTTGTATTGATTGCCTGTAGTCAAAAGTTCTGTTTTCCGCTGCTTCAAAAAATGATACGAATACATTTTTTAATGAGTTATTGCCGTCAGCATCTTTCTTATTAAGAATGAACAAGAAAACAAATGATATCATTAATACAGCCAAAACCAAAATTATATATGCCCCGAAAATAAACCACTTGGTTTTTGTTAAGTTATCTTTCACAATTTTCTCCTTTACCTGTAAATAAGTGAATCCGAAATTATAAAATGCGAAATAGTATGTGATTGTTTATCTTAAACAATTTTTTATTTCCAATTTTCCGTTTTCAACTTCAAAATCGTAATTTCCCTTTATAATACTCTTTTCTAACAACATATTACTGTTTTTCAGTAATTCTGTCGTATAGAAAAGTTCAAGGGGGTTAACCAGATATTTTAATAAGCATTCTTCATGTAAATTCATATTAAACTAATCGTCAGAAATTGACATTTCTTTAATTGTTATTAAAAAGGTAGTACAAACGGATGATTTTTGGATAAATGATAAAAGCATTTAACAACTAAGTCCGATATAAATAATAAAAGAGGTATTAAAAATGATTAATGGTTTCACACCAAACTATGATTTGGAAGCAAGGATTCAGCATACTAAACTTGATAACTGGGCAGATATTCCATCCGCAAGAATGAGCCGGGTAGAAGAACCTTCTACCACTGATTTTAAAAGTGTAATGTCCGGACTTGTTGAAGGTATGAATGAATCAATGAACGCACCGGATAACCTTTTAAAAGATGTTATGATGGGTTCGGAAAACGTAGATATCCATGATGTAATGGTTGCGATGTCAAAGGCAGAAATTTCGGTTAATATTGCGACAACCGCTGTAGGAAAAGTCATCCAAGCGTATGATAAAATAATGCAAATTCAAATTTAGACTTCTCATAACGGCGATAAAAGTGTATAATAAGAGCAGGGTAGGATTATGGAACAGATAAAGCAGTTATTGGCAAATAAAACAATAATGATTGGTGTTATAGCAGTAGTTACTATTGCTTTAACTCTGTTCATATTGATTGGACTGGTTAATATGGGTAAGGCAAAAGATTCTCCAAAACCTGCCGATGAAGAAAAAATAGAAAGCGACATTGATTTATTAACAACGGATAATCTCGGTAAAGCACTTGAAATACAAGCGTTACTGACAAAGCACGGAATCAGTGCTTCAAGAGTTGCAGACGGTACAAAATCCAAATTGGTACTCAGCAAAAAAGGATGTTCGCTTGCAAAGAAAAATTCCTGTACGATAAAAGAACGTGATACGGCAATTATGGTAATTGTTGAGAGCGGACTTTATGATCAAAATGTAGGCTTGGAAATTTTTGATAAAGGTGATTTTACATCTACAAAAGAAGATAAACAAATAAGACTGGTAAGGGCTATGAATGGCGAACTTGCCCGTTTAATAAAAAGAATAGACGGGATTCAGGATGCTTCGGTATTTATATCAATTCCTGAAAAATCAATGTTTACGGCTAACCAAAAGCCTGTTACCGCCACAGTTCAGCTTACCGTTAGTGTAGGACAAACTTTAAGTCAAAACACCATAAAGGCTGTAACAAATTTGGTATTAGGAGCTGTGGGAAAAGATTTAACAGCAGACCACGTTGCAATCTCGGATACAAACGGACACGTATATAACAGTGTTATTGATGCATCTTCAGAGATGCTTGCAAAACTTCAGGAAAATGATAAATATATGCAGGAGAAAGTTCAGGCACAGTTGAACAGACTTATCGGTCCGGGTAAATATGTTGCTACTGTTTCTACTTTTCTAAAACAGGCACCGGTAGAAAAGTTTACAATTGCTTATGATCCTGAGAAAAAAGCTGCAGTTAATGAACAAACTTTTTCTGAAGGTTTGGGTGATCAGACAACTGATACAAGTAAAAACACAAATGCAGTAAGTGTATATCTTCCGAACGGACTTCCGGCAGGAAGTTCTGATTCCTCACAGAACAGAAGTTATCAGAGAACGGCACGAGAAACCCAGTATGGTGTTACAAAGGTACAAACAAATGAATATATATCACCGGGGGCAATAGAAGAAATTTCAATTGCAGTAACACTTGAAAAAGATGCACTTCCTGTAGAATTAACATTGGAAGAACTGAAAGATTTGGTTGCACACGCAGCAAGCCCGAAGGCGAGTGCTGATAATGTAACAATTGCTTTTGCCGATTCCGTTGATCCGTTTATGGTTGGTGACAAAAATGTCAAAGCACCTATAAAAGCATCACACGGAAATCCATGGTGGCTTGCAATAGTTTTGTTATTCTTCGGATTGTTGTTCGGACATAATGTTTTGACAAACAGAATTAAGGCAGCAAAAGAAGCACAGGAAGAAGAATTGAACAAGTTAAGAGAACAAAATGAAGCTCAGGAACAACAAATAAAAGACTTAAGTGTAAATGCTGCAAGTCTTATACAGAAACAATCTCAGTTACAGCAAGGCTTGCTGGAACAACAAAACAGACCGGCTGCAATTCCGACATCTGCCGCAGAAATAAGAGAAGCTCTCAGGGAATTGAAAAGAGAGTTTGAAGGTGTAGATGAAAATGAAGCCGGAGAAAGAATCAGAAGCTGGATTGAAGGATAGGGGTAAAAGGAATGCCCATAGAAGGATTTGATTACAAAGAATTTGCAACGTCAATGGCACAGCAGGCACAAGGGCTTGTTCCTCCTGAAATGAGCGATGAGGACAAGCAATATGTTGTTCAGACGTTGGGCAACTTTACCTTGATGGCAGGTGAGGCTCTTTGTAACGATGAAAGTTTACAACTTACTGCCGAGCAGGCAATTTTTATAACCCAGATAATTGCGGAATGGTCTTTCCATAAAACAATTGATTTGGTTCATTCAGGTATTGATCGTCAGTACTGGGACGGTATAATGCAAAAAATTGCATTTACCATATTTGAAGTGGCAAAACAGGCGATTACGAGGAATATTCCTCAGGAACAGCTGCTTCAGGCTGTAGAACACCATGTTATAAAGGTTTATAAACAAAGTATTGAGGAGTTGCAGCAAAAGGGTATTATTGACGAACAGACAATGGTTTCTGCACAAAATCAGTCAAATATTGATGTTATGGCGCAGCAGGCACAGGCTGCTCAGCAGCAGGCAGAACAGCAAAATGCAGAAGAAAGACGAAAAGAAGCACAAAAACGCAGAGAAGAAAAACGGAATCAAAAACGGCAGGAAAAACAAGAGCAACAACAACAAGGAAGTACTGCTCCTGCTGTACGCGGTATAAACGAAAGACAAATGAAACTTATATCTCTTGCCATGCTTTTGAAAATAGTTTCCAAGGACAAGGCAGCTGCCGTAATCAGTAACTTTAATGAGAGTGATTCAAAACAATTGCAAAGTTATATGGAAATGGTTAACCTGGAATCTCAATTGGACGGAGATTTGCTTACTGCTTGTCTGAAAGAGATGAGGCAATATTTACCGATAAAACATAAATTAACTCAGGAAAATGTTTTGGGAGATTTGCTCAGAATATATCGTTCAACACCCAGAGAAAAGGTTGAAAAAATCATTCGCAACGAACGTCCTCTCGTAAAAAGATTTATTGCCAGAGCTTATGACGGAGAGTATTCGGGGTTGCCGTTAAAAGTTGCAGGGATTGTTGCACAACATGTTCAGGATAGTATATAATAATTAATAATAAGCCATGATTATTAAAAAAGACAAAGTAAAAGAGTTGGAGGAAAAATTTATTGAGGCAAAAGCAAAACAATTGCCTAAAGTTGACGTTGAAAAAAACGAAGAAGAATTTCCTTCCGCTGATTTTGACGAAGAGGAAGAAACAGGAGATGACAGCGATGACATCACCCCAATAGAACCTGTGTTACCTCCGGAACCTCAGGTAGATTTGTTTGATGTGGAAAATATTGATTTTAATCAGCGTCAGGAACGCAGGAGAGGAACAAGGCGCAGGGGCTACAGACGAATTGATGACAGAAATCTTGTGTCCAGAGCTCAGGAGGAAGCAGAATCAATTAAAAAGTCCGCATTTGAAGAAGGATACAGAAAAGGTCTTGAACAGTCAGAAAAAGATATTGAAGAATTCAGAGCAAAAATTCATGAATTTATGGGTGCTACAAAAGAAGTATTTGAATATATTGCTCCGGATATTTTAGAAATGAGTGTCGATATTGCAAAACGCATAGTTAAACGTGAAGTTGATGCTGATCCTCAGGTTCTGTTAGATATAATAGTTGATGTATTAAAAACGGCATCTAAGAATGAACCAAAAATAAATATAAGAGTTAACCCAAGGTCAGTTGCTTTTATTAAAGATACTCTTCCGAACATGTCGTATGCATACGGAATTGATGCAAAAATCAATATAATATCAGATCCTTCCATAGATGACGGAGGATGTGTTTTTCAGACAAACAACGGTATTGTAGATGCTTCTATTGACACTCAGATAGAAATTATTAAAAAAGCATTAGAAGGTATTTAATAAAGGTATTTGAATAAGAAAGGAGGGGAATTAATAAGAGTTAAGTTAATAAGTTAATAAGATAACCGCTTATTCGCTTATTTACCTATTCGCTTATTTATTTCTAAAATGGCAGCAGAAGGACAACAAAGTAAACCTATATCTGAAATAGCTTTGGCATTTTTTGTAATGATTTTGATATTAATCTTGATTATAGAGATGCCAAATTGGGTTATTAATTTTTCAATTTCGCTTAATATAACCCTCGGAATTGTGCTGTTGATGATATCTTTGTATGTCCAAAAACCATTGGAACTTGCTGCATTCCCGTCAATTATTCTTATCGGAACAATGTTCAGACTGTGTTTGTCTATTGCATCAACCCGTCTTATTTTGGCTAAGGGTGAAGCAGGTGAAGTAATTCACGCATTCGGAACATTTGTAACGGGCGGAAACATGGTTGTAGGTGGTGTAATTTTCTTAATCATTACCGTAGTACAATTTATGGTAATTACGAAAGGTGCTGAACGTATTGCCGAAGTTGCCGCACGTTTTGCATTAGACGCAATGCCAGGTAAGCAAATGACTATTGATGCCGATTTCAATGCCGGCTTGATTTCTCCGGAAGAAGCGGTTAAACGGCGTGAAGATTTACAGAGAGAATCAAGTTTGTTCGGTTCAATGGATGGTTCTATGAAGTTCGTAAAAGGTGATACTATGGCAGGTATCATCATTGTAATAATTAACATTGTCGGTGGTTTGTGTATAGGTTGTCTGATGAATCAAATGCCGGTTGCAGATGCAGTTCAAAAATATACAGTATTAACGATAGGTGACGGTCTTGCATCTCAGCTCCCGTCACTTTTGATGTCAATTGCTGCAGGTATTGTCATGACTCGTGCTTCTGCCGGAAATATGTCATTAGGCGGTGACTTAACAAGCCAGATTATGGCAAAACCTTATTCATTGTTTTTTGCTGCCGTATTTTTGGGTTTGATAGCAATAACTTCGCACTGGACAGGTTTACCTTGGTTCCCGTTTACGATATTTACTATCGGACTTTTGCTGGCGGGCTTTTCGGTATTGGTTAATGCTGACGTTCAATCTCAATTGGGACAATTGGAAAGTGTTCGTCAAAATATGCAGGATTTGGTTAACCCGAATAAGATGTACGAGCGACTTGGTGTTGACGTATTGAGCTTGCAGGTCGGAGCCGGTTTGCTGGTTATAGCCGATCCTGATCAGGACGGTCAATTGCTTGCAAAAATAGCTGCCTTGCGTCAAAGAGTTACCGATGAACTCGGTTACATTCTGCCGAACATTCGTATTATGGACTCATCTGCATTGGAAGCAAACGAGTATGTTATTGCAATCAGAAATAACGTTGTAGCATCGGGTTATGTTTATCCGGGTAAATATATGGTAATTGCAGACCAGTGGGATTCGGTTAAGAAAACAATTCCTGAAGATGCAATAGTCGGTGTCGATCCGACATATCAGACACAGGCATACTGGATATCGGAATCTGATGCAAAAGAAACAAGAAATGTTACGGCTGTAGATGCAACGGATGTTCTTGTTACACACTTGCAGGAATGTGTTCGTAAACACGTTGATGAAGTTATGACAAAAACAGATGTACTTAAACTTATGGAGCTTGTACGTTCTCAGGATCCGACACTTGTTAATGATCTTGTTCCGGCAATTATTTCAACTTCAGATTTGCGTAAAATATTTGTTAACCTGATTAGAGAAAAAGTTTCAATCAAAGATATTATATTTGTATTTGAGCGGCTTTGCGATTATGCGAGATTTTCCAAAGAGCCGGACATTTTGTCTGAACGTTTAAGAGCGGCATTAGGTCGTCAGATTTGTTTAAGCAATGTTGACCGTGACCATGTTTTGTATGCACTGACACTATCTCCGGAGTGGGAAAAGACACTTGATGACAGCTGCCAGAGAACGGAACTTGGTACAATGTTCCTTCTTAATCCTATGCAGGTGCAGGATTTAATCGAATCTACGGCAATGACATTAATGAGAGCACACCAGCAAATCGGGCAACAACCCGTAATTCTGTGTTCTCCGAGAATAAGGCTTCCGCTTTATCAGCTGCTTGAAAGACATATACCGACAATAGTTGTAATATCCTATTCCGAACTTATTACCGATATTAAGGTTGAGGCTGTTGATACAATCGGTGAAGGAAACGGATATTAAAAAATCAGTCTAATTTTTTGAGATAAAGTTCTTCAAACAGTACGGCAAATAATGCGGCAATTGCAGGTGCAAAAATAACTCCTATGATGCCGATATATTCTGCCGTAATAAATAAGAACAGAAATATTATTATCGGATGTACATGCATAACTTTGCCGAATACATAAGGTCGTACAATGTTATTTTCAACAAACTGTGCGACTGCAAATACTGCAATAACAGCCAATACAACACCTGTACCTGCATCATAAGTTGCCAGTAAACATATAATGAGTGCTATGGCCGGACCTACAACCGGAATGATATCAAAGGCGGCGGTTATTGTTGCAAGCAATATTGCATATGGAACTCTGAAAATAAGTAAACCAATAAGCATAACAATACCGACACTTAATGTGGTTGCCAAAAGTGCTATTACGTATCCGCCCATTTTTTCTGCGATTATTTTGCCCACTTCATCAGCTTTTTTACGCATATTAGAAGGGAATGATTTTAAATAATAATCTTTAATTTTGGTTTTATCTGTAATTAAGTTAAAAACAATTATTATGGATACCAAAAGGTACATAATAAATGAACCGATGTATTTTCCTGCATCCATGGCTTTATTCAGAACGTCAGAGGATGACAAAGAGAGCTGCTCCATAATGTCATCCGCATCATTTGCCAAAAATCCGAAATGATTTAAAATCGGAAGTCCAAGTATATATTCATCAAAGTTATCAAGATAGTGCGGTAATTTATGTAAAAATATTTTAATTTGTTCAATTGACATTATGCAAACAGGAACAAATATTGCAAGTATAATCAGTAAAGACAAAGCTGCTACAAGCACAGCGGCTGCGTGTCGGGGTATTCTTTCCGACAATTTATCAACAATAGGGTTAAGAGAACATGCAATTACGAAAGATGCAAAAAACATTATCGCAATGTCTTTGCAGTTAAATACAAAAAATAAAAACAATAATAATACAATTGTAAAAGTTATATACTTAAATTTTACATATTTGTTAAAAAAATCTTCAAACATATTTTTATAAACTCCTTATTTCTTATAAATATAATATAACAAATAAAATTTTATTATATAATAAACTTATGTTTAAAAAGAAGTTTTTAATTTTTTTATTGATTTATTCAACTGTTGCACTATCTTGTTTTTCCGAGGAGTATAAGCAAATAGATTTAAAAACTGCAATGGATATAGCTCTGCAAAACAATCTGGATATTAAATCATATAAAATGAATGTTGATATCGCAGAAAATGAAATTAAGATTGCAAATAGACTGCAAAATCCGTCCATAAGTACATATTGGAACTTTGGTAAGGCAGGCAAAGGTAATCCTAACCAATTAGGTTTGTCACAAATGATAGAGCTTGGTAAAAGAACCCCCAAAAAGAATTTGGCAAAAGCAAATTATAAGCTGACAGCGGAGGAGTTTGAGTATCAAAAATTTAACCTGAAAATGGATGTGGCGGAAGCATATATAAAGCTTGTTGTTGCAAAATATATTTTAAAAAAATACGAACATCAGCAAAAATTCCTTGAAGATTTGCTGGAAATATCAAACAGAAATAATTTATCGGCAAACAAAACGGACCTGGATACAATAGAGGCAAAGATTGCACTCAACCAGATTATAACGGAAGTTAATAAAACAAAAACCAATGCAAAAACGGCGAGAATTGAGTTTAATAAAATTATGAATGTTCCTGACGGAAAGTATGATTCTTTTGATTGTGAGCTTACAAACAGCGGTGATGTAATAAGTATAAACATTCCTAATGTATCGACACAACTTCCTTCTTTTAAAGATATAGAAAATTCTGCAATAAAAAACAGATATGATATTAAACTGGCTGAACAACAAATAGAAGTTGCAAACAAAAAGTTGTCGGTTACTGTTCGCCAAAAAGTTCCTGATATTGAACTGTCAAGCGGATACGGATATCAGACGATAGGACTTTCCGATGATAATACATATAAAGCAGGTGCATATCTTGAGGCAAATCTCGTTAATATTCCGTTATTTTACAGTTATAAGCCAGAAATAAAAAATGCACGATTAGAAGTAGAAAAAGCAAAAACGGACTATATATCTGTAGTTAACAAAGCAAAAAAGGATGTCGAAATTGCCTATGAAGAATTTATAACGGCACAGTTGAATTTGAACAGTTATAATGATTCAATTTTGCGGGATTCGGAAGAATTGTTTAATTTATTTGAAAAGACGTATAAAATTGAAAAAGTTGACTTTGCAACTTTAGCGGCAGTGGAAGAATCTTATCAGGATCTTGTTGTAGGTTATGCAGATGCTTTGTCCGATTATTATACCGGCTGGATAAATTTCCTACGGGAACTGAATACCGAAGACTTTTCGTTTAATGCTCAAAAATTGTAATGTCTTATAAATTGATATTTGAATTTCGGTTTAAACTTTTATATTTATGATATATTAAAAAGGTGGTGAATACAAAATGAAAAGATTTTTAGTATATTGTTTTTATAATAAGGACGGAATTGCAAACGACTATGTCATATATTTTTTAGATAAGATTAAACCTTTTTTTACCGGAATTTGTATTGTTGTAAATGGTAATCTTTCGGAAAAAACAGAAAAACAATTCAGAAAATATACGGATAGAATAATTGTCAGAGAAAATACCGGTTTTGATTCAGGTGCTTATAAACATTTTATAAATACACACGGAGTTGATTATTTAAAACAATATGACGAAGTGATATTTGCAAACGATACATTCTACGGACCTTTATTTGATTTGAATGACCTTTTTGAAAAAATGGAAAGTGAAAATACTGATTTTTGGGGAATTACAAAGCACCCGGCTGTAAATTATAAGATTGCAGATATTGACGTGTGTGAGCATATACAATCGTATTTTATTGCTTTTAAAAAGAGCATTCTTGTGTCTGAGGATTTTGATGAGTACTGGAAGAATTTAAAGATTCCAAAAAATTATGATGAGGCAGTTGCGTTTTTTGAATTATATACAACTAAATTTTTTGTTCAAAGAGGTTTTAGAGCGGGAGCTTATATAAGTATAAAAGAAGGTTTTTACGAAAAATGTTTACCGCACTGTTATGATGTCTATGATTGGATAGATAAAGAAAACTTGCCTTTTGTCAAGAAAAAAATTTTTGCTTTTGGCAAAGACAGCATTACACATTCTTTGAAAAGGGGTGTTATTGAAGTTTTAAAATTAATATATATAAAAACGGATTATGACATTAATCTTATATGTGATGATATACTTAAGACATATGCAAAAGTAATTCCAAATAACAGAAATTTATTGCGGTATTTTTATATTTTGATAAAACGAAGATTATTTCCCGGAAAAAGAAAACACTATAGTAAAAAGCTTATACGTATAAAAAAAAGGTTGGATTTCATACACTTTTTAAAGAAAAAGCTGGAAAAAAAGCACATTTTATTGGTTTCTCATGATTTATCCTTAACTGGTGCATCGATTGTTCTTTTTGATTTGGCAAAGTATTTAATTCAACAAGGTATTAAAGTAGATGTTGTAACATATAAAGACGGTATATCTTATGAACTGGAAGATGAGTATAGAGAAATCGGGATAAACCCTGTATATATAGAGAAAAAGGCATCTGATATATTCAAATTTTGTTTGAAAAATTTAATGAAATACAACCTTGTTATATGTAATACTATTACTACATACGGATTTATAGAGGTTTTAAAAAAGTTAAAAATGCCTGCTGTTTGGTATATTCATGAAACAAAATTGCTTAATGAACATTATAAAATGTTTCCAGAATTTGCTGAAACATTTTCCGATTTTGATAAGATATATTCGGTATCGGAGTATGCAGCTGATATAGCAAAAAAATACAACCCAAAAATAAAGGTTATTCCAAACGGTATTGATAATGATTTTGAACAATTCAGCAGTTATCGGTCTGACATGACTTTTGGATATATAGGTTCGTTTGCGCCGGTAAAAGGAGTAGATATTTTAGTTCGTGCATTTACAAAACTTTTGGAAAAACATTCGGATGCAAAACTAATTTTGGCAGGAACAGGATATGACTCTTTTGCGGAAGATTTGATAAAAGATGTACAAAAATATGAAAATATTAGCTTGGCAGGACAGATTTACGGTCAAAGAAAAAAAGAATTTTTTAATCAAATTGATGTTTTGTGTGTTCCCTCTCTTGATGATCCTGCTCCACTTACGGTTCTTGAGGGAAGTATGTATGGTAAAGCAATTATTACAACTACAAAAACAGGAAGCAAATATGTTGTTAATAATAACAAAAGCGGATTAATTTTGGATGAAATAACTCCGGACACATTGTGCAGTGCAATGGATTATTTTTATAATAATCCCGAAAAAATAGAACAGATGCAGAAAGAATCAAGAAAAATGTACCTTGAATGTGGAACAAAGAAGTGCCATGAACAAGGAATTAAAAAAATGCTTGTAGAAAATCTGGTTTAGAATAACGGAATAATGATACTGTAGATTGTGTTTTCAGTTATGCCGGTAAAAAAGTTAAAATCCACAATGCCATTAAAATTACAGTCCAAATCGTATTAGCTACTGACCACGGATTTTTTGGAGCATCGGGATAATATTGTTCATTAATTTTATTTATCTTATTTTGTATTAATGCGAATATTAAAGCAGTAATTGTACATAAAACCAGACTGGTTATTTCCAGCGGCCAGTTAGTATTTTCCTGCAAAGCAGAATTTAAACTAATCTTATTATCCGCCCAGGTACAGATAAGATATAATCCTGCAATCCAATCAGCTCCGTTTAATTTGATATTGTATGTTTTAAAGTACTTTTCAAATATCGGAAATAATCTGAAGTTTGTAAACATTACAAAAAATCCTCTCCAAAACGGAGAAACTTTGTAACCGAAATTGTCTTTTAAAGACTTCCAGTAGTTTAATGCAAGTATAATGTCATATATTCCGCCGGTTACAAGTGATAAAATTATAACCTTTGCAACAGATGTAGTTTTAAAACATAATGTTTTGTCGTTTTCGGAATATTCTTTTTTTATAATTTCTTGTATGCTCATTTTCTTAATTTTCCTTTATTTTGAGTACTTTTAACTTTGTTATTTTACAGTTTGTAGGTTGAGCTTTCTGAAGTGAACCCTAAAAAATGGTGTCGGAGATGGTACTGTCTTGACTTGTTCGCAATAAACGTGCCTACGGATTTTCTTTTCAGAAACACAGTTTCTTTCAAAGAAAAGTCCTCCGCACTCTGCTCACAAGTCGCTCGAACCTGACCAAACTCCGTTTGGTGGTTCTCGTCCCTTCCACACTTATTTTATTTTCAATAAAAAATGTCGGAGATGGGACTCGAACCCACAAGATGTTACTCACATGAACCTGAATCATGCGCGTCTACCAATTTCGCCACTCCGACATAATATTCAGTAGTTCGGATTTACTAATCCGACATCAACTTTATTCTACAATAAAAACACAAAAATATAAACTATTTTATTTCATGTTAATATGTTACTGAGAGAGGTGCATTAATTATGAAAGCAATTGTTTTTGATAATATTTTAAAACTTGATACAAATTATAAAAAACCCGAACCAAAAAATGGTGAGGCTTTGATAAAAGTTTCTTTAGCAGGTATCTGTAATACGGATTATGAAATAACCAAAGGCTATATGGGTTATGTCGGAATCCTTGGTCACGAATTTGTCGGGGTTGTAGAAGATGTAAATTCAAATAACCCTGATGACAAAAAATGGATTGGAAAACGTGTCGTGGCAGAGATTAGTTACGGTTGTGACAAACCTGACTGTGAATGGTGTGCAAAGAAAAATTACCGTCACTGCCCGGAACGTCATACCCTCGGTATAGTACAAAAAGACGGCTGCTTTGCCGAATACATGACAATGCCGCTTAATGTGCTTTTTGAAGTTCCGGATAATGTTTCTGACGAGCAGGCTGTTTTTGTGGAACCGCTTGCAGCAGCTTGTGAAATCACAGAACAGCTTCACATTGAACCAATGCAAAAAGTTCTTGTTCTCGGTGACGGAAAACTGGGCTTAACAACGGCTCTGACTCTGCATGTTCAAAATCTTGATGTAACTTTAGTCGGTAAACACCAAAATAAACTGGATATTGCAGCTGCTCAGGGTGTAAAAACAAAACTTCTGCAGGATTTGAAAGTAGAGAATATTTATGATGTTGTAGTAGAGGCAACCGGAACGGCAGGCGGATTTGAAACAAGTATGGCACTTACTAAACCAAGAGGTGTTCTTGTGTTAAAAAGCACCGTTGCAACAGGAAAAGAACTCAACCTCGCCCCGATTGTTATTAATGAAATTACTGTTTTGGGTTCCCGCTGCGGTCAGTTTCCTCCGGCACTAAGACTGCTTGAAAACAACAGAATAGATTTTAAACCGTTTATAACAAAAACCTATTCAATAGATGATGCACTTGAAGCATTTGAAGCAAACAAAGCAAAAGAAAGCATAAAAATACTGATTAAAATGTAAAAGGATATTCAGGTATGGACTGGCAAAAAGAAGATTTAAAATATATCTGGCACCCGTGTTCGCAGATGAAGGATTATGAAACACTGGCTCCGATTGTAATTGAATGCGGAAAAGGCATTAATCTCTATGATATAAACGGAAAGTGCTATAAAGATGTAATAAGCTCATGGTGGTGCAATCTTTTGGGACACTGTCATCCAAGAATAAATGCGGCAATAAAAAAGCAGGTGGATACTTTAGAACATGTTATTTTTGCCAATTTTTCCCATAAAACTGCTATTACTCTTTGTCAAAAATTGATGGAAGTTTTACCAAAAGGGCTTTGCAAATTCAATTTTGCGGATAACGGTTCTGCTGCAATAGAAATGGCACTAAAAATGAGTTTTCAGTATCATTACCAAACCGGGAATCCTCAGAAAAAGCGATTTATGGCACTTGCTGATGCATACCACGGAGAAACTCTCGGAGCACTGGCTGTAGGCGGAGTTGATTTGTATTCCGAACTATATAAGCCTTTATTATTGGATGTAATAAGGATTGAAGATTTAGACTGTTTCCGCTGCAAGTGGGGAAAATGCAGGGATAATTGTAATTGTGAATGCTTTATAAGGGCGGAAGAAGCATTTAAAAAGTATGCCGATGAAACAGCGGCAGTTATTGTAGAACCGCTTTTGCAGGGTTCTGCCGGCATGAAAATATATCCGCCATTGTATCTTAAAAAGCTCAGAGAACTTTGCGATAAGTATAATGTTCATCTTATAGCTGATGAGATAGCAACAGGCTATGGCAGAACAGGAAAGTTTTTCGCTTTTGACCATGTTGGTGAAATTAAACAAGACAATAAATTGGAAATTCTTTCATCCAACCAAATACATTTACCCCGTCCGGATATAATGTGCCTTTCAAAAGGTCTGACGGGGGGGTATATGCCAATGTCTGTTTGTGTTACAACGCAGAAAATATATGATGCGTTTTATGATGATTACCTCAAGGGCAAAGCTTTTATGCACTCTCACACTTATGCCGGGAATCCGCTTGCTTGTTCTGCCGCAATAGAAGTGCTTAATATTTTGAAAGATGAAAACATTATTCCGGCTGCCGTAGAGAAGGCAAAGTATTTCAATAAAATAATAAGAGAAAAATTTCTGCCGCTTGAAAATGTCGGTGAAGTACGTTCAATCGGGCTCATTAATGCAATCGAGCTTGTAAAAAACAGAGAAACAAAAGAACCTCTTGATTCCGCAAAACGTACCGGATATCAGATATACAAAAAGGCTCTTGAAAAAGGTGTTATTCTTCGTCCTTTGGGTGATGTGATATACTTTAATCCGCCACTTATTATTGAAAAAGAGGATATGGATTTTGTTACCGATGTTGCATTAGAGTGTACAAAAGAGGTTCTTAAGTAGTTTATATATTCATGGCTCTCAATACATCATTAAGGTCTGAGCTTGTCTTTTTAACATCTGTGTTAGAGAATTTGATTGCGTTATCGGGATCCTTTAAACCGTTACCTGTTAAAATACAAACAATATCAGTACCTTCTTTTACAAGTCCTGCTTTGTGTGACTGAATTAATCCTGCAACAGAAGCGGCACTTGCCGGCTCACAAAGGATTCCTTCAGCAGATGCAAGCATTTTGTATGCTTCAACTATTTTTTCATCGGTTACACATCCTATTTTGCCGTTGCTTTCATCTCTTGCGGCTTCGGCTTGTTTCCAGCTTGCAGGGTTACCTATACGAATGGCTGTTGCAAGAGTTTCAGGTTTCATAATTCTTTCACCGCGAACTATTGCGGCAGCACCCTCTGCTTCAAAGCCCATCATTTTTGGTAATTGAGGAATGATTCCTGCTGCGTGATATTCTTTGTAACCTTTCCAGTATGCGGTAATGTTACCTGCATTTCCGACAGGGATAAAGTGATAATCCGGTGCTTTTCCGAGGGCATCACAAATTTCAAATGCACCTGTTTTTTGTCCTTCGATTCTGAACGGATTAACTGAGTTAACCAAAGTTATAGGATAGTTAGCGGAAATTTCTCTTACACATTCTAATGCCTGGTCAAAGTTACCCTGAATAGCAATAATTTCGGCACCATACATCATAGCCTGAGAGAGTTTCCCGAGAGCAATATATCCGTCAGGAATAAGTACAAAAGTTTTAATTCCTGCTTTTGCACCGTAAGCAGCGGCAGATGCGGAAGTATTTCCTGTTGATGCACAAATAATTGCACCTGAACCTGCCTCTTTTGCTTTTGTTACTGCCATTGTCATACCACGGTCTTTAAAACTCCCGGTCGGGTTGCAGCCTTCAAATTTGAGATAAATATTTGCTTCCAAACCGATTTTTTTCGCTAAGTTATCAGCTTTGATAAGCGGAGTATTCCCTTCGTTTAAGGTGATAACCGGAGTTGAATCCGTAACAGGTAAATATTTTCTGTATTTATTTATAAGACCTTGATAGTACATAACTTCCATCCTCTCTTTAGTTTAAACCTCAATAATTTTGCCCATTTTTCTGAACTTGTCGTATCTTTGTGTTCTGAGTTCTTCCTGAGAAAGTGTTGAAAGTTGTGCCAGATATTTTTCTATAGCAGATTTTAATGATTTTGCCGTTTCGTTATAATCTGTATGTGCTCCGCCTAACGGTTCGGGGATTTCTTCATCAATAATGCTAAGTTCAAGCAAATCTTTAGAAGTAATTTTAAGTGCCTCAGCTGCATCTGCATATTTTGCCGCATCTCTCCAGAGGATAGAAGCACAGCCTTCCGGTGAGATAACCGTATAGTACGCATGCTCAAACATCATAACTATATTTGCAACAGCAAGTCCTAATGCACCGCCTGAACAGCCTTCACCTGTTATTACGGAAATAACCGGAACGGAAAGTTTTGACATTTCTCTGAGGTTCATTGCAATTGCGGCACCTTGTCCTGTTTCTTCAGCTTTAATTCCCGGGTATGCTCCCGGAGTATCAATTAAAGTAATAATAGGCATATTGAATTTGTTTGCATGTTTGAACAGCCTCAGAGCTTTTCTGTATCCTTGCGGCTGCGGCATTCCAAAGTTGTATTCCAGATTTTCTTTTGTACTTTTACCTTTTTGTATGCCGACAATCATAATGGGTTTGCCATTAAATTTTGCAATACCGCCAATAATTGCCCTGTCGTCCATTCCTTCTCTGTCACCGTGAAGTTCAATAAAATCTTCACACATTAAATGAACATAGTCTAAAAACTTTGGTCTTTCGGAATGTCTTGCAATCTGTAATTTTTGTGAAGGTTTCAATGTTGAATATAACTCCTTTTTCTTGTTTTCTGCCTGTTCTTCAAAGGATTGTATTTGTTCCTCTAAATCTAAGCCCGAATTTTCACTAAGTAATTTAAGTTCATCTATTTTCTTTTGTATATCTATAATCGGTTTTTCAAAATCTAATACTGTTGCCATTTCTACCTCTTTTGTTGAGTGACTGAGTGAGCCGGTGGCTGAGTGATTATGCTGGTACTGATACTAATTTCACTTATTCATCGGTTCGCTAATAAATCTGCTTACCTTTCATGCATCTCCAAAATATTAGCCAGTGTTTTTCTTAAATTTTTTCTTTTTGAAACAATATCTACCTGACCGAATTTAAGCAGGTATTCTGCTGTTTGGAAATCTTCGGGAAGTTTTTGTCTTATTGTTTGTTCGATAACTCTTCTGCCTGCAAAGCCGATTCTTGCACCTTGTTCGGCAATAAGGATATCACCAAGTGTTCCGAAACTTGCAGTAATTCCGCCGAAAGTGGGTTCGGTTAAGAGATTAATATATAAAATTCCTGCTTCATCAAGTTTCCCTGCTGCACAAGATGTTTTAGCCATCTGCATAAGAGAAAGAGCACTTTCCTGCATTCTGGCTCCGCCTGATGATGTAACCGCAAGCATCGGAATCTTAAGCTCAAGAGCTTTTTCCATAATGCGTGTAACTTTTTCACCGACAACACTGCCCATTGAACCTCCCATAAATTCAAAATCCATAACGGCAATGGCAAGCTTGTGTCCGCAAATTTCGCCAATTCCGGTAACAACCGCATCATTAAGTCCTGTTTTGTCCTGTGCTTTTTTAAGTCTGTCTGCATAAGATTCTGAATCAATAAATTGAAGCGAATCTGTAGGCTTAATATTTGTAAATAATTCTTCAAAAGAATCTTCGTCCAAAAGCTGGCGAATTCTTTTTCTTGCACTTATTTTGTAATGGTAGTCGCAGTGCGGACAAACCATCATGTTATCTTCCAAATCGGTTTTAAGAAGCTGTGTTTCACAATGGACACATTTTGTCCAAAGTTCGGGTGCATCATTTTCGACACCTTTTATTTCTTTGGTTCTGCGTTCAATTTGTGCTTCTTTCCTTTTTTCAAACCATTCTTGTATACTCATAATATTATAATCAGCTGAAAAGCCGTCCTTCTTTTGTCTTTATTAGGTAATTGAGATACTAAATATACTACCTGTTTACCCCTGTACTAACCTATTTTACATCAAACATATTAAAATAGTCTTTGTCGTTACAAAACTTAGTATAGTTATGTTAAAAACCGTTATTTTTATAAAAAATATAATAATCATCTAAACGGTTGATGTCTGTTAATTAAAAATCATCTATTATACGTATGGAATATAGTAGGGATTAAGTATGACTGAATCTGTATTTTTTGACGAATTATATAAACAATTTGCCTGGTATGACGAACTCTTCACACCGGTAATAAAGTCATGCAGCAAAGAATTTTTCCATGACGGTTTAGAGTATAAACTTGTGTCAATAAGTACAAATATGAATGTACTGGCTCAAAATGATACATTTTTTGTTACCAAAGTAAAAATTAATTCTAAAAATGACGTTTATGTAAGAATTTCACAGGATGCGATAAATGTAATTCTGGATAAAGTTTTGGGAAAAAATAACAGAAAGTTTGAATTAACGGAAGTTTCCGAACTGGAAGCAAAAATAATAACTTCATTTAATGATTATTTATATGAGTTATTGTCGGAAAACTTTAACATAGAGCCGCACAGAAGATATAACGAAATAATTCATCTTACATATTTTGTAAAAAGTGAAAGTTCTGATAATGCTGCAAAATTTATTGTTTCACTGCCCAAAGATATATTATCGCCAAAGCAGATAGATACAAGCATACCTCATTTTACAAATGCAGATTTTGCAGATTGTACGGCAGATGTAAATTTGCTTATCGGAACTACAACTTTCCCGGTTGCGGATATAAAGCGGCTTGAAGCAGGGGATGTTGTTTTGTTTGAAAGAAGTAATTCATCAGAGATGACACTCAGATGTGCGGATATAGTCCGTAAGTTTAAAATAAGACCAAATCCCGATTTGGTAGAAGGTTACAGTACCTTTAATGGAGGAGATATTATGGATAATAATGCGAACGATGTAAACTTGTGGGACAGCATACAAGTTGATATGGCAGCAGAGTTTGATAAGGTAAAGGTTACTTTGGGGGAACTTAAGAGCATTGAGGAAGGTTTGATTGTCGATTTGTGTTCTGTTTATGATAACAAAGTTTCGTTAAAGGTAGGCGGAAAAGTTGTTGCAGAAGGCAATCTTGTAATCATCAATGACAGATTCGGTGTAAGAATAGAATCTGTATCTGACTCAAATAAGCATGTTCGCTCCGGACAACCCGGTGCCGGTGATGATATTCCGGCTGATGAAAATTCTAATGAAGAGTTTGATTACAAGGATTTTGAAGTTGAAGAAAATCAGGGTTGATTTTTGGGAAAATATCATTAAGATTTGATTAGGTTAGCAGATGAGAAAGTGATTGGGCGGGTGAAATTTATACTAAATATTTATTTTTAAAATTAATAAATCAGCAAAAATAAATCATTATTTCACTATAAAAACAGAAAGGGCAAATATGGGATATATTACAAATTTTATCGTTTATACTTTGGCAATGGTCGGTGTATTTGTTGTTGCACTTTTGGTGTTTAAAAATGCAACCTCCGGCGGATGCGGAAGAAGTTCAAAACATTTGAAACTTATTGATTCACTTTCACTTGGACAAAGAAAAACACTTTATATTGTTTCAACAGGGCATGAGCAGTTTTTGATTGCCGGTGATGTTAACAATACCTGTCTTATATCAAAACTTGACGGTTTGGGAGAAAATATACCGGCACAAAAAATCAGTACAAAAGAGGTGATTGATGAATTGCAATCTTCTCAAAACTCTTTTCAGGAAACATTAAATTCTCTTCCCAAAAACAGTTACATGGACAGACGTTCAAATGTGGGAATAAGATCAAGTCTGCTTGACGGCAAAACCGGCAATTCAGTGCTGCGCAGCCTGGCAGACAGAATTAAATTGTAATATTTTTAGGTTTTAAGAATTAACATTCCAAAGAATAAAAAGGGATAAAAAATGGATAGTGCATTACAAAATATGAATCCTGTTTTACAACTGCTTACGGTTATGACGTTGTTTTCTCTATTACCGTTTGTATTTTGTTGTATGACATGTTTTTTACGCTTTACGATAGTATTTTCATTGTTAAAAACCGCAATGGGTGTTCAGGTTCCGCCTGCAATGGTAACAATCGGCTTATGTATGATACTGACATTTTATACAATGGGCGGTGTTTTTCAGCAGTGCTATGAACGGGGTTCTGTTCCGTATCAAAAAAATCAAAACCTGATAATGGCGGTAGATGAAGGTTCTAAGCCGTTGAAAGAGTTTATGCTTAAGCAGACAAGAGAAAATGATTTGGCATTTTTTGTCGAATTAAAGTATAAAACTCCTCCAAAAGCACCTATTGCCGACCATTTAACAATATGGGATGTAGCACCGGCATACATATTGAGTGAATTAAAAACAGCATTTGAGATAGGTTTTGTAGTTTTTGTTCCGTTCATTGTACTCGACCTTGTTGTAGCAAACATCTTGCTGGCACTTGGTATGTTTATGTTATCGCCTACAATTATTTCGCTTCCGTTCAAACTGCTGATATTTATTGCAGTTGATGGCTGGGCTTTGATTGTTCAGGGGTTGGTACAAAGTTATAACTAAACCAAAGGATAGAAAAATGATAGAAGTACTTACAGAATATTTAGCAAAAGGCTTTATGACAATGTTATCAATATCAATGCCGTGCGTACTTACAGCAGCCGCAATAGGTTTGGTAGTTGGTATTATTCAGGCTGTTACTCAGGTTCAGGAGCAAACCATTGCGGCTGCACCTAAAATATTTGCTGTATTTCTTGTAATTATAATCGGCGGTTTGGGCTTTATAAAACTTTTGACAAATTTATTTCATGAAGGAGCGGCAATAGCTTTTAACACTGTACCAAAGACTGAAGCTTATGCTTTGCCGGCAGATTATTATAAATACACAACACCGTTTGAGACAGAAATGAATGACAAGTTTAAAAATGTGCCTACGGTGAATACGATAATGAAAAATCCGACAAAAGTTCCGTATATTGATAAAGGACAAAAAGTTAAATACAGTACCGCACCGAAAGCACCAATGCCAAAAGCAAACCTTGTTGAAACCAACAAGATTTTGGGAAGATAGAGGTAACAGAAATGAATTTATTTAAAACACGTGCATTAAAAAAAGATATTTGCTGTTTAGCATCGGCTTTGATGTTTTTATTTTCAGCTCAGGCTTTTGCCTATGAGGATTGTATCGTAACTGCTGATGCAAAGCTTACGGGAATACAAATTCAAAATAATGATATTATTGATGTTTTTCCTCTGATAACGGTTATGAATGATAAAAATACATTAATCGTACATCCTCTGAAACAGGGAAAAACAAAATTCAGTGTTATTAAAAACAACAATGAAAAAATTATTTTCGAGGTAAAGGTTACAAAATCAAAAACCGAAATATCACAGTCTGAAGGTTTTGATATTCTGACAATAGATTGTCCGATGAGCGGTTTTGAAACACTTGAGATAGAGCTCGATGAACCTCCGGTAATATTTGATAACGACAGCGGATTATTTGAACTGGACAATCCGCCGATTATAAAAGAAAGGAAATAAGATATTGAGTAATAAAGCGGACTGATAATTAAACAATTTATTAAAATTTGCTTAATTGCTTTGTCACTTTATCACTCAGTCACCTAAAAAATGGACCAGGTAGTAGCACAAATATCCTTAATATTCCCTGAGTTTTCCCGCTGGTTTTCGGCAGGATTTATTGTGTTTGCAAGAATTATGGGTTTCATAAGATTTGCACCGATATTCAACAGGAAAGAAATTGCCGGCATGGTAAAACTTGCTTTTGCGTTCATTTTAACAATGATTCTTACCCCGATATTAAAACCGGGTATGCCGCCTCAGGATGTATCGCCTCTGCTTTTTTTGCTTCTTAATTTTGCTGTAGGTGCAATTATCGGATACATAGCGCAGATAATAATTCTGGCAATCGAATCCGGCGGCGATATGATTAATACTCAAATGGGTTTATCTTCTGCGATGGTAATGGATCCGTCTACAAACAGCCAAACTTCTATTTTAAGCCGTGTAATTACACTTTTAGGGTTAATAATATTTATGCAGCTCGGAGGTTTCTACTGGATGATAAATGCTTTCATAAGAAGTTTTGATGTATTTCCTTTGTATGCTGTTTCTGTGCCTTTGGATAAAATTATAAATCTGGATTATTTGGTAACAACAACTTCCAATGTACTGTATGTCGGGTTGCAGATAGCTTCTCCGGTTCTTTTGGCTACGTTGGGGCAGGATATTATTCTTGGTGTAATTTCAAAAACTGCTCCGCAGGTAAACGTATTCCAGTTGTCATTCCTGTTTAAGCCTGTATTTGGTGCTGCTATAATGATATGGATATTACCTATGCTTATTAATGTAATATCTGATTTCTTTCTTGCTTTTTCAAATATTTATTAAAAATTTCTTGAACAAATACATTGACTGGTTTAAAATTTTATTTGTTATATGAAAAAGATTAGCTGAGAGTATGATTTTTACGGAAAAGCCCCGTAAAGGTTGTAAGAGGTTTTTATGAATATTTTAAAATCATTTAGAGAAATTTCCTATGAAAGAAAATGGTTTGTTGCATTTTTACTCATACATTTATTGGTTTGGTCTTGCATAGGTTTAATAAGAACGGTTCTTCCGACTGATTCATTGGAGGGAATATACTGGGGCTCACTTCATGATTTCGGAACACCGAAACATCCTCCTCTTGCCGGCTGGCTTACATATATAACCTATACAATTTTTAAGACGGATTTTTCAATATATTTGTTAAGTCAGTCCTTTATTATTCTCGGATTCATATATATTTATAAACTTGCAAGAAATTTTCTTGATGAAAATAAATCCATATTGTCGGTAATACTTCTTGAAGGCTGCTGGTGTTATACATATGTAACCGGGTATTACGGATTTAATCCTGATGTGGTTCTACTTGGCTTGCTGCCGATGCTTTCATATTACTTTTATAAGTGTATGCAAAAAGACGGTTGGTATAATTGGATTTTGCTTGGTATAATAACCGGAATCTGTTTTCTTAATAAATATCAGACGGTTTTAATCTTAATTCCTATGGCGGTTTGGGCATTTGCTTTCAAACGGGATGTTTATAAAAGCCCAAAATTTTATTTGTCTGTTTTATTGGCATTTTTAATATTTTTGCCGCACCTTATGTGGCTTATAAAATACGACTTTTTCCCTCTTATGTATTTTGACGGGGAATTGAGTTCATCTTCCTGGGTAACACATGTTACCGCACCTCTTATGTTTTTACTTATGCAGATTGCGGCAATTGCAGGCTCGGTGGTTTTGTATTTCTTTTTTATGTTAGTCACGAAACAGCCTGTAAAAATACGTGAAATTGATAATAAAAAGGATTTTTGGTTTTTTATACTCTTTTGCTTTACACCGCTTGTAATACATTTTCTTATGGGTATTGCAGACGGAGGAACAATGCGTCCGAGATGGGGATTTGAGTTTTGGTTTATGACAGGAATAATGTTATTTTACTTTTTCCCATGCAAAATTGAGAAGAAAGATTTTCACATTTTCTTATATATGGCACTTTTTGCAATGACTGTAACGTTTATAGCACTAGGTACACTGCTTTCGGTTGAAAAGAATTACAGGAGCAGATATCCGGTAGATAAAATTTACGGTGATATAAAGGCTATTTGGGAAGAGCAAACCCATGCACCGCTAAAATATGTCGGCGGATATATAGAATGGACATTACCGCTTGTTATATATGGTGAAGATAAGCCGGATTGCCTGCTTGACACATTTGGTTATCCTTCGCCATGGTTAAACAATGAGGACTTTGAAAAATCCGGAGCATTCTTTATTGACAGAACACCTGAAATACTTGATTCTCATGTTAAGCAGGCATATCCTTCAATGGATGAAGGTGCTGTAATAGAGCCTGTTGAATACAAGTTTACATTGACAAATGCTTTTAATCAGCCGAGGGAATACACTGTTTATTATTATATAGTTCTGCCTGTTAAGTAATTTACGGATTATTTGTAAACGATAATTAATAAGCACTTATATTTACCTCACCCCTTGAATTTTTCGGCTAATTTTAGTAAAATTATCATAGAAAATACGTATTTTATAGAAGAGGAATTTTATTAATGTTCGAACGTTTTACAGAAAAGGCAATTAAAGTTATAATGCTGGCTCAGGAAGAAGCCAGAAGACTCGGTCATAATTTTGTCGGTACAGAGCAGGTTCTGCTCGGGTTAATCGGTGAAGGTACCGGTATTGCTGCAAAAACCCTGAAATCAATGGGGGTAAACCTTAAGGATGCCCGTGTTGAAGTTGAAAAAATAATTGGCAGAGGTTCCGGCTTTGTTGCAGTAGAAATTCCGTTTACTCCCCGTGCAAAGAGAGTTTTGGAACTTTCCTGGGACGAAGCAAGACAGTTAGGTCACAATTATATCGGTACCGAACACTTACTTCTCGGTTTAATCCGTGAGGGCGAAGGTGTTGCGGCAAGAGTTCTTGAGAACCTTGGTGTAGATTTAAATAAAGTAAGAAGTAATGTTGTTAAGATGCTCGGAGATTCCAAACCAACGGCTTCATCAGGTGTCGGAAGCGGAAGCTCAAGCTCATCATCTTCATCTTCTTCGGCAAGCAAAGTTAAAACACCGAGCCTTGATGAATATGGTACTGATTTAACTCTTGCGGCTTCCGAGATGAGATTGGATCCGGTTGTCGGCAGAGAAAAAGAAATTGAACGTGTTATACAGATTCTTGCAAGAAGAACAAAAAACAACCCTGTTCTTTTGGGCGAACCGGGTGTAGGTAAGACTGCCGTTGCAGAAGGTCTTGCAATCAGAATCGTTAATAATGAAGTTCCGGATATTCTGGAAGATAAAAAAATTGTTCAGCTTGATATGGGCTTGTTAATAGCCGGTACTAAATACAGAGGCGAATTTGAAGAACGTCTTAAGAAAATAATGGATGAAATTCGTCAGGCAGGAAACGTAATCCTTGTTATTGATGAAATGCATACACTTATCGGTGCCGGAGCTGCAGAGGGTGCGATTGATGCGGCAAATATATTAAAACCGGCTCTCTCAAGAGGTGAATTACAGGTTATTGGTGCAACAACATCAGATGAGTACAGAAAATACGTTGAAAAAGACTCTGCTCTGGAAAGACGTTTTCAGCCTGTAATTATTGAAGAACCGACAATTGATGAAACAATTGAAATCATCAGAGGTTTAAAATCAAAATACGAAGAACACCACAATCTGAATATTTCGGATGAAGCCATCGTTGCGGCAACAAAACTGTCAAGCAAATATATCAATGACAGATTTTTGCCGGATAAGGCTATAGATGTAATTGATGAAGCTTCTTCAAAAGTTCGTCTGAAAGTTTGTACACTTTCACCGGAGGGTAAAGAACTTGATAAAGAACTTAAAGCAATTATCAAAGAAAAAGAAGAAGCAATCAGAAATCAGGAATTTGAACGAGCTTCAGAACTCAGAGATGACGAAGCTAACATGAAGGACAAAATCAGAGAGGTTTCTGAAGAATGGCGGCGTCAGAATGATGCCAACAAGCCGACAGTTACGGAAGACGATGTTGCACAGGTTATAGCAACAATGACAGGTGTACCTGTAACAAAACTCACAGAGGGTGAATCAGAACGGTTAATGAGATTGGAAGAAACACTCCATGCAAGAGTTATCGGTCAGGGAGATGCAGTTAATGCTATTTCTAAAGCAATAAGACGTGCAAGAGTAGGTTTGAAATCACCGAACAGACCGATTGGCAGCTTTATCTTCTCAGGTCCTACCGGTGTCGGTAAAACAGAATTAGCTAAGGCTCTTGCTGAAGCTGTTTTCGGAAGTGAAGATAATATGATTCGTGTAGATATGTCAGAATTTATGGAAAAACATTCTACCGCAAAACTTATCGGTTCTCCTCCGGGATATGTTGGTTATGATGATGGCGGTCACATGTCAGAGCTTGTCAGAAAGAAACCATATTCGGTTATTCTTTTTGATGAAATCGAAAAAGCTCACCCGGATGTATTTAACATTCTGCTTCAGATACTTGATGACGGACGTTTGACTGATGCTAAAGGTAAACATATAAACTTCAAAAATACAATTATCATTATGACATCAAACGTTGTTGCAAGTATGATTACAACAGGCGGTAAGCTTGGTTTCTCATCAGCAGAAGATGCTAAGAAAGATAAATATGAAAAACTTAAAGATACGGTTAACGAAGAACTTAAAAAGGCATTCAGACCTGAATTCCTGAACCGTATTGATGATATTATCGTATTCTCACATCTGAGCAAGGAAGAAATCAGACAAATCGTTGACTTGATGATGAAAGATTTGTTCAAGAGATTATCTGAAAGAGAACTTTCAATCGAAGTTACCGATGAAGTTAAGGATTATCTTGCAAAAGACGGTTATAATGAAGCTTATGGTGCAAGACCGCTTCGCAGACTTATCCAAAAGAAAATTGAGGATCAGCTTGCAGAAGAAATTCTGGGTAATGCATACCAGCCCGGTGACACTATCTTGTTAAAACTTGACAGTTCCGAAGGTGAAGGCAAAGAAAAACTTGTTTTTGAAAGAAAAGAAGGACATGCAAAAGAAGAACCGGTTGAAATTGCATAAAAAGTAAATTTTAATAACAAATCGGGACAGGCTGCAGCCTGTCCCGATTTGTTTATACTTATTGCGATTTTATTCATATTTTAAATCTTTGCTCATTTTACCCATTTCTGTTTTTACATTATCCGAATATTTTTCAGTCTTATCCGCTTTCGTATTGTCATTATATTGATAAGTTATACCATCAAATGTCCAGGTTTCAGGCAAATACATAACAGGTGTTTGCTTTGATGCTTTTGCATCATCATAAATCATTTCTTTAATCTTATTTGCCATTTTTTGTGCAGTTTTTTCATCTGCTCCGTATCTGGCTTTCAGGATTGAAATCCAGTATTCACCTTTTTGCGGTACATATTCTTTTAGTTCGGTATCTTTTGGTATGCCGAGTTTTTCGAAACCTTTTTCAAATTTCGTTTTTATTTCTTTATTTTCGGTTTGTGTTGCTGTTTGTGGTTCTTTTTCCGTAAACGGTTGTATTTCATTTGGTAGCGGCTTAGGTTTATTATTTATGTCCGGTTTGTTTGCAAATAATTTGGCTAATCCGTTAGCTGCAAAGAAAGTAGTTCCAAGATAAGATGCTACCATTATGAAATTAGTTAAAAATTTCAATTTGGAATTTGCTGCCAGTAAAAACGGTTTTTGTCTGAGTTTTTTCAGAAAAGCTATATCTTCATTCGTTTTTACCCTTCCCGGAATAAATTCAGCTTTTAACCTTTTATAGTATTGGTCCATGCCTCCAAACAGCTCGCTTGGTTCAGGTGTTAACCATAGTTGCTCAAAATTATGCGGAGCCGAAATACGAGGAACTCCGTGTGAATCAAGTGATATTGCTTTTCTGAGTCTTTTGGCAATTTGTTCGTCTGTCATTCGTTCATTTTGCATAAATTCATTCAGATTACGCTGGGCATTTTTAAACCATGTTGCATCATTTCTGGTTCTTCCGTCTTTAATGCAATCTTTAAACCATTTTTCCATATCCTTCATAGTGTAATGAAATCGTACACGCGGTTTATATCTTTCTTCAAATGCACTTGCGATTTTTAGTCTTCTGTCATATTCGGCTTTAACTTTGTTCAAAACTTTATCGGAAGTATAATATTTTCCTGCGGCTGTTAAAGCTCCTCCGGTTCCCGCAATAATCCCCGCTTTTACAAAATCCTCAGTATATGTAGTATATGTACTCATAAATCCTCCTTAAAAATTTATGTTTATGAATCTTACTTTTACAATGTTCCTAATTTCCCTTAAATGAAACTAATCCCCATTGTCTTACTTACATATATAAAGATTTTTTGGGATCTGAAATTGACTTTTTGTAAATAAAATTTTACATATTTTTCTTCCTTATCATGTCAGGTATGCTTTGGGAGGATTTAATGATAAAAAAAGGATTGGAGAATATCCAATCCTTTTTACAGTTTTAAAAAACTCTGCTTATTGGTTTTTATCAAGCATTTGTTTAATACCATCTACAGAACTCAGGATTCCTGTTGCTTCATAAGGCATGTAAACAACCTTGTTATTTTGACCGCTTGTAATTGTTTTCATTGTTTCTAAATATTTCATAGCGATTAAGTATTTGTCCGGTTGTCCTTTTCCTTCCAAAGCACTGATAATTCTCTGAATAGCTTCTTTTTCACCGTCTGCTTCAAGGATTCTTGCCTGAGCAATACCTTCCGCACGAAGAATGTTTGATTGTTTTTCACCTTCTGCTCTGTTGATGGCAGCTTCTTTTTCACCTTCTGCTTTTAATACTGCCGACTTTTTCAAACCTTCTGCTTCAAGAATAGCAGCACGTCTGTCACGTTCAGCTTTCATTTGTTTTTCCATTGCAGTCTGAATGTCACTTGGCGGAATAATATCCTGAAGTTCAACACGGGTTACTTTTACACCCCATTTGTTGGTAGCTTCGTCAAGAACTTTTTGTAATTCTTCGTTAATTTTGTCACGAGATACCAAACTTTCATCCAAATCCAGTTTACCGACAAGGTTTCTCAGGTTTGTCTGAGTTAATTTTTCAATAGCTTCAGGAAGGTTCTGAACTTCATAAACTGCAGATTTCGGGTTAACAATCTGAAAATACAAAAGAGCATTAATACTGATGGTAACGTTATCTTTCGTAATTACGTTTTGACGCGGAAAATCAAAGACTGATTCTCTTAAATCAATTCTTTCTCTTGTTTCGTTAAAAGTGTAAGCAGCTCCGCCAAAATCTTTTCTTGTAGTTCTCCAGTTAATAGCTCTCGGTGCTTCAAAAATTGGGTTAATAAAATTAAAACCCGATCTCAAAATTTTACCTTCAAACTTACCAAGTCTTTCAATAACAACGACTTCAGCCTGTTTAACAATGATAATACCTTTTGCAATAAATATTAAAGCAGCTGCTATTAATACTATTGATACAATAAATCCCATAAAAACTCCTTTCTTTATTTTTTATTTAAACGAACAATGTATAATTTATTATTTTGCCTGGACATACATCATAAGTGAATCATTTTTTATAATAATTACTTCTGAACCGGCAGGAATAACAGTTTCATCTTCAACTCTTGCATTCCATTTTTCGTCATATATTTTTATTGCACCTGCAGTTTTTGAAACATCTTCAACAACTTTTGCAGTTTTACCGATATACTTACCTTCAACACCGGTATCATTGTCTTTGTTTTTGCCTTGAAGAAGTAAAGGTCGTAAAAATACAAAAGACAGAAAAGACAGTATAAAAAATGTTAAAACCAGAACAGAAATGCTGGTTGTAAACAAAGATACAACCGCTGTTACAAAAGATGCAACTGCAAAATTTAAAAAGAACATTGTCGGAGTGAAAATTTCCAGCAAAATAAATACAATTCCGCAAATTGCAAGTATCTTCCACAAAACCATATATAACCTCCTAAAATATTATCAATACAAAATATAAAAGGCAGAACAGGGTTTAAATTCCTGTTCTATGCACCTATAAGCTCATTAATTTCCGCAACCATTTCGTCTGCATCAAAACCGTGTACTTTTGCACCGGCTTCAAGATTTTCAAATCTTGCGGCAGCACAACCTAAACAACCCATGCCGTATTTCTGAAATATCATTGCAGCCTCGGGGTGAGCCTGTACAATCTCTAAAATTCCCATTTCTTTAGTAACTTTATCCATTATTATCTCCTTTAAAATTTGACTTTAATAAAAAAATCCTTAATAAAACAGTATCATTATACCACATAACATAAAGAAAGGATAGATATAAATGCGTGAAACTTTGCAGAACCTGTTTAATTTTGTACACGATAATCTCGGAAAAGATAATACAATCATAGGTTTAACCGGATTAAAACGTCAAAATGAATATTTGTATGTTGATGTTCCGAAAGAGTTCAGAAAAACGTATATTCAAAATACAGAAAACAATTATTTACTTATATAGTGTATTAATGCAATTATTATTGAAGAAAAGGGGGTTGCTGATTGATTAAATTCAGCAACTCCCTTTTTTTTAAGTTTTTTTAAGATTAAACACTAACCTTCATTGTGTTTGCAATAATTTCGTTAAAGCTGTCAGCTTTAAGGCTTGCTCCGCCTACTAAAGCACCGTCAATATCGGATTGCGACATTTGTTCTTCGATTGTAGAAGGTTTAACAGAACCGCCGTAAAGGATTCTGATTGAATCAGCAGCGGCAGCACCTGCAACTTCAGCAACAACACTTCTTATCATTTTGATAACTCTGTTAGCTTCAACACTGTCACAAGTTTTACCTGTTCCGATTGCCCAGATTGGTTCGTAAGCAATAACTGATTTTGCAATATCTTCAGAAGAAATACCTGCTAATGCAGCTCTGATTTGAGATGCAATATGAACATCGGTTGAACCGGCTTCTCTCTGTTCAAGAGTTTCACCGCAGCAGATAATAGGAATCAAACCGCCTGCTAAGATTGCTTTTGCTTTTTTGTTAATCATTTCATCGGTTTCTGAGAAGTATTGTCTTCTTTCACTGTGACCGATAATTACATATTCACAGCCTGCGTCTTTAAGCATTTCAACAGAAATTTCACCTGTATAAGCACCGGATGATTCCCAGTGACAGTTTTGACCTGCAACAGAAAGTTTGTTTCCGCCGCAGCCGCAGTTACAAGCAATTGAATGTACCTGATTTATTGAAGTGAAAACAGGTGCAATTACAACCGTCGGTAATTGAACTGCAGTATAATTTTCCAGATATGAACTAATACCTTCAAATAATGCCTTTGCATCACTCTGTAAAAGGTTCATTTTCCAGTTTCCTGCAATGATTGGTTTTCTTGACATAATTTTTCTCCCTTATTTACTAATACACTTGAATATTAGAACAAAAAGGAAGAAATGTAAATAATTTACCCTGTTTGTTGTATAATTAAACCAACAGAGAAATATAAATGGAGAAAAAGATGAGTAAATATTTATTTGAAGTTGGTGTTGAAGAATTGCCGTATAAATTTATTCCTATGGCTATAGACCAGTTGTACCAAGGATTTGAAAAGTTTTTGAATGATAATAATGTTGCTTTTTCAAATGTTAAAGTTATGGCAACTCCGAGAAGACTTGCCGTGATTATTGACGGGCTTGCTTCTTCGCAGCCTGATACAGAAAAAGTTGTAAAAGGTCCGATAGCAAAAGTTGCATTTGATGAAAACGGCAATTTGTCTAAAGCCGGTGAAGGTTTTGCAAACAAAAACGGTGTTTCAAAAGATGATTTGTATGTTGAGGACAATTATGTTTACGCAAAAATCTCCATAAGAGGTAAAAATACAAAGGATTTATTGCAGGAAAATGTACCTCAGATATTTTCAAAACTTCAGGGACCTCACTTTATGAGATGGGGGGCAAATGAAACTAAATTTTCGCGTCCTATCAGATGGGTGCTATCAATTCTTGATAATGAACAGGTTCCCGTAAGAATTATTGATAAAGATTCTTCAAATATTACAAACGGACACAGATTTTCAACTCAGAATATTGTGATTAATAACCCTGATGAATATGTTGATAAACTTCGTGAGGCAAAAGTTATTGTCGATCAGGAAGAACGCAGAGCTAAAATACTGGAACTTACTAAAATTGAGGCAGATAAACTCAATGCCGTAACAAAAATTTCTGACGATTTACTTGAAGAAGTTACATTTATTGTTGAGTATCCGGTTGCAGTAACCTGTGATTTTGATACCGCATATCTTACAATTCCGCAGGAAGTTGCGGTTACGGTTATGGAAACTCATCAAAGATATTTTGCTCTTTACGAAAAATCAGGCAAATTGATTAACAAGTTTGTAACGATAACAAATTATATCGGTAATGAATTTGAAAATATTAAAGCAGGTAATTTGCGTGTTATTAAAGCTCGTCTTGATGATGCTGTATTTTTCTTTAATGAAGATACAAAAAAACCGCTTGAGAGTTATGTTGAAAACCTAAAGGGTATGACATTCCAAAAGGGTATGGGTTCAGTTTATGATAAAACACAGAGAATAATTAAACTTTCTGAAAATATATCTGCGGCACTCGGCATCAGCAAGCCTTCAATTAAAAGAACAGCTGAACTTTGCAAAGCAGACTTGGCTACAAATCTGGTATTTGAATTTACTGAACTTCAGGGATTTATTGGTGCTGATTATGCGAGAGTTTCAGGAGAAGAAAAAGATGTTCAGGATGGTATAAGAGAACATTATTTCCCGCTTAATGCAGATAGTGAAACCGCCAAAAGTATTGAAGGTCAGGTTGTCGGTATGGCAGATAAAATTGATACAATTTGTGCAGTATTTGCAGCCGGTAAAAAACCTACCGGTTCATCCGATCCGCTTGGTGTAAGACGTGCGGCATTAGGTATAATTAAAACAATATTGGAACACAACCTGAAACTTGATTTATCGAAAATTATTGATGATGCCATTGCTTTGCTTCCTGTACAGGCAGATGTTAAAGCGGATGTAGAAGAATTCTTTGTTCAGAGATTAATAATTTTCTTAAATACTGACTATTCAAAGAATGTTTTAGAAGCATGTTCGGCAAATAATCCATGTAAAGATTTTTGTGATTACTTAATGAGGGTTAAAGCTGTCAGCGGATTGAATGATGATAAATTGTTGGAAAATGCAAACCGTGTACTTCGTATATTAAAAGACGAAGTCAGTGTTTCGGTGAGTGAGGGTTTATTTGCCCTGCAGGCTGAAAAAGATTTATTTAAAGCCGTTCAGGGTGTTAGTTTCTCAGGAAATTATGAAACTTATCTGAATGATTTAATCTCAATTAATCCTGTAGTAACAAAGTTTTTCGATGATGTTCTTGTAATGGATAAAGATGAAAAGATTAAAAACAACAGACTGGCATTATTAACAGAGTTGAAAAATAAATATACCATTTTGACAGATTTCAGCAAACTGTAATCAGCGGACATACCTTAAAGGTCTTTGGCAACATCACAGGCTATTCTGTGCGGATTACTTTTTTTCCAGTAACAATCTGTGTAATTTCCTTCTCTGAATAAATTTTCACTGATTTTTTCAAATACATAGCTGATGTCATTGATGGATTTACCTTTGTTAATAATCTCTGAGAGTATTATTCTGATATCAACAACAGACAGAAATCGGGTTATGTTCCATATAAGCCAGCCATTTTTCCTTTGGGCCGTATCAATATAGCGTTCGGTTATTTCGTTTGTGAAAATTCTGTTCATATTATCATACATAAACGTTTTCAGAACTTCATACAGTTCTTCATTAATTCCTTTCTCGTTTGGAACAAGGAATCCGTTTGTGCAATATTCACCTCTGATGTATATTGCAAATTCGTTTTCCTGTATTACATTGCAGTCTGTAATATGCACTTCCGGAATAATGAACCCGCATTCGTCTTTTATTTCTTCTCTGAGTTTTCCGATTAGTTTACAGATGATTTCCCCAAAATCGGTTAAATCTTCACCTACCCTAATGTGAATTATATCCTCGTTCAGAGAATCAAATAAATTATCTATTTTTTCGCAGGTCGTGGGTTCGGTTTCGGTATTATTTTTATGGAATAAATTTTTGATTCTTTCAAACATATTTTTTTATTAATAATAATTTTTTTTGTGTCAAGAAAATACATGTTTATATATAGTAAACTTTTGTAACGATTTTTTAATTTTGCTAGCAAAATTTTGTATTTTTACGTTTTAGAATAAACGGATGGTTGATTAAAACAAAATATGATATAATTTAATAGTTAAAGCGAGGTAACATACATGAGTGAAATTAATGGTCCTAATTTAAGTGTTAATCAGGTAAACTTTAACAGCACACAGAAGCAACCGGCAGAGAGTTCTCCGGCAGTTCCGGAAAACGAAGTTCCGCAATTAAAAGATTTTTCAGATCCAAAGGCGGAAGCATTAGGTCGTTCAATGCTTATTAAGGATGCAGACGGTATTAACAGCGATTTAAAAGCTTTAATTAAGAATCCTCAGGTGGCGGATAATTCTGACGAATTATTTGAAACAGCCTATAACGCAGCATTGGATGCAGGCATTGAGAACCCTTATGAAGAAGCATCAACATTTGCAACCGGCAATATGCAGTAAACATTTTTAAGTTAAATAAGATTAACATTACAGAGAGCAAATAATACTAAAACAATTTGAAAACCATGGAATACTTCTGCGGTCTGTTTTGTGTACTCTTTTTTCCGGCAGAAACAATGCATCAAAAAGCATCACCGGATTCAGTGTTCGGTTGTATCCTTAGAAGATATTTAATATCGTATTTATAAAATATTTTTTATATCTTCAATGATAAGAGCATTTGTTAAACGGTATCTGTTGTATAAATCCTCAACAGAAGCTCTGTCCGTAAATTCTTTCAAAGCACCATAATTAAGTACTTTCATGGAAGAATTTCCGTAGAATCGTGTAATTTTTTCACCGAATCCGCCGTCCAGTTCTCCGTCTTCAAGTGTTATAACAACAGAGTGCTCTGCTTTCAAATCTTCAAGCATACTCTTATCAATTCCCGTAATATATCGCGGATTAATCAATGTTGCATTAATTCCGAGTTGTGTTTTAAGCTGCTCTTTCAGCTCTCGGCCTTTTTCCAAGAACGAACCAAGTCCTATAATTGCAACTTTTTCACCTTTTTCAATCATTTTATACTTATTCAGAACGGAATAATCAGTTGTATCTTTTTCGCCCGAATAACTAATCTCAAACGGAACTCTTATTGCAACGGGATGTTCATTTTGATTAACTGACCAGTCAAGCATTCTTTCATATTCTTCTTTGCATGTCGGCGCAAGATAAACAATGTTAGGAATGTTGCTTATTAAAGGAATGTCAAAAGTGCAAAGATGTGTCGCATCAGCACTTGAAATTCCGCCCCAGAATATTAACATTGTGACAGGAGCATTGTTAAGTGCCATATCCTGTGATAACTGGTCATAAGTTCTCTGGACGAAAGAGCTCATAAATGCAAGGATAGGTTTTCCGCCTCTTTTTGCAATACCTGAAGCCATGCCAACAGCTTGCTGTTCTGCAATACCGACATCGATATAGTGAGTTCCCAGCTTATCTCTGAACTCTTTATTCCATCCGAATACACCCGGTGTAGCTGCACTCATTGCAATAATCGGTTCTCCCTCAGAAACTTTTCTGAGCAGATAATCTTTTGTAATTGATTCATAGCTTTCACTTTGAGGAGCAGGAGCATCATTAAGTCTGTCGAGTTCTCCCGGTAACATCCAGTGGAATCGTTCTTTATTAATCATTGCCGGTTCGCAGCCTTTTCCTTTTATAGTGTGAATATGAATTAATACCGGATGGTCTGTATCTTTAACAAGTGAGAAAGTTTTAATAAGGTTTTCTAAGTTATGCCCGTCCGCAACGTAATGATATTCAAAACCTAATGCTTTAAAGAAGTTATTCTTAACTTCTCCGTTATTTTCTCTGAGTTCCGTAAGTAAATTGCAAATACCGCCCTGATTTTCGGCAATAGACATATCGTTATCATTAACAATTATAATAATGTTGCTGTTAAGAGTTGCGGCATTATTAAGTCCTTCAAGGGCTTCTCCGCCTGTTAGCGAACCGTCTCCGATTAGTGCAATAATATTTTCTTTGCCGCCTGTCAAATCCCTGCCCTTTGCAAGACCTGTTGCAAGGCTTACGGAAGTAGAAGTATGACCTATTTTGAATAAATCATGTTCTGTTTCTTCGGGTGAAGTATAACCGGTGTATTTAAGATACATGTCAGGGCTTGTAAAACCTTCTTTTCTTCCGGTTATTATTTTATGCGGATAGCACTGATGTGAAATATCAAAAACAAATTTATCAACAGGTGAATTAAATACATAATGCAGTGCTATTGTTGCCTCTACAATGCCTAAGTTCGGACCTAAATGTCCGCCGGTCGTATTAACTTTCTTTATAATGAGTTCTCTCATCTCATCAGACAATTTATATAATTCACTTATTTCAAGTTTTTTCAAATCCTCTGGTGAATTAACTTTATCCAAAACCATAGTCATTGTTTCAGGCATGCTTATACTCCTTTATGCTAAAATACTCCTAATATATTAAGAGTATTTTAGCATAAACATTGTAATTTTGAAAATAAATACGGTAATTATATAATTACTTAAATATTTATTATTTTTCTCTCAATCCGAGTTCTTTGTCCATAAGGTAGAGTGAAGCTTTTTCTTCCCCGAAAATTTCAAGTCTTTTAATTATATCGTGTACCCTCTGTTCTTCTTCGGTTTGTTCTTCAATAAACCAGTCTATGAACGAAAGTGTCATTCTGTCACATTCTTCTTCGGCAAGTTTTGCAATGTTCATAACCGAATGGGTAATACATTTTTCGTGTTCATAAAGTGTTTCAAAAACAGATTTTACTCCCTTAAATTCAAATTCGGGAGTACGGATTTGTCTGAGTGTAACATAGCTGTTTCTTTCAAGCAGATAGTCAAGCAACTTAAGTCCGTGTTCAACTTCTTCCCTTGCCTGAATTTTAAGCCATGAAGAAAAACCGAATAAACCGAGTTCATGAAGATGGGCAGACATTGAAAGATATAAATATCCCGAAAAAAATTCTTTGTTAATTTGTTCATTCATTATTTCATTTATTTTGTCACTAACCATAATATTTCTCCTTTTTATATTGAGTAATCTCCGTTTTCATTTTCAGGCATTACATTGTCGCCCCACAGATGGTGTATGTTACAGTATTCAATGGAATTAACACTTTTATTGTTGAAAAATGAAATATCCATTTCCGGAACATCTTCGGGCTTAAAAAATTTCAGATGCAGTTCATTTTTATCATCGGTGAATGTTTCTATAAATTGTATGTAATGTTCCGGTGTCATAGGATGAGCAATTACATTAACAAACTTTTTTCCGTCTTTTATTTCTGTAACGGGCTTATGTTTTTCACCGACTTCATCAGAATCATACTGTATTCCCATAAGCTCCATTTCTTTTCCGCAGCAAACGAGATTCCCGTCACCTTCCTGAAGAATCTGAACAATATTTCCGCAAATTGAGCATTTGTATATTTGTAATTTTATTGTCATAATTAAACCTCCACAAAAATATTTTTTACGGTCAGATACCATTTTCATTGCCCGAATGTCGAATTTGTGATAATATTCTAAGTATGAGTAATTTTTTCACATCAGGCGGCGGTACAAATGATAACGGCGAAAATAAGATAAATTTTTTTGCTAAACCTCAGCCCGAAAAACAAGAACAAGAGCCTAAGCAGGAACAAAAGCAGGAACAGCCAAAAAAAAACTCATTAGATGCTCAGTATAATGAGGTAACATCAAATTATGAGCAAATATTTATGGAGGCTGCTTCAAGTATAAGACGGGAATTAGACGGATTTAAACCGCAGGATGCCTGTACATACTGTGCAAAGCACGATTGTAATATAGAAAAGAAAGATATTTTTTCACCGTACCCGCCTACTGGCTGCAAACTTCGTGAATGGCAGATGCAGGCAATAACATATCTTACGGGCGATTATAAAAACAAATTAAATTCGGATTATAAAGCGATTATGGATAAAAAATCCAATTACGAATGTAATAAATGCGGTGCGTGCTGTAAACTTGCAGTCAGCGAATATTCTTATATTCAGTTAAAACAACGAGCAATGCGCGGTGACAAATTCTCTGAGGAATTTGTATCGGTTTATGTTCCGATTGAGTCTGAAGAAGAGGCAAAAGCGATTGATCCTGAATACTTTGAGCTTCTTAATGTGCTTGTTCAGGAAGATAAAATCTATTATTATCGCTGTACAAAGCTCGGAGAAGATAACTTATGTACCATATATGAGGACAGACCGAATATATGCAAAGACTTTCCTCATAATCCGCTAAAACTTTTGCCTTCAAAATGCTCGTTCAATGAATGGAAAAACGAGATTACCCATAGTGCTATGCTTTTGAAAGCGAAAACCGATATTATTAATTTTTACAAAGAGAAACTTGGATAAATATGATACTTTCCGGAATGACTTTGGAAGAACTTGAGAATTTGACGGCTGAACTTAAAGCCACAAAGTTTCGTGCAAAACAGATTCATAACTGGATTTATACAAAATCCGTTTCCTCAATTGATGAAATGACAAATCTTTCAAAAGATTTCAGGGAGCAATTAAAAGGAATTGCACAGGTTACTGATACAAAAATTAAAGTTAAGCAGGTCAGTAAAGACGGAACAATCAAGTATCTTGTTGAATATCCTGACGGTGAATGTGTAGAAACGGTTCTCATGAGGTTTGATAATCGTGCAAATTTAACTGCCTGTGTTAGCTCTCAGGTAGGCTGTGCCGTTAATTGTTCATTTTGTGCAACAGGAAAAGGCGGTTTTAAAAGGAATTTAACTTACAAAGAAATCATAGAACAGGTTTTGACGATTCAGCGGGATACCGGTCTAAAGGTAACAAATATAGTATTTATGGGACAGGGTGAGCCGCTTTTAAACCTTGATAATGTTTTGAAGGCTCTGGATATTTTTAATAACGATTTTCAGATAGGGCAGAGAAGAATCACAATATCTACAAGCGGAATTATCCCCGGGATAAAAAAACTTGCGGATAAGAATTTGCAGTCAACTCTTGCAATTTCGCTCCATGCATCAAACCACGAACTCAGAAAAGAATTAATGCCGATTGAAGAAAAATATCCGATAGATAAGGTAAAACAGGCTCTCAAAGAGTATGTTGAAAAAACAGGAAGAAGGATTACGGTAGAATATATTTTAATCCACGGATTCAATGATACACCTTCTGTTGCAAAAGAGCTTGCTTATCTTTTAAATGATTTGAAATGCAATATCAATTTGATACCGTACAATTCCGTAATGGAAAACGACTATAAAAAGCCTTCGGGCAATGATATTATGAAGTTTAAATACCTTCTTGAACATTCGGGCAAAAAAGTAACCGTTCGGCTTGAACGTGGTGCTGATATTGATGCAGCCTGCGGTCAACTCAGAGGCAAGGCCTAAACTATATTTCCGCTCTGTATTGAAGTGCGAGTGTTACGTGCTCTAATGTTATATTTTCTTTTTCGGCTAAATCGGCAATTGTTCTTGAAAGTTTCAGTATTCTGTCAAATTTTCTTCCCGAAAGCTGATATTTTTGTGCGGCAATCTTTAGAAATTCAGATGTTTTTTCATCAAGTTTGCAATATTTTTTTATCTGTTTTCCGCTTAACTCGGAATTTGTTAAAATACCTTCTTCTGCATATCTTTTTGCCTGAATTTTTCTTGCTCTGATAACTCTTTCTCTTATTTTTGCGGAAGGCTCGGAATCAGATTTCATGTTAATAAGCTCATCCGTTGTTAATCTCGGAACATTTATTACCAGGTCAATTCTGTCTAAGAGCGGACCTGAGAGTTTTGAGCGGTATCTCTGAATCTGAAATTCGGAACATGTACAATCTTTTTCTCTGTCACCCAGAAATCCGCAGGGACAAGGATTCATTGCACCCACAAGCATAAATTTTGCCGGATATTTTATAGAACTTTTTGCTCTTGAGATAACAACCTCTCCGTCTTCAAGCGGTTGCCGCAGAACTTCAAGCACCTGTCGGGGAAATTCTACCATCTCATCAAGGAAAAGGACTCCTCTGTGAGCGAGGGTAATTTCTCCCGGCTTTGGATTCGAGCCGCCGCCTATGATACCGTTTTGAGAAGCCGTATGATGAACCGCTCTGTACGGTCGTTTTGTCATAAGCGGATTGTCATTTTGAAGAAGTCCGCTTATACTGTATATTTTTGTAAGTTCAAGTGCCTCTTTGAGTTCAAGCGGAGGAAGGATTGATGCAAGACATTTTGCCATAAGAGTTTTTCCCGAACCGGGTGAGCCTGACATTAAAATATTATGTCCGCCTGCGGCTGCAATTTCCAGAGCTTTTTTTGCTTTCTGTTGTCCTTTTACATCCTTAAAATCAAATGTATAATCAGTATTAGCATTGTCTTCAAGGTATTTGTTTATATCAATAACGGTTTTTGTTAATGCAGTTCCCGAAAAATGGTTAACAATATCACCCAAGTGCTTTGCACCAAAAATGTTTATATCCTGTACAAGAGCAGCTTCTTTCGCATTATCCTCCGGTACAAAAACAGTTTTGATACCGGCATCTTTAAGTCCGCTGACTAACGGTAATACTCCGTTTATTTTTCTGAGATTGCCGTCTAATGATAATTCACCTATGTAAGCGGTGGTTAAATCGTCCGGAATTTCCACTCCCTGTTCTTTTAAAATGCCGATTGCAATAGCGAGGTCAAAATTTGTTCCTTCTTTTCTGATATCTGCAGGTGCAAGGTTTACGATAACTTTGCCTGTCGGAAAGGCAAAGCCGGAGTTCTTTATTGCGGAATGTACTCTTTCTCTGGCTTCTGATACAGCACTGTCAGGTAATCCTACAATGCTTACGGCAGGAAGTGAATTTGAAGTATCGACTTCCACTTCAATTTTACATGAGTTAATTCCGATATTTGCGGCAGTAATTGCTTTGCTAACCATACAGCTATTATACTATAGAATGCAATCTCAGGCAAAAATATTGCTTATAAAAAGATTAACACCGGTAAATCAGCCGGTGTTAATAATGTAGCACAATATGTAGGAGGTTTGAAATTAGAGAGATTAAAACTAATCAAAAACAGTTACAATTATATATTACCACCCCTCTTCGTCAAAATCGGTCGTAGTGTTTAAAAAATTTCCGATAAGCCAAAATTTAGCAATAATGTTTTTGCAGTTTGTTCTTTCAGCTAAATATATTTACCCCCCTCTTTACTTTTTATGGTGTTTGTGATTAGCTTTACATGTACAAGTATCCTCTTTCAGCTTGTACAAAACGAAAGATTGCGGCTGAATCTTTCACAACACACCGAAAAATATAAAAGAAGGAATTTAGCATGTTAAAAATCAGATTAAAAAGATTAGGTGCGAAGAAAGCTCCTACATACAGAGTTATAGTAATCAACTCAACTACAAAAAGAGAAGGTAAGCCGATTGAAGAATTGGGTTACTACAATCCTAAAACAAAAGATATGAAGTTAAACAAGGCATCAGCAGAAGCTTGGATTTCAAAAGGTGCTCAACCTACAGATACGGTTAAATATTTAATTGCTAACTGTAATGCAGACGGTTCTTTGAACTACAAAAAGTCTGAAACCGTAAAACTTTCAAAGAAAGCCATTGCAAAGAAAGCTGCTGAAGAAGAAGCAAAAAAAGCTGAAGAAGAAGCTAAGAAGGCAGAAGCTGAAGCTGCAAAAGCAGCAGAAGAAGCAGCAAAAGCTGAACCGGAAGCTCCGGCAGAAGAAGCAGCTCCTGAAGCATAAGCTAAAAATAATAACAATAAAAACAGGGTATCAATTTGATACCCTGTTTTTTTTTGATTATCACATTCTAACAGTTTGCAGCAATGGCTTTAAAAATATTATTTAATGTAGTCCTCGGTTTTCAGTTCAAGTATGTGCCTGATTTCATTTTCGTTTTGTGTTGAACCGAAAATTACGGCAAACAGCGGATAAGTTTTAAAGTCGATTTTCCGTAGCTCCAGAACGTTAGAGTAATTTGCTAAAAATCCCCAATAATTAAACTCATTAATTTTATGTTGAGGAATATCGGAAGGTACTTCTGCCATAGAGAAGTAGTAAATTGTTTTATCGGTATTTGATAATATTTCGTTCCAGTCCGGTCGTTTTTGGTTCTGGAAATAGTCATATACGTTAATTCCCCACGCATATTCTCCGATATCAGTTGTACACCAACCGGCAAAGCGCATCGGATTAACTTCTATAGGGATAATTTTTCCTTCGGGAGTTACTCTGACTTCCACATGCATCGGGAAGTTTCTTATATTTTTGGCTTCTCCCATTTGATTTAAGAATATAGAAAATTTTGCCAGATACTTAATCATAATTTCTGCCGACATAACATAAATTCTGTCTCTTACATCATTTTTATCAAGGAAAGGATGATGGAAAATGTTAAGAATAACGGCTTCACCATTTCTGTCATAATATGCATCAATCGCATATTCTTCACCCTGAATCATTTCTTCAATAACAAATTTTGAAGAATCGACAACACTTTTCGGATAGAGATTGTCAGCTGCAACAATTTCTTTTTGGAGTTTATCAATGGTATCTGTCCATTCTTCTTTATTGTATATGTTATGTACTCCGCAGCTTAAAAATCCGACGGAAGGTTTTAATACAACAGGGTATTTTACGGTGTTTGGATTTATACTTTTAAGTTCATTAAAATCAGCGGCTTTAAATAAAAAGTCGGGGTATAATTTTTTAAGAAATTCTCTGAACGCAATTTTATCCTTAAAAAGTTTAATATACGAACTCAGATTAGATTGCGGCAGATTATCAAGTACCCAGGAGATTGCATTTTCCGCATTAGAATATATAAGCGGATATTCCTGTTTAAGATAGTAGTCTTTTGCAGATTGCGTGTCCCAATATCTTAATGCCCCCTCTTCCATGTTAGCTGATTGCACAGCTTCATTATCAAGCACAACCCAGTCGTGCTGAACTATAGAATCTATTAAAGCTTCGGATACGTACGGTTTTTCAAGTATAAACATATTATCACCTCTCAAATAATATTATAATACAAAAACAAAAAGGCGGGTGCTAAAGCATCCGCCTTATATATTTATTTTGTTGATTTAGTTACCCATCATCGGGAAAGCTCTGACAACAGTGACTGAACCGTCGACATTTTTTCTGACTGCTGCAGCTTCATCATCG
>JAEEHV010000007.1 GCA_016280955.1 Candidatus Gastranaerophilales bacterium | reverse complement strand
TGATAAAGCAACTTCAGTTGGTGTAGATTTTAAAGGTGCTGCTTTTAACTATGTAAAAGATTTGCTAGACAAAGTAGCCGAAAAGGGTTGGAACGCAATGCCGGATTTAGATATAAAAATAGGTTATTCAAAAGAAAACGGATTCTTTAATTTCGGTACAACTTATGAAGTTTAGTTTTGGATATTCAAGAAATCTGTCTGTTTATCCATTCCATAATTATAGAAACAAGATAATCTTGTTCGGTTTTGGTTAGTTCTCTGTGTTGAGGGAATTTGTGCCATTTCTCAATACATCCGCGACAGCAAGTAGCAGTTGCGTGTTGGGCAATAAAAACAGGATGCCCACGCATTGGGGTTTGTTTGCCATCATTCGTGGGTTCTGCCGGAGCAACTCTATTTCGAATAAAATCACAGGCGTGAGAATAGATTTTATCAAGTCCTTTGTCTTTGATATATTCAAGTTCTTTTGCTCGGAGCTTAAATCTGCTCCGGAATTTTGATTTTGATAATCTGTCTAAAATTTCCATATAAATATTTTATATCATAATATCAAATTAAATATTATGTCCGAATTTGACATAGTGTTACAATATAATATTATATAAATAAGGGTGAAGCTATGTTTATATGTCATAAATGCGGCTATAAAGATATGAGTGACAAAGAAAAAACGAGTTGTCCCATTTGTGGTGCGAATATTATCGTACCTAAAGGTGCTCTTATTTTATTTTTATCCTTAATTTCTTTTATAGTTTTTTGTATTATCTCTGTTTTTAATGACAAATTTAATTTCTTAGCAATAACTTCAATAATTATTGCTTTTATATCATTACCACTGGCTATAATTGAGGCTGTTGAAAATAGCAATAAAACTCAAGACGGATTTAAAGCACCTGATTATCCAAGTGAAGTTGAAAAAGGATCTGCACGTGTTCCAAATTTTGAAAAGTATGGATATGTATTCGGTTTAAGGAATGATTCCGGTATTAAGAATATTAGTAGTATATTTATACTGACCGACTAAACAAGTCCAATCTCCATTGTATCCTAGTAGTCGTTTCCATCTGTAAAGAGAACCTGTTGATATTTTACCGACTGTATTAAATATGTCCTCATATAATCTACCGGTATTATATAATTCTACAAACGGCAAATCAGCTCTTACATTTTTATACCGAGGATCCGTTTTGTTTTGTTTTCTTTCTTTAATAAATTTCTTTTTAAATTCTTGCCAATTCATAACCAAGTCATATTTTGCAAGTGCTAATTGTTTCTGTTCCTCTGATATTAACTTTTCTTGTTTAATTTCTAAATTATTTAATTCAATAATTTCGTTATCGGTAGCATTTATCTCATTGTAATATTCCTGAATATATTTGATTTGAAGTTCTTTTTCTATGCTGCTTAATTTAATTTTATATGCTTTTCCACCTCGTGCATTTTCTGTCTTATATATATAGTTATTAATTGATATACGAACAGCTCTTTTTGTGACATTTTTCAGCTTTGCCAAAGTTTCCACATCAATCCAAGTTTCCTCGGTATTAATGTTATCTAATATACTGTTTTCCATAGAGACCTCCTGCGGCTATTCGATGTTAGACTGAATGCTATCAAATTGGAAGTCATTAAGGGGGAAATGTGTCGTTCTATGTCTAAATATTTAAAAATGTTACTTACTTTCAATTACATATTTTTTAGATTTTCAATTACATTTTTATATTCTTAAATGCTTTTTAAAAGTAATTTAAAAAATATAGCAAAAATGTGTCTAAAATACTTCCCTGTTAAGGGTTTAAATTAAATCTTATGTAATTATCAAGAAGATTTGTAATTTTATAAAATGTAATCGAAAGTGAGAAACAAAAAGTTTCCCACTAAATAGGGGAAAAGATACGGTTTAAATGGGCTGCCGACACTTCCCACTTTCAGGGGGAATAAGTAAAAAAGGTAATTGAAGTGTCCGGATTGCATCAATGGGTTAAATGCCGATAAAAACTAAACATTCGGCAATTTGGGGTGTCGTGAATGTGGACAAAAAAGGTAATCGAAAGTGGACATTTCGGACATCAATTACATTTGTTTAACATTATGGGGGAAGTGGCTAAAAGGTAAACACACAGGGGGTTATAGCGAATAATTTTCAATTACTTTTTGATGAATTTGTCCTGTAAATCTATAGAAACCTCCTGTTTTTACAAAATAGCATAAACAATAGTTGAACACCATTTGAACAGGAATTAAACTCAATTTAAACATAATGCGGATTTTGCTGATTTTGATTATATAAAACTCAATATCCATAAGCCTTTCATTGTGAAATACATCACAATAAAACTTTGATGTTGTCTTGCGGTTGGATAATATATTATCTATATATTGACATTTTGGATAAAATAGGTTAATATATTATCTATGAATAATCAGTTTTTAAATCAAAAAACTCCTAATGAAATTGCGAAAAGTTTAGCAGATAAAATTAAAGAACACCGTAAAAGGCTAAAAATTTCGCAGGAAGTTTTAGCGCAAAAATCCGGAGTTAGTCTTGGCAGCATTAAAAGATTTGAAACAAAGTATGAAATATCTTTGCAATCTTTTATTAAAATTGCTATTGCTCTTGATTTAGATAGTGACATTGAAAATCTATTCACAACAAAAACTTACACATCTATTGACGAGGTAATCAATGGATAATTATAAATATCTGAAAGTTTTTTATAATGACAAATTAGTCGGAACTTTAGCCAAGACTCCGGACAGGCTTGTCGCATTTGAATATGATAGTGAGTGGCTTGCCACCGGTTTTAGTATTTCACCGTTTTCATTGCCCCTTCAAAAAAAAGTTTTTATTCCAAAGTTTGAACCGTTTAAGGGGTTATTTGGAGTGTTTAACGACAGTTTGCCTGACGGCTGGGGGCGATTACTTGTTGACAGACTTTTACTTAAAAACAAGATTAATCCGAGCGAAATTGATAATTTAAACCGACTTGCAGTTGTACAAGAAAGCGGAATGGGAGCGTTAACTTATAAGCCTGAACACATATTTGAAATACCTCAAGATGAATCTGATTACGATAAACTTGCAAAAGAGTGTACAAAAATATTAGAGTCACAAAATTCTGATAACTTGGATGAACTTTTTAAACTCGGCGGTTCGTCGGGCGGAGCAAGACCAAAGATTTTGACTAAAATAGAAGGTGAAGATTGGATAATAAAATTCCCGTCCTCGCAGGATCCTAAAAATATCGGAGAGCAAGAATATAAATATTCACTTGTTGCAAAAGATTGCGGAATAAAGATGAGCGAAACAAAGCTTTTTGGCTCTAAAATTTGTTCAGGGTACTTTGGAATTAAACGATTTGACAGAGGGGTAAATGAGGGGAAAAATAAAAAAATACACATGGTTTCAGTTAGCGGATTGCTAGAAACGAGTCACCGTCTGCCAAATCTTGATTACAATATTTTAATGAAGTTGACTCTTGAACTTACAAAAAATTATCAAGATATTGAGCAGTTATATAGACTTATGTGCTTTAATGTTTTTGCGCACAACAGAGATGATCATTCAAAGAATTTCTCGTTTTTGTATGATGAAAGTCAAAAAGAATGGCACTTATCACCTGCTTATGATTTGACTTACAGTTTATCATTTAACGGAGAACACGCAACAACAGTAAACGGTGAAGGCAAAAATCCAAGTTTAGAGGATATTTTAGCGGTAGCTAAAAATATCGGAATAAAAGAAAAACAAGCGCGTGACATTGCACTTGATATTAAAGAAAAATGTTTGTCATTAGTTGATTAAATTTTGTCAAAATTCAAGTATAATAAAATCTGTTTTTATTTTTCTTAAAATACATTGGGTTAGGGCGAGAACCAACATTGGTGAGAGTCCAGCGGATTTTGGCAAGGCTGGAGTGAACGTCAGTGAACGGAACGCCGTCCCAGTGAGGAAACTGTAATGAGTGACTATTTCTCATAAGAGAAATAAAACGAATGGAAGTTTACGAACTGCCAATAATCCAAGACAACCTGGGGAGTTTTTTATTGGAAAATTTAATATTGTCAGTTTGCTTCTAACATAAAAATTTATTATAATTAAACTTAAAGTTAAAGGAATTTTTATGTTTTGTCCAAAATGTAGTAGTAATATTGATGATAATTCATCTTTTTGCCCCGTTTGTGGCTTAGATATTGTTGATTATGATAATAAGTTAAAAGAAGAAGCCGAAAATTTTAAAAGTGAAGATGCAACATCCAAAATAAATGCAATAAGTACTTTTGATAAATTTGCGGACATATACAAAGGCAAATACACCGATTTATTCAGTATGCATGAATCATTCAGGCTTAAAAAACTTTCTCAATATAAACTCTATAAATATTTATATGCCCCTTTATCTATATTTATACTTATTGGTATGTGGTACTTTGTACCGATTATGGATTATACTATTCCATTAATTTTTGTTTCTTTATTTTTGGTAATAATGCTAATTTTTAACCTTATAAGATGTAAAACAAACTTTACTAAAAAGTATACAGATGAACTTAAAGAACCATACAGTAAATTTATTTATGAATGTTTTGGAATAAAGTCAACTGTGCCATATAAATGGGATAAAATGTTTTCGTTATTGAAAAAAAGTGATTTGTTTTTTGATTTTGATACAATTGATGTATCAAAATCATACGGATTTATATTTGATAATAATAAGATACATATAGAAGATTTAGTTTTAACAACTGGTTCTATTGGGAATAAGTGGTTAATCTTTGATGGTACAATTGTTACAATAGAAAATAAAAATGTCAGAGATTGTTTATTGTCAAAAATTACTGCCAAAACCCTAAAAACAAAGCCTATTTTAATATACATCCTACTTCTTATTTTAATGATATTCGGTATATTATCTGGAATTCCATTAGAAAATTTCATTATGCTTTTGAGATATCAAAACCTTTTATTTCTTCCTATTATATTATTTTTAATTGTTATTTTCTTGATAAGAAATAAACAAGACTGTTTAAATATTAATAATAAAGAGTTTTCAAAAAAATATATAGTTGAATCGCTTGATACAAAAGAAGCAGAAAAACATAATACTAGTGATTTTTATAATTTACTAAAAGATTTTGAATATGCTTATGATACAAAAAATATTAAAATTGCAAACTACGAAAATAAAACTGTTATAGCAATCGGCACAAATAAAAAGTTTTTAGACACAGCAGATTTAAGACATTCTCTATATAACCCTCAATGTTTTGAAAAAACATACAGACAAATATATTCAATAATTAATCTTATTAAATATATTGATAATAATTAGTACTTAGGCAATTTTAAAATTTTTAATCAACGAATACACTTTAAAACAATTAATATCAACAACTTTTTCATATAAATCATTTATTCCAATATTATTTACCCCTACCCCTGTTTCTAATTTCGTCCAATTTGGGGAGTTTTTTATTGCAAAGAAAAATGTCGGGCGTGTCCCGACTTTTTCTTTGCTTGAACACCTGTTGTGTTTGAGAACCAACCAAGGCGGAGCCTTCTTGGTGAAGAGTCCAGAGGATTTTGCGTAGGGCGAAGCGGAGCGGAGACCCGAAGTAGCACGGAGCAAAGAGAACGACAGTTTTGCGAAAGCAAAATATAGTGAGTGACTGCGGAGTGTGGAGCAATAATCCGATACAACCTGGGGAGTTTTATATTGAAAAAATGTTGGGTAAAACCAGACCTGTTTGCTTAATCTTTAGTTAGAGCAGTATTTGTTTTACCAAACATTATAGGAGCATATTTATTTATTAATACAACAAGCAAAGAAGAAACAATTAATGCAGTTATTGTTACAATTGTATTTATAGATAAACGGTTTAAAGTTGTATTTGTTTGTAAAAAGGCTAAAAGAGCAACAACCATGTGTCTATGTACCAAAAAAATGCCTAATGTATTTTGTCCTAAAAAGTTAAGTATATGTTTTTTAACAGGGATTTTATATACTAGGATTCCTGCTAAAATAAAGCAAAAACTTCCTGTTACCGAATTGAACAGAAATGCAAGCGGATTCTGGTAAACAGCATTTGCCATTAGCACAAACTTATGTGTATAATCTGTAAAACTAAAACCAATTAAAAACAACAAGCCTGAAAATATCGTTAGCAGTATTAAATATATATTTTTAATTTCCGTACATTTTTTTATATATGGTTTTGTAAGTGCACCAATAAGCATAAATCCTGCAGCAACAAATGCTATATCATAGCTTAAAAAATTCCCGTTTTGAGTTAATACATCATTATGATGCGGTAAACAAAAACCTAATATAAAGCAAAGAGGGATTGCAGCACTAATTGAATATTGCATTTTTAGTTTTATCTTATTTACCAGCATAAAAAATAACTCAAGATAAACTCTTGCAACAAAAAGCACAACAATGAACCATAAAGAAGATAAAGTGTTAATATGTGTAAAATTAATCCATGAGCCAAAACATAAATTTGCTATATTTGAGTAAGAAAAATTCATGTAAATTGTACCCCATATCAAAAATGGGAGAATTAGTGCAATAAAATTTTTATGTACAAAAGTTTTTAATGTTTGCAAAGAATAATTTTCCCTGCTTGTTGCAACAAACATGCCTGAAACAATAAAAAACAAAGGCATGTGAAAAGCATATATCAGAGATTTGTAAGGTATTATCTCCGTTTTACACGGACTTGTATGACCTATAACTACAAGAATTATGGCTAAGCCTTTTATAATATCAATAAATTCAATTCTTGGTTTACTTTTACACATGGTGATTATTCTACCATCACAAACAAGATGATTCAAGTTTTCATGCACATTCTTTAGACCTTGCAATCTATAAAATCTATATGTGTAAATTATGCAGCATTTTATAAAAAATCCAATAATCTAAAGGTTTTGAGGTTATTTATATCGATAATTTTTTCATATAAATCATTAATCCAAGTATTATTTACCCCTGTTTCTAATTTCGTCCAATTTGGGGAGTTTTTCAATAAAAAGTCAATATTTATTACAATAGAAGTTACAATAAAAATTGTAACTTTTATTTTTTGTTTTCCATGAAAGTTTACAGATATAGATTATCAGAGAGATTGAGAAAAGTACCCCCGGAAGTTTGAGAATATTCTCAAACTTTTTACATTTCAGGGGAAATATTTCAAAACTATATGATAATTCATTCTTAAAGTTACTGATACTTTTTATA
>JAEEHV010000061.1 GCA_016280955.1 Candidatus Gastranaerophilales bacterium | reverse complement strand
TCGTGACCGAGAATGATGTCGAACTGCTTGCGGACCGGCTCGTAAACCACGTCCAAGTCCATCCAGGCGCAACTCGAAAGCAGAATGATTTTCTGTCCTTCTTTCTGGAACTGGAGCCCGTGTAGCGGGGTGCCCATGGCGTTAGCCCCTTCTTTGAGCTTCTGGCCCATGTACGGATGGACCATGCCCACGATGCGGTCCATTAGGACCTTCATCTGGCCCGGGACGCCAAACAGGAACAGCGGAAAACTCCAAATGACAATATCCGAATTGATGAGCTTTTCGCGGATCATCGGCACATCGTCGTCCTTGATGAAACACGAACCGTCTTCGCGCCCCCAGCAGCTGAGGCAACCGCGGCACGGCTTGATGTTCATCTTGTCAATGAAAATGTATTCCGTCTCGTAGTCGCCGTTTTGTTCCAGGCCCTCGACAAAAGCCTTCGTCGGGATGAGGGTTCCACTGCGTTCCCTTTTCGGGCTAGCGACCATTACGAGAATTTTCTTTTTTTCTGCCATGCGCGCAAATTTAGAAAAATGTGGAGAGGTTTGTTCCGTTGCTTGGGTGATTCTGGTTGAATGTCTGGTATATTACAATATTCTTTCTAATTTAATACCTTTAAAATTCCCTACTAAAAAGCTATTTTTAGGTATCTAGCAGGGATTAAATATGAATTGGGTTGGTTCTAAAAAGCTTATTCCGCTTTTGTTCGTCGTGTGTATTGCTATGGCTGTTTTTAGTGCCTGTAGCAATAGCGTGCTCGATGTAGACGCCGATGAGCAAGATGACGTTGCTCTGATTTCACAGGAAAAATCGTCATCAAGTGTAAAGTCTTCGTCTTCAAAGGCGAAAAGCTCTTCTTCGTCTAAGAAAACATCGACAAGCAAATCATCTTCGTCGAAGGACGTTAGTTCTTCCAGCGTAAAGAGCTCGTCTAGCGAGAAAGGAACTTCGTCCTCAAAGAACAGCAGTTCTTCTAGTGGAAAAAACGATTCCTCGTCATCTAAAGCGAAGAGTTCATCGTCTACGAAATCTGAAAAAGAATCATCAGATGAAAAAAGTTCATCTTCTGTTGTTGAGCCTTCAGTGGTAAATAGTTCTTCGAGTGAGACTGTCTTTTTAAATGTTTTGGAATTTGATGATTCGGAATATCCCTATGCTGATATTCCGCGCATTGTGATTGAAACGGAAAACCGTCGGTCTGTGAGTAACCTTACAACGGAAATTCCTGCGAAATTACAAGTTTGGGGCGAAAGACAACCTGAAAGCGAAATTTTGGAATTGACTATTAGGGGCCGAGGAAACACCTCTTGGTGGAATATGCCCAAAAAAGGATACAAAATTGAATTTGTAAAAAAACAGTCCATGCTTGGTATGCCAAAGGACAAAGATTGGGCGCTGATTGCGAATTACGCAGATAGAACGTTGATGAGAAATTATATAGCGTATCAATTGTCAGCGGCTTTGGGAGCCTATTATGCTCCAAGATGCGAATTTGCTGAGTTGTATTTGAATGGAGAGTATTTGGGTGTCTATCTACTTACGGAAACAATAAAAATTTCGGAAAACAGGGTCAATATTCCTAAGAATGAAAATTCATATATTGTGGAGTTCGATAAAAAGTATAAGGCCGATGAACAAGTTATTTTCTCTGATGTGCTATTGAACAATGGTACTGGTATACCTTTGAGGGTGCATGATCCCAAGAATGCAACTGAAGAAACTTTGGAAACACTCCAAAAACATCTTGAATCATTTGAAGAATTCTTAAAGACGATTGAGGCTGAAGAGGATAATAATGTAGAAGAGTGGCTTGATGTGGATGAAGCGGCAAAACACTATTGGGTTCAAGAATTCTCAAAAAATGTGGATGCCTCATTTCAAACCAGTGTTTATTTTACATGGATTAAGGGTGAAAAAATTGTAATGGGCCCGGTATGGGATTTTGATTTGGGGTATGGTAATATTGAATATGAAGGATATAGAAAGCCTGAAGAATGGCATATTCGTAATTATTGGAATGCTTATTTATTTAAGGATAAAATTTTTGCTGAACGAATTAAAGAAAAATGGAGAGATGAACATCATCATTTCGAATCGGTATTAGATTCAATTGACAAAATATCGGTGCTGTTGAAAAAATCTGCAGAAAATAATTTTAAACGTTGGGATATTTTGGGACAGAAGAAAGGTTGGCTTTTAGAATCATATGAGTCGTATGATGAAGTTGTGAACGATTGGAAGAATTGGATTACAAAAAGAATACAGTGGATAGATAGTCATTATTAGGTTGTTTTTTGATGGCATTTTTTCTAGGGAATGTATGAATTGGGCTGGTTCTAAAAATTTTTTTTCGCATCTGTCTGATATTTGCATTGCTTTTGCAATGGTCGTTTTTAGCGCTTGTAGCAATAGCGTACTCGATGTAGATGCAGATGAGCAAGATGACGTTGCTCTAGTTTTACAGGAAAAATTGTTGTTGAGCGTAGTGTCATCGTTTTCGAAGAAGAAAAGTTCATCGTCAAAAAATGCTTATCCAAATTCATTTAAGCCAAATGATAAGGAATATCCTTATGCTGGTATCCCTCGAATTGTAATTGAAACAGAAAATCAACAGGCTATTAAGGATCGCGAAACCGAAATTCCGGCCAAACTCCAAATATGGGGTGATAAAAATTCTGAGAGTGAAATTTTGAATTTGACGATTAAGGGACGAGGTAATAGTTCTTGGGAGGTTATGCCTAAGAAAGGTTATAAGATAGAATTTGAAAAGAAACAGTCCATGCTTGGAATGCCCAAAGATAAGGATTGGGCGCTTATATCAAATTATGCAGATAAATCACTGATGCGAAATTATCTAGCGTATCGATTGTCTACTGCGCTAAATGCTTCTTATGCACCGAAATGTGAGTTTGCGGAACTGTACGTAAATGGAAAATATTTGGGGGTGTATTTACTTACGGAAACAATAAAAATTTCAGAAAATAGGGTTGATATTCCTAAAAATGATAATTCGTATATCGTTGAATTCGATAAGAAGTATAAGTCTGGTGAGCAAGTTGTATTTTCTGATATCATTAGTGAAAATGGAACTGGTAAACCATTTAGGATTCATTATCCTAAAAATGCTTCTGAAAGTGTTTTAGAAACTGTGAAAAAACATATTGAAGATTTTGAGATGTTTTTGAAGTCTATTAAGTCTAAAAAAGAAAATGATATAGAAAGTTGGGTTGATATTGAGTCAAGTGTGAAACATTATTGGGTTCAGGAATTAATGAAAAATCCGGATGCTGGATTTTATACAAGTGTATATTTTGTATGGACTAAAGGTGATAAAATAAAGATGGGACCTGTGTGGGATTTTGATTTAGCGGCGGGGAATGCTGCTGATGAAGGTGGAAAAAAAGTTGAGAATCTTGTGATACGAGCTTGTTATTGGAATAAGTATTTGTTTAAGGATTCATATTATGCCCAAATGACAAAAGATTTTTGGAATCAAAAATATGAGTATTTTACAGGAATTCTTGATTCTATAGATATCTACAAAGAAAGGCTAGCTCGTCCTGCAGAAAATAACTTTAAAAGATGGAATGTTTTGGAAAAAACTTCTGACTCATGGCATCCGGAATCGTTTAAGACGTATGATGAAGCTGTTGAATGGTTGAAAGACTGGCTGGCACGCCGAATACAATGGATTGATAATCATATATGATGTGTCACTACCGGCCCCCAGTGATGAAACTGTATGTTTTTGGGAAAAATGACTTCATCATTTTGCAAAAAAAGACGCATATAGTACAAACAAAAAAAGGTAAGATAAAATACTCAAGTATAAGAAATGCTTCATGTGTTGGGAGAAATTTAAGACAAAATTTTTGCAGAAATGTTAAGTTCATTTCGTGAAATAAATATATGCCCATGCTGTAGGGCGACAATTTTAGCAGAAAAAGACCTAACCCAATGTGGTTTATGTACTTTGTCAGTGCAAATACACTAAATACTCCAATGAGTGTGCACAAACGCTTAATGGGATATAGGTAAGTGATTTCCCATGAAAAGAAAGACAATGTAATAAGAACTATCCAACTAATAAGTAAGGGCTTGAGAAAAGAATCAAAAAAATTGAGATTCAAATTTTGAGAAGTTATATAGAGTCCTAATCCCCAAAAGCAAAAAGATGTAATAGTACGTTCTGAAAAGTCACCCAAAGAATAAAGAAATAACCAAATTGAAAGTATTGATAAAATGAATATTTTTGGAAATTTGGATAAATATAAGAATATAGGTGATAGCAGGTTCAATAAGAAAAGATTTCGTAAAAACCATAACGGATAAACCAAAGGAACACCTGATGGTATACCTAAAAAGGCATTTATCCAATTAATGCAATGCCAATTTGCCATTGTGTTATTCTCGTTGACGAAAAAGGCTGATGTTGCGGGAATCTTCTGTGCTATCCAAAATAGGCAAATCCAAAATGTGTTTACGAGAATAAAGGGAATAACAATTGTTTTTATTTTCTTTATGGTGTTTGCTTTATAATTGAAAATCTTACGATATAATAAAATAGAGGATATGAAAAAAAATCCAGGAACAGCCATAGCTGCGATTATTCTAGAAGTGCAAAGTTTGATGTCGTTAAGTAAAAAAGTGCTATTTACTGTATTTGTACCTATGTTAACTGCGTTTCCTGAATGAATATATAGAACAAAAATAATGCAAATAGCTTTAAAGATGTTTATTCTTGATGATATGTTTTCGGATATATTATACATACTTAATAATCAGGATTTCTTCTTTACATGAAGTGGTTAGAATTACCTAACCACTGTATTATTACTAGATTTTTTTTACAATATCTGTGTAATCGAATCGATGTGATATGGGCGCTTTATATTCGTCTTTTAAATTCCCTATTCCCAAGCAGCAGATGATTTGTTCATCTAAGGGAATCCCAAGTCTGTTCATGATGGATGAGTTGCCTTTTTGTGGAATTACATATCTTTGCATAAAGCAACAGCCTATATCAAAAACATGTAAACTTAATGATAAATAACTTGCAAATATTGAGCCCGTAATTAACCATTGTTGCATTTCTTCAGGCCTGTATACGCTTATATTTCCTGTTACAACTAATACTTTGTCTAATTCAGATGCAAATCCTCCAGAACCGGAAAGCCAATCTCCTAATTTTGTGAAATTATTTTTGTCAACGATATAGCATCGATAACATTGGCGGTTACAAGCACTCGGACAGTGCATTGCCATTTCTATAGCTTGTTTTAAATGTTCTTCATTGATAGGTTCTTTTGTAAATTCACGAGCGCTATGGCGAGTGTAAAAAATCCTTTTAACTAGATGTCGTTCTTCATCGGAAAATGAAAGTTTTTTGACAACTTGAATGCCTCCATAATTGTCAAAATATAGTACCTTGTGATAATTTGTTTCATAATACTGGTTAATCCATTTTATATCCTTATTAGAAAAACCATTTTTTTTATGAAATGCTAGATACTCTTTCAATGCAGAAAAGAACATTTTTATCGATATGTCATCCCAAGAACCACCATTATCCAAAAATTTGGAAATATAATTTGTTGTGTCTTTGATTTTAATAAAGCCAAAGCCTAATTTGACATGTTCTAATGATAATCCTTTTTCTATGGAGTGTGTGTTGCGAATAATTTCACCACGTAATCGATTCAATATAAATGCTGAATTAGACAATATGGAACTCTGTATCCAGGCAATTTTCATGCTTTTTAGAATGAATTTTATTTTTTTTAATGCTTTTAAAATCACGCTATTCTCCTTTTTTATATTATTTTACTTGGCCTTAAAGTTAATTTAAAAAAGACTGGTTTATTTTATGACGGAATCTTTAATAAATTTAATGGAATTTTCTCTTAAAGATTCTTTTATTGCTTTCACTTTTTCGTAATTTATTTTTTCTTTGCTTTTATTTTGCAATTCGTCATATTTAATGTTCATTATGTTTCGGTTTTCTAAACCAAAAGTTTTTAGCAGACAATTTATCTTTTCGCTATTACAAAAAGCAAAGAACTCTGTCTCAAAATTGATTGCAAACGCAGTTCCGTGGAATGTATTTGAAAATACATAATCAGCGTCTAAATAGTACAGAAATGGAATTGAAGAAACGGCTGGATTTATATTGATGTCGCACCAAGGAAGGTATGTGCCTACGGAAACCAACTTTAAATTTTTTTCTCTAGCAAATTTTTGAATTATAATACGATAATTATCGTTTGCTCCTGGATAGACGTACAAGGCGATGTACTTAAAAGAAGGAGGGGTGTATTTTGCCATTCTTTTATAGTAATCAATACCGAACAACATTGTTGGATCCATTACTATAGAAATGTTTTTATTGGTAAAATGGGAAAGTACATTTTTTGAGTGCAAGTCTCTAACAGAAATGGCTTCAAAGTCATTTAAATACTCTGTTGTGGGAATTTTTTGGAAATGCTCTAATTGTGCGTTGTTGATTGATGGGGCGTAACTAATTTTTCGTCCTAAAAGATTAAAAGCCCAAAAATAGGGATTGGAACAATTACGTCTTGAAACGTTCCAAATTTCATCGCTACCAACAACAATAATATTTTGGTTTGTTTGATGAAATTTTTTTATAGAAATAGACTTTAATTTTTTCCAAAAAAGAAAATTATAAAAGAAACTAATAAATGTAAAAACAAATTTACCTAAGGAAAGTCCTCGAGGCATATTTTTCCAAAAATAATAAACTGTTCTCAGACCAAAAAAATTCCGTTGCCCAAAGTCTAGATATTGTACTTCATCATATTGTTGTAGAATATCTCCTAGAGCTTTAGCCTGAAGAAAGCTCCCGTAATTATTACTTTTGTATACGGTTACAATAGTTATCATTTTTTTTCAAGCCCTTTTATTCCGTTTTATTTCTTTGTGAAATAATCGTACACTTTTTGCAGTCTTCCACCTATTATTAGAACCAGGCAAAGACTAATTAAAGCTATTACGAATGAATAATTTTCGTTAAAGCAATATTGAAGGGATGTATATATTTGACGATGAAAAAGATATGCGCACATAGAAGAATAAGAGAGATAACTAAATGTTTTTTTTATGTTGTTCGATTGCAGGTTGTTCAGCGCATTACTAATAAATATAATTAGAAGAATTCCAACAAACATTGCTATTATTTGGATAATAAGAAATTGTCTAATAAAGAACAGAAATGCATATAATAATAAACAATAAGGTCGATACGTTGTAGATTTTTTTAATAAATTTTCCATTACAGAAAAAGGAAACAAAAGCCCTAAAGAGTAAAAAATAAAGTACATCGGCACACGTAAATCAATATGATGAAAATAGTTTATCACCAAAAAAACGGTAAGAGATAGAATAATCCTTATATAAATAAATCCGTTTTTATATGAACTTTCTTTCTGTATTAGAAAGGGTGTTATAAGATAAAAAATAATCATCATGCAAAAAAACCAAATTGTTCTTGGTTGCGGCAAAAAGAAACAACTCAAACCTGTTATTGAAAAAAAGAAATGCTTTACGTTATCGAACCATCCTAGAAAGAATAGCGTTAAGCAGGATATAAAAAATAATAAGTAGAATCTTTTTAAGCGTGCTATGTAAAAAACTTTGGGACTTGTATTTTTCTTCCCAATAAAATATCCGCTTATAAAGCAGAAACAGGCGAGAACTGTATTTGTTATATATAGGCCTATTCCGAAGGGATTTTTGGGGAAATGAATATAATCCCCCAGATGCCAAAATCCGACAATCCAAAGCATGCAAAGCGCTCGAACAATGTCAAATGTTTTGTTCCTGGCTAAAGTGTTCATTATTACCTCATTCGTTTTTTGACAATTTCAATAATTTTATATCTTTCTTTTTTAGATAACCCAAATAATGCTATGGTCACAATTGTTGAGAAAAATGTAAAAAACGTTACTATGATAAAATTAAATATAGTTTCTTCTGCATATATATTTGTGCTCATAAATACATAAATAAGTGTACAAGCACTTAGCGTTACTGCAAAAGATCTAATAAATACATTTTTTATATATCCTAAAATAGGGAAATCTTTAATTAACAATTTTACAATAAATACACGGAGAAAAAGACAAAAAACTGAAATAATCAACGATATATAAAAAACGATTGTTGGTGAGTAATTGTTTTTTAAAAATAAATACGATAATGGAATGTTTAATAGAATTGTAGTTCCGACTAATGATTGATACAATGCGTTTTTTCCAGTAGAATGGGCTGCAGTCATTAGAGGACTTGCCATTGCATCTACTGCTGATATCCAAACCATTATTTGAATAAAAGAGACTGAATATTCAGGTACAATTCCTAACCATAGATTTAATATAAAACGACACTGAACAATAATAGGTAAAGAAATAATTAGAATTAAGAAAAAGGACAATCTTGAAGACCAGAACATTAAATGGAACATTTCGTTATGGTTGTTTTGAGCGTAAAGCTTTGTTAGTTGAGGCCGGACTGCAGAATAGAAATTATTTCCCATTTGCATAACAGCTGTATTTACTTGGTTTGCAATAGCTCGTGCTGCATTGACTGCTGGATTAAAGAACATATTTAATAATACATTTAATCCCTGAGTTTTCACTACGCTAGCCATGGATCCAAATATATTCCATCCACTATATATCAGAATTTCTTTATGTAATGAAATATCTTTATAAAGTTTATATTTGCATTCTGAGTATTTAGTAATGCAATATATACTGTTTAATGTAGTTACAAACAATTGGACTAGAAAAAGTAAAATTCCATATGTTGGTAAGTTGTCGTATGGAAATATTGGCAATAAAAAAACAATTCCTAATTTAAGTAAAACATCGGCAATGCTGATATATGCAAAAATAGACATTTTTTCATGAGCTATTATCATCGCATTAAAAGGATTAGAAAGCATTGATGCTATCATTGTAAATATTGTATATTGATAAACCCAGTTTGCTGCCGTTAATCGTTCTTGGGGAATAACTAAATGCGTATTTAAGAACCATAAACCAAGTGATTCTGCTAAAAGAAAAAAAATCAAACACATCAACACATAAATGTTTACAGAAATGCAGAATGTTTTTCTTAACAATTCGGGATTTCCTCGGCCGATTTCATAACTATAATAGCGTTGTATTGAAGATGTCATAGCCCCATTCAATATTGACATCATCGCCACAACGCCTCCAACAACATTATAAATGCCATAATCGACAACACCTAGCATTTGTAAAACAATACGGCTTGTGTATAGCGACAATAGTATCACAAAAAACATTCTTATATAAAGGATAAGAGAGTTTTTTAAAATGCGTTTGTTGTTCGTTTTTAGCATGTTTTGGCAATAATTATGGGCGCTTGCGGAATTGAGAACTAATCTATGAAGTGCACTAATAATAACGCAAGTAAACGCTTGCTGTATTTTACGGGTTGTTTTTTTAAAGATTTAATGATGTTTGATAGCGTTATTTTAGATAAAATCCTTACGTGAGGATGATATATGATGCAGTCTGAGTTTCGAGTGCATGTGTTGGGTCCAAATAAATAGGTTGGGAAAAAATTATTTTGCCAATAAACAAACATTAGACTGAATTGGTCTCTATTTGTATAGGAAAGATATTCGTCCCACCATGAATCGGAAATTTTTTTTACAAGTTCGTTATTGTGATCTCTAAATATGATGTTGTTTTCAAGTAAACCAAAGTGCTTAGGAAAGCCGGATTGCTTCAAATGTTGATATTGTTTTTTGGCATCTCTGTAGCTGACGACCGCTAATTTTAGGGCGTATTTTATTTCATCATAAACGCAATCAATTGGCGGTAAAGTATGTGGAACTTGAGATATTAAAGAGTTGTTTGCTATTTGTTTTTCTATTGCAGCGTAAAAAGCTTCTGTTTTTATTTGTAAGTTGCTGTCGATCCAAACGCTATAGTCATAATCTTTTAAGACTTTATGAGGCTGAATTTTTACATATCTTGAAAGGCGTGTTTTGGAATCGCTGCTATAGGGTATTTTTTTTATAGTCCATACGCCAATTTTATCAGTATCAAAATCGTTTGAATAGCAAATGTAATCATAAGAATAGTCAATGACCAAAGGTTGTTTCAATACATCGTATGCGCCAACAAGGCTTGTATAGATGACTTTTTTCATTATGATAAATCGATCCTATTTGATAATTCGCTTACTTGTGGTATGTGAAATTTAGAATCTTTTTGCCCATGACGTTTTTTTTAGAGTCCTTTATACCTTGAATAAACGCGTCTGCGATATCTTTTTTCCCGGATATTAGCATTCGAAGAGCCCAAATATAACGTGTGATTAGCGAAAATAGATATGCGGATGGCTTGAAGAAATCTTTGTGCGTTTTCAATAAATATAATCTGTTTCTTGTTACATAATATGACGATAAAAGCGATACTCGGCCACCGCTTGATCTTCCTACTTTATGCCATAATTTGGCTGATGGAATGATCCTTATTTTTATTCCAGATTTTTGCAACCTAATGCTGAATTCTGAGTCTTCGTTGTACATGAAATAATCATCATTTAGCAAACCGACATTTTCCCAAATGCTACGGTGGGCTAAGAAACAACAACCTGTAACGAAATCACAGTAAAAGGTCTTATTATCCTTTTGTTGTTTATAAATGTGATTGACGTTGCCTGTCCAACGGTTTATTTTCCCACCTCCAAACCATAGTGTATTGGGGGCGGAATGATAGTACATGTATGGTACGACTACTGTATTTTTGTCGGCAAATTCTAATAGTGCAGAAAATAAATTATTGTCTATAATGGTGTCGTTGTTTAGGAGTGCTATGTATTCATATCCCTTGCCTAATGCCCATTGAATTCCGACATTGTTCCCCCCTGTAAAACCGAGATTTTGATTTAAATGGATTACTTCTACATTGGGATATTTTTGACTTATTCGAAGTGCTTCGTTATCATTTGAATCGTTGTCGACGACTACTATTTTGAGGGGAATCTTTGAACAATGTAAGCTCTCTATGCACTCGATTGTGTCCGAAATGCCGTTGAAATTTACAAGGATTACAGCAACCTTCATGTTTGTTCCTATCAAATTGCGCTTTTTTTATCAATGATATTGGAATGGATGCTGCAAACAACTATGAGCTCTAACCAAAGGATTGGAAACGACAAATATCCTACGGATGTGCACATTCCAAAGAGTAACACCCAAATACATAATTGCATTTTTATCTGTCTGTTCTTTAAATATTTGTTAATAAAAAATAGCCATGCGACAAAAAGTGAGCATCCACCAGCGCCAATCTGCCCTAAAAGGGTTAACGCTAACCCTGAACCGTTTGAAGCTCCCAATCCGATGCCGCAGCCGGATGTTTCTTTGAAAATTGTTAATCCTGATAACATGATTTTTGAACGTACTTCTGCTGACTTTGAACTCGATTTGTTAATAGTCATATCGAGTACTGTGTCCAATAGATTCAGCTGTTGTGCGGCGAAATAAAATATAGTTCCCATTATAACTATGGCAATGATAAATTTTGCATTGCCTTTTTTTATAAGATAAATTAAAAGTCCGAAAAATAAACAGATATAACCTGTTGATGCAACGGTTAACAATAAACACATGAGAATAATCGTAAGTAAAACTATTTTATTTCGAGTCTTTAAATAAAAAGTATTCCACCAAAAAACGGATAAAAATAGTCCGCAAATAGATGCTTCGATAAAGATGGATGTGAATCTTAGTTTTCCACCAACTGATTGCCATATGGCGTTTAAGTCAAAGGATTCATTGTTGAAGAAAAATGTATTTGGAAACCATCCTCCGAAATTGTCAGCAATGTATTTCCATATTCCAATAATAACGATGAATAAAGTTGATCTTTCTATAAGGTGTCTTGAAAAATTTTGATTAAGGAATTGCTTGTGCTTGATTAATGAGACTAGCCCACCCATATTCAGAATGAGATAAACCCATTGAATACACTGTTTCATCGAAAAATAGTAAGGCACCATTCCTTTGGCTATTGCGGATTCCATGGCTCCGTGCTCGTAAATATATACTTTCCCTTCAAAGAAATATTTTGCGACAAAGGACTGAATAACAATAAAAGCAATGAAAATAATCGACATTATTTGGATGTTCTTGACGTCCTGAGGGACTTCTTTTTTTAGCGTAAGTCCCTTAATAATGAGAAGTACGGGCCCTAACAAATAGGGCATAAAACCCGTGTGGCCTACTGTAATTATTGATGTTGCTTGGAATAGGTACGAAAATGCAAAAATAGAGGCTACAGCTTGATAAGAGCGAAAATATGCGATGATTGCGCAGATTATATAGACTACACCAAAGGGGGTTATTGAAAAACTAATCATTTTTCGAAACCTCTCTAATGATACTTAATATTTTCCCGCCGCTCTGTATCCAAGAGAAACGTGTTGTATTCTTGTGCCCCTGTTCAATCAATTGATTCCTGTGACTGGTGTTTGTAGCTAGATTGCAGATTGCTTTGACAAAATCGTCCGTGTTGAGCGGATTGACTAAATCTGCCGAGTTTTGTAACACTTCTGGTATGGATGCTGCGTTGGATGCTATTACAGGGCATCCGCACGCCTGTGCTTCCAAAACGGGAATTCCAAATCCCTCGTATAAAGAAGGGAAAAGGAATGCGATTGCGTTAGAGTACAGTTTTATCAGTTGTTCGTCTCCGACTCTACCGATAAACTTGATTCCTGGATAGTTGACAAATATATTCAAGTCGATGTTTGAAAAATTTCCATGCTTTAAATCGCCGACAATGAACAACTTTAAGTTGTTTTTTTGCTTTGATAAGGTTTCGAATGCCTTGAGGATTAGAGCGAAGTTCTTGTTTTCCTTTACGGAGGACACTGCCAACAAGTATTTCTCTTTTTTTAGAGCCTCATCGGGCTGTGGTCGAAAGCTTGAGTCGACTGCGTTATAAATAACAGTGATTTTATCTTGTGGAAGACTATAGTAGTCTGTAATTTCTTTTTTTGAAAATTCACTAACCGTAAAAATATGTTTGCTTGTTTTCAGTACAAGAGGCATTGCAATACGGTAAAACCAACGAAATGCTTTTGAATATGTATGCGGATAACGGATATAGGTAATATCGTGTAGCGTTGATATCTTATTCTTGTATAGTATTGGAGCTGTACTGCAAAAATTTAGAAGAAGCGGGCTGCCAATTTTCTTTAAATGGCGGGGCAAATCTAGTTGCTCCCATAAGTGGCCTGTATGGGTCCCTATTTTTATTGCGTTGAGTTCCTCAGCTTCTGCGTTTAATTTAATGTTGTATGGTGCTAAAAAAAGAATATCTTCTTTTTTATAAAGTTTTTGAAGCGCCCTTGAAATTTCGAGGGCAAATCGTTGTACTCCTGTAATAGGCTGTGTTAAAAAACGGGCGTTGACAGCTATCATTTTCCCATTAACCAAGGTTTAATTCTTGCGTGCAAAAAGCCGAGAATCGTTAAACTGATGCATTTGGGGGTGATTTTGTAAAACACTGCGCCAAGTTTTTGGAAAAAATACTTTTGCGGGTTTCGTTCAGGTGCGTCTTTCCAAGGCGATTTTTCCTTGTAGCGTTTCCATTCATCAAAGAAACAGCCCTTCGAATTCTTGAACCAGGGACGGGAGGCGCAAAACAGTGTAACAAAGTGTACGATGGAAGGATCTCTTTTTGCTTCTTCGATCGTTTTGCTTGATGCGCAGGCGCTCGGCTGGCGGTATTCTAGTAAATCATTGAAACTGAATGTTGTAAATATGGACATGCAGTTATAACGAGGATGGACAAGTTTGATTTTCCCGTTAAGTGAAATATTTACGATTCCCTGATCCGCATATGGCACCTTTCCTGAATGTTTTTGAATGATGCTCCTTATTTTTTCATCCATGGAATTGTGCTGCCAAGCTTGATAATCGATTAACATCATACCTGCATTAATGTAAATGTCATTTTCCGCTAGTCCAATGCGAGCTCGGTGTTGTTTGCTTATGCAATCCAATACTCCACAGACGATGTTGCCTTCAAAATCCTGATTATAAAATTGTTCAAGGTTCTTGCGGATTATAGTGTCACAGTCTAGATATAGAAGTCTTTCTAGTTCCAGTGGTAATAACTGGGATAACATTAGACGTGAAAATGTGCTAAGAGATCCTCTTTGTTGGCTGAGACTTGCAAGATTTGACTTGACCTTTTCTATGGACTTATATTTTATTTCTCTTCCGAATGTGAGGGCTAGTTCATCGAGCTTTCTTTTATTTTCGTTGCTGATGTTATCTTCCAAAATATAAACGGTCAGTGAATCAACATCTTTGTTGTTCTCAAAAAGCGAACATATGGAAACACCCATAATTTCCGCAAAATTGTCATCACTGGCGTAAACTACGTTCATCTTATTCCGAATCTCTATTTTGTGTATTGTTCTACAATATAGTAACCGTCGGTCTTTTTGCTACCGAGGTGTTCTGTTTTATAGTCTGCTTTATAGTTTTCTTTATCGTACATTTTGTTGTCTTTGTTCTCGTCGGTTTAACAGCTTACTCTCCCTTTCCGTAATACACGGCGTACCACTCTGCAAACTTTCTTAAACCTTCGCGGAGTGGTGTTGCGGGTTTGAAGCCGAAATCATTCTCCAGGGCGGTCGTGTCGGCGTAGGTCACGGGCACGTCACCGGGCTGCATTGGCACGAGTTCCTTGTGCGCTTCGAAGTCGTAATCGGCGGGGAGCACCTTCGCACGGACGAGTTCCTCTTGGAGGATTGTCACGAAGTCGAGCAGGTTTTCGGGGTGGTTGTTGCCGATGTTGTAGACCTTGTACGGCGGGAGGGGGAGGCCGTCTTCGCCGTTTTGCTTTTCGGGGGCGTGCTGCAT
>JAEEHV010000060.1 GCA_016280955.1 Candidatus Gastranaerophilales bacterium | reverse complement strand
TGGTAATGATAACTGCTCAACCTTCCAGTATCAGCCAAACGGTGAATATACAACCAAACAGACAATAGATGATTGTAAATTAAAATTTGATCCTACAAACGGCAGAATTTCATTAATAGGTATTCCGAATTATGATGAAAACGGCGAAGTAGTATCATATACAAATATCCGACTGGAAGCAAAATCAGTAACCGATGAAGATGCATATAATGATGCAATGGCAGAATATAACTACAATAAATCATTATATGACAAGAAACAGGAAAATATTAATAAACAAACAGAAATAATCCAACAACAAGATAAGAACCTGGAATTGAAGCTAACCAGACTTGATAACGAAAGAAATGCCGTAAACACGGAAACAGAAGCAGTAAAGAAAGTAATCCAGGATAATATTGATAAATCATACAAAACATTCTCAGGTTAATCTGTATAGAATGTTTAATAAAACTAAACATAAATATAGGTAGATATTACCATATATTTAATAAATATTTACCCCCCCCCTCCTCCTTTTCCTAAATTAAACTTCCTCAATGGAAATTTTAATTAAAAGAGCCGGATATTCGGCTCTTTTTTATTATTTGTAAAGAATTGTAAAAATACTCAATAAAACATTAAAGTTTTTGAGAAAAAATGCCGTAATACATGCCAAAGAACTATAACGGAAAAGGAGAGTCCAAACATGGGAATGTCGGCATCACAAGCAAGATTGCTTTCATTAACACGAAGGATGAGCGACGTTGAGTATCAAGGTCAGCAGATTAACCAGCAGAGAACAACTCTGTCAAATCAGGTTAATGCCTTGTATAATTCCTTATTGGAAATGGATGTTCCGGTACCTCCTGCGACGAATGATTATCAAAAAATAGTATATACCGGCAAACTCGGTGCAACCGAATATTCATTTGAAGCAAATAGTGTTGTACCAAAAGGCAAAGATTCATATTCAATTGTTGTTGCACAAAAAGGATATGGTAACACTATTTCTGCAACCACAGGCTTTTCTAAAGTCGAAAATACTCCCGGTTTTGTAACAGGTATGGTTTTTAGTGGTGAAACGTATAAAGATAAAAGTACAGATCCCGAAACTGAATTTCTCGGATGTACCGGTACAGAATATACAAAAATGTTCGTACAAGAAGGTAAAAGTGTACGTAAAGCAACAACGGAAGACTTTGCCGGCAAGACTACGGACGGTAAATATAAATTAAAAGAGGGTGTAACATACATAACTACAGCAGTCGGTGATACAAAATATCCACTGTCAGGAGCATATGATTTGTCAGTAGATGGCAAAGGGGTATTTACTTTTGAAGCTCTGGAAGCTGCAGGTGTGGATCTTGAAACAATAGCATCATATAAAGAAGCAATAGCAAACTCAGATATGCAGAACGATAACGGAAAAAATTATACATGGCAGGATTTCTATGTTGTATTAAGCGATGATGGCAAATCGGCAAGTTTTGTATTGCAGAGCGATTTAGATGACGGTAATGATAACTGCTCAACCTTCCAGTATCAGCCCAATGGAGAATATACAACCAAACAGACAATGGAAGATTGTAAATTAAAATTTGATCCTACAAACGGCAGAATCTCATTAATCGGCATTCCGAATTATGATGAAAACGGTGAAATAGTATCATATACAAATATCCGACTGGAATCAAAATCAGTAACCGATGAAGATGCATATAATGATGCAATGGCAGAATATAATTACAATAAATCATTGTATGACAAGAAACAGGAAGATATAAATAAGCAAACAGAAGTAATCCAACAACAAGATAAAAACCTGGAATTGAAGTTAACCAGACTTGATAACGAAAGAAATGCTATAAATACGGAAACAGAAGCAGTAAAGAAAGTAATTCAGGATAATATTGATAAATCATATAAAACATTCTCGGGCTAAATTAGTTATTGTAAATTTTAATTGTAACAAAATGTAACAAAATTCTTAAAAACATTAAAGTTTTAAGAAATAATGCCGTTATATATACCAAAGCACTAAAAAGGAAAAGGAGAAACCAAATATGGGTATGTCGGCATCACAAGCAAGATTACTTGCATTAACTCAGAGGATGAGCGACGTTGAGTATCAAGGTCAGCAGATTAACCAACAGAGAACCACTCTGTCAAATCAGGTTAATGCTTTATATAACTCACTGTTGGAAATGGATGTTCCAGTCCCGCCATCAACAAATGATTATCAAAAACTGGTTTATACCGGTAAACTCGGAGCAACTGAATATTCATTTGAGGCAAACAATGTTGTACCAAAAGGCAGCAACTCATATTCTGTTGTTGTCGGTCAAAAAGGATTTGGTAACACAATATCTGCAACAACCGGTTTTTCAAAAGTTGAAAATGCCCCCGGCTCTGTCACAGGTCAGGTATTTGAAGGAACATCAAGCAGTTCGGATGATGGAGATACCCCGCAGAGAAGAAGAAAAATATTAGAAGAACAAGGTAATAAATATATATATATTAATTTGCCTTATTCATCCCTTACGGGTGAATTTGGTGAGTTGGTTAAAAATGATCCTAACTCGGTTGTAATTAAGGATCCTGATAATTTCGGTTTTGCTAAAACCGAAATATTTGATTATACATACGATAGCAATAATAAATGTAACGGTAAAATATTAGCACATTTTGATAATTATATTGATTCAAGTGCTAAGAACGGTTATGATGCTTCACAACATGCCGGTAAATGGGGCTTTGTAAAAGTAAAAGCCAGCGATGTAATCAAATATCTTGGTTATCCCATTGACGGTGTATGCTGCAGCTTTCACGATGGTTCTACAGGAGTAAGAATTGATGACGGCGGAGGTAAGGGCAATAGCGCCAGCAGTGATGGCAAAGTGTGTACCGGCACAGAGTTTACGACTATGTACGTACAAGACGGCAACGGAGTGCGTAAAGCAACAACCGCAGACTTTGCAGGTAAGACAACAGACGGCAAATATAAATTAAAAGATGGTGTAACATATATAACCACAGCAGTCGGTGATACAAAATATTCACTTACAGGTGCATATGATTTGTCCGTAGACGGCAAAGGTGTATTCACTTTTGAAGCCCTGGAAGCAGCAGGTGTAGATCCTGAAACAATAGCATCATATAAAGAAGCAATAGCAAACTCAGATATGCAGAACGATAACGGAAAAAATTATACATGGCAGGATTTCTATGTCGTATTAAGTAATGACGGAAAATCTGCAAGCTTTGTATTAAAGAGCGATTTGGAAGATGGTAATGATAACTGCTCAACCTTCCAGTATCAACCAAACGGAGAATATACAACCAAACAAACAATAGATGATT
>JAEEHV010000006.1 GCA_016280955.1 Candidatus Gastranaerophilales bacterium | reverse complement strand
CTAACCAGACTTGATAACGAAAGAAATGCCGTAAACACGGAAACAGAAGCAGTAAAGAAAGTAATCCAGGATAATATTGATAAATCATACAAAACATTCTCAGGTTAATCTGTATAGAATGTTTAATAAAATATATTTACCCCCCCCCTCCTCCTCCTTTTCCTAAATTAAACTTCCTCAATGGAAATTTTAATTAAGAGAGCCGGATTAATTCGGCTCTTTTTTATTATTTAAACTTCTATGTAAAGTTTTGTTAAACGGATAAATGCTTGTTGTATTGGGAATTGTGACGGATTTTGTTAATAATAAAAAATCTTATTAAAACAAAATCTTGACTTTTAAAAGTGATGTGCAATAATATTAAAGGACACAATAAGTGTTACAAAGACACTAATAAATCCGAAAAATTAAATAGCAATAACTAATAACCCCAAAAATCATATAAACTCCTAGATAATAAACACTAAAAAAGACCATTAGGATGCAGAAAACAATCCACTCGAATCACACACACCGAGTGGTTTTTTTTATGCATTTCTTTATATATAAATATTTTAAATACTCTAAAAGATTGATGAAAAATTTAAAAAAAAGTTATATTCTTATTAAAAAGAGGTTCTTGTGAATAAAAACCAACTAAAAAAACGTATTAAAGACAAAGAATTGCAGATAAAAAAACTTGATTTGCATAAAACTTCATCAGAAGTTTGTTCCCAACTATATAATACATTAATTCTTGAGAAGGCGATATTAAAAAAAGAGCTTGATGAACTTGAGAAAAATATTTTTGTGGAATCTATTAAAAAGGTGCTTCCCAGAAAGCAGAAGTTGATTTGCGATTATTTCAAGAGCTAAATTCAACATTTTATCTTTGCATTTGACCGCTGTTTATGATACAATCGTATAGAGGTAATAATGCGTACAGAGATTGACTATAATCAAAAAAAATCAATAAGGGGAGCTTTTGGCGATGAACTTGTTGCTTTGGGTGAAGTTAACAAAGATATAGTCGTTTTGGATGCAGATTTATCTTGTTCAACCAAGTCAGATATGTTTGCAAAAAAATTCCCTGACAGATTTTTTAATACAGGAATTGCCGAGCAAAACATGATAACCACAGCAGTAGGATTATCATTAACGGGAAAAATTCCTTTTGCTTCAACTTTTGCAATGTTTGCTACTAGCAGAACGTATGATCAGATTAGAAATTCTCTATGCTATCAGCATGCAAACGTTAAAATTATTGGTGCGCATGGCGGAGTAACCGTAGGTGAAGATGGTGCAAGTCATCAGGCACTTGAAGATGTTTCTTTGATGCGATCAATTCCGAATATGACTGTTATTGTTCCTGCTGATTATGAACAGATGCGTCAGGCTGTCAGATATGCGGCTGATTATAAAGGTCCGGTTTATATCAGAATGAGCAGAATTGATGTTCCGTCTGTATTTGACAGCAGTTATAAATTTGATGCTAAAAGTGCCGTATTGCTGAAGAAAGGGAAAGATGTTTCAATCTTTAGCTGTGGGGATATTCTAACAGAAGTTTTGAAAGCAGCAGATATTTTAAAGAAGAATAATATTGATGCTGAAGTTATTAATGTTCCTGTTATTAAGCCTTTGGATAAAAAATCTGTAATAAAAAGTGTAAAAAATACAGGATTGGCAGTTTCTGTCGAGAACCATTCGGTTATTGGCGGTTTGGGTTCTGCTATTGCCGAATGTCTGAGTGAAGATTTTCCTGCAAGACTTGTAAGAATCGGTGTTAATGATACATTCGGTCAAAGCGGTACTCCAAAGGATTTATTGAAGTATTATGGATTAGATGCAGAAGGAATTGCTGAAAAAATATTAGAGAAGTTGAAATGATACAATTAAGATCTGTAACAAAAAAATACAAAAATAATTATGCATTAAAAAATATCGATTTGGATATTTTATCAGGTGAGTTTGTTTTTATAACAGGTGCATCCGGTGCAGGCAAATCTACACTTATAAAGATGCTTTATAAAGAAGAAACTCCTACCACCGGAACGGTTTTAATCGGAGGAATTAATATAGCCAATCTTCCTCCTGAAAAAGTGCCGAATCTGCGCAGATGTATGGGGATTGTATTTCAGGATTACAAACTTCTTCAGAATCAATCCGTATATGATAATATTGCTTATGTAATAAGGACTTTAGGCATAAGTTCATCTGATATTAAAAACAGGGTAAACGGTGCATTAAAAGTCGTAGGTTTATTAGATAAAGCAAAAGCAAAACCCAGTGAGTTATCTGGCGGCGAGCAGCAAAGGGTAAGTATAGCAAGAGCTCTTGTAAACGGGCCGCCGTTATTAATAGCAGATGAGCCTACAGGTAATTTGGATCCTAAAAACTCATTAGAAGTAATGCAAATATTAGAGCAGATTAATCAACGCGGAATAACTGTTATTGTGTCTACTCATGACTATACTCTTGTAAACAGGTTTAGAAAACGGGTATTGACACTTGACAAAGGTGAAATAATTAGTGATATTCAGGCAGGAACGTATGGACAGCAGTAAACAGCAACTAAAAAGAACAGTAAAAAAACACTTACCAAAAGATTGGTTATGTGAGCTGCGCATTGCGTACAGAATAGTGATGGAAGCTGTAAATGATATAAAAAGAACCGGTATAATAAATCTGGTTATTATTACAACTATGTTTGCCATATTAACAATATTCGGTATTCTTTTCAGGTTTACTTTATCTCTGTCTACTTTTGCCAATGAACTTGGTAATGTTCTTGAGATTTCAGTTTATCTTAAATCAGGTACATCTCCTGATATTATCAAAGAGAGAATTAAAGATATAAATTATGTTCAAAAGGTTACTTTGCGTACAAAGGAAGAATCATGGGGCAGCTTGAAACAGGAACTAGGGCTTCATGAAATGGATAATCCTCTTCCTGATACATTAAGGGTTAAGGTTGATAAACCGGAGCACATTAATGAGGTATTTAATCAGATTAAACCGATATCAGGTGTTGATGATTTGGGTTATGCAAAAGAGCTTGCAAAAAAAATGCAGATGCTTATGCATGTAGTTAATACGTCAATTATATTTGTAATTATAATATCCGCTGTTTTGACAATAACAATAATTAATAATACAATTCAGCTTGTAATTCAGTCAAGAAAAGAAGAAATTGAAATAATGCGTTTGATGGGTGTCAGCAATTGGTATATAAGAATACCGCTTGTAATGCAGGGTGCTTTTTACGGCTTTGTATCATCCGTGCTGGCTGTGATTCCGCTTAGCTGGATTCAGCTGCCGCTTCAAAATATGCATAAATTTTTCTTAATACCTATGCCTCAGTATGCTCAAAATTTTGTTATAATAACATTATTAATTACAGGTACAACTTTTGGTGCTATAGGAAGTTTATTATCAATTAAAAAACATTTGCAAGTATAGAAGGAGATATTAAATATGGATAAGACAATTGAATTAGTTAACAGTGTAAAAGACATTCATGCTATGCCTACTGTTATTGTTAAGGCTTTGAATATTATGAAAAAACCGACTGCCAGTATGAAAGAACTCGGTGATATTGTTATGTTTGACCAGTCTTTAACAATTAAGTTTCTGGCATTGGTAAACTCAGCATATTATGGCTTTTCTCAGCAGATAAGTTCAATTAATATTGCTCTTTCTTTACTTGGTATGGTAAAAGTTAAGAACATTATCGTTGCAGTTGCAATGAAGCCTATGATGTCAAACCAGGGCGATAAGGAATTGTGGAAACATTCAATGAGGGTTGCATCAGGTTGTGAATATCTGGCAAATTTAACTAAAATTATGGACTCTGATGAAGCATTTATTGCAGGTTTCGTTCATGATGTTGGTAAAATTGTTTTACACATGACTGATGATAAGAAGTATGCTAAGGTTGTTAGTCTTGTAGATGAAAATGGTGCTGATATTCTTGAAACAGAGAAAAAATATTTTGATTCTGATCACGTAAAAACCGGTTCATTACTTGCAAAAAGATGGCAGCTACCGATTCTGCTAGCAAATACAATATCTTATCACCATACTCCGAGTTTTTCTTCAATTCCGGTTCCATGTAATTTGGTTTGCTTTGTAGATAAACTTGTTCAGACAAATTTCAATCCGAATGCTATCGACAAAGATTTTTGTAATACACTTTGTATTGATTTTGATGATTTGGAAGATTTGAGAAAAGCAATTCTTCAAAAAGCAGAGGTCATGATATCAGAACTTTCATAGGTTGATTAATGGCTGAACGTATTGTATTGGTTTCTGATGATTTAAATTTTTTCAGCTATATCCTGCCAAAAATCAGGCTTAGAAATAGTGATGAAATATACCGTTTCAGCTTTGATGAACTTCCGGATAAAATGGACAAACTTACGGACTCTGTTTTTATTATTAACAGTGAAAACAATTCCGTTAAAACTTTGCAGTTGTTTGATTTTATAAATGAAAATCCTGTTATTGTTTTCGCCTATAATGTTGATGAAGAGTTAAAAGTTGAGCTATATAAACGCGGAATGAACAGTTATATAACACCTGATGTTTCAGATGAAGAACTGAACAGTAAAATTATGTCTTGTTTTCGTATAGTATCTTCTTTGAAAAAAAATAAAATGTACAGAGAGCTGCTTGTCGATAACAGACTTATTACACCAAACAATGAAGTGTTTTTAAATTCAAATTTAATTCTTGACAATGAATTGTTAAAAATTCGCAAATCTTCGATAAATGCTGTTCTTGCGGCAATTGCACCGGATGAAAAATCAAAACACACACTGCAGCCTAATCAAATTGAAACAATAATTTTAAATAATATCCGTAATAATGATATATTAATGAATTATGCACCTAATAAGTACTTTTTATTGTTTTATAATGCTGACATAAAAACAGTACAAAATATTTGGGATAAAATTAAACTTAAAATTCCTGATAAAATACATGCCGGTTTTGTTCAGGTCGGATTCAAAACACGTCAGCAGCTTGTTAGTGAAGCACTTATGAAATTACACGAAAATATAAACAGACTGCCTGTTAGTGATGATAGTTCCATGGCTAATTTCAAGATTTTCAGGCAGGAATTTAATAAACAGCTGGGACAAATTATTTATCCTGTATTTTATCAAATTCAGCAAATGTATTCCGACAGACTTTCAGGAATTAAAATGGAGCAGGAAACTGGTGAAGGTTTTGGCATTTATTCTGTTAAAACTAAATATGTAAACGGTTATTTTAAAATTACTGCACCGGGTTTATCCAAAATTAATGTAGATATAATTTATGAAATTGATAATGAAAATGCCGGCAAGAATTTTTCATTAAAATCAAAACGTGTTACTCTTGATCCTCATGAATTTGAGTCAGGAGTATTACAGGATTTACTGGAAAGGTTTATTCAAGAGTTCAAAAGTGAGGTGGAAGGTGAGTTTACTGAGTGAAAAAAACAGTCTGTTATTAATAATTGATGTTCAGGAAAAACTTTTAAATGCTGTTTTTAATAAAGATACTCTTAAAAAACATGCGGAAATTATGGTTAAAGCTGCTGCAATACTCCACATTCCGGCTGTAATTACCGAGCAATATCCCAAAGGGCTTGGTGCATCTGTTGATGTCATTAAGAATGTGTATACGAAACCTGCCGCTTACTTTGAAAAAACATCCTTTTCGGCATTGGAAAATCCCGATATTATTAATACTATCGTAAAATCAAAAAAACGTCAGATTGTTGTTTTTGGAATTGAAACCCATATTTGTGTAAGTCAGACTATAAATTCATTGGTTGAAAAAGGATATGAAGTGTATGTAATTTCCGATGCTTGCGGCAGTCGTTCAGAACTTGAACACAATGCCGGTATTGACAGAATTAAATCAAATGGCGGTAAAATTATTACTACTGAGATTGCTTTGTTCGAGTGGTTAAGAAGTTCAAAACATGTTAAATTTAAAGAAGTTCAGTCGCTAATTAAATAAGATTTGTTAATATACAATCTGAACCGTAATATTTCTTGAACGTTCTTTGTTGTCAAAATCCATCAAAACCACCTGTTGCCAGGTTCCCAGATTGAGAAGACCGTCTTTTAAAGCAATATTAACCGAACTTCCGACAAGTGCTGCACGTACATGAGCATATCCGTTACCGTCGTGCCAGATTTCATCATGGTGGTATTCAATGCTTGATGGAGCTATTCTTTCCATTGCCTGCTGTAAATCTTTTATCAGTCCCGGTTCATATTCAATGGTTGTTACAGCTGACGTGCTGCCCTGAATAGAAATACAGACTAATGCATCTTTTAGTTCGTGTTTGTATACACAATTTTGTATATGTTTTGTGATATTGATTATATCTGTATTTCCGTTTGTATTAATAATAAAATTTTCATTAATTATTGGCATATTGTTTGCTCCGTATTTTCATTTTCTTTTGCAGGTTTGTTTTCTATTAATGTTATATCGGATTCATTTTTTGAAATTATTGAATGTCTTTTTTTATATATTATTACAAAAAATCCGATAAGCAGTACTGTTACTCCAATTATTACATAATTCAGGTATTGCTTGATTATTTCACCAAACAGCATAAGCACAATACTTACAAGGAAAAATCTACCGCCTCTTCCTAAAAAACTCACACCGAGAAACTTTAAAAAATTCATTTTCAAAATACCGCTTGCTATTGTAAAAATGTTATATGGTATTGGAGAAAATGCTGAGAAAAATACGGCAAGAGAACCATATTGTTCATAGAGTGCTTCAACTGCTTGAAATTTGTCTGCTTTTTTTGAAAAAAGTTTGTTAATAAGCGGTCTGCCGCCAAATCTCCCTATTAGATATCCGACTGCACCACCGGTTACCGAACCTAAAGTACATATTAATGCAAATAGAAGTGCCTTATTAGGGTTTGACAGATTCATTGCTATTAATAATACATCAGGTGGCAGCGGAAAACCCGGAAGGCAGCTCTCTATTCCTGCATTTATTATTAATCCCTGAATGCCCATCGATTTAAACCAGGCACTTATCGTAGCTAATATACTTTCCATAATTCTCCATTCATTAGAAATTTTTGACACTTATATTATATAATAAAGATTTCAAAAAAATTAGTGGATTGTATATTTTTAGTGGTAAATGTTACATTAGATACAGTGTTTATATAAATTTTCAGCTTCCTGTATGCTGACATTTCCGTTAGGTACTGTTAGCACTTCATATTTTTCAGTCTTGTTAGCATATTCTATCTCTATAATGTCACCGATTTTAATCTGTTTTGCGGGTTTAGCAACATTACCGTTTACGAGCACTCTGCCCATTTCAGATACGGTGTTTGCAACAGTTCGTCTTTTAATTAGTCTGGATACTTTTAAGAATTTATCTAACCTCATTACAGTTTTTTAATTACCTCCTTAACAAGAGTCATAAATTTATCTTTAGCAATTCCGGCAGCTCTTATGACATCTTCATGAGATAATCCTACCGTACTTACACCTGCAGCGGAATTACATATACAACTTATTCCGATAACGTTCATTCCTGCCCATTTTGCTGTAATTGCTTCCGGTACAGTTGACATACCGACTGCATCTGCACCTAAAATTCTTGCCATATTTACTTCAGCAGGTGTTTCATAAGAAGGACCTGTTAGTGCCATATATACACCTTCCTGCATATCTATACCCAAATCGTTTCCAATTTTTTTAACCAAATCTACATATTCTTGAGCATATACTTCGCTCATGTCCGGGAATCTTTCACCTATGCTGTCATCATTTGCACCGATTAACGGATTTGTTCCCATCATATTTATGTGATCTGTTATAACCATTAAATCTGATGGCTTAAATGAAGCATTTACACCACCTGCAGCATTTGTAATTATTAATGTTTTAACTCCGAGCTTTTTCATTACTTTAACCGGTAACACGACTTTTTGTATTGAATGTCCTTCATAAAAATGGAATCTGCCCTGCATCATTACAACTTTTTTGCCGCTTATTTCCGCAAAAACCAGCTTACCTTTATGCCCTACGACTGTTGATGCCTCAAAACCTGGAATGTCTTTGTAGTCTATTTGGATGTCGCAATATTTATCAGCAAGTTCTCCTAAGCCCGAACCAAGAATTATTCCAATTTCCGGTTTGAACCCGTTTATTTGCTGTAATATATATTCAGCAGCCGTCTGTTGCATATTTTTACCTCCTGCACTCATTACCCCTATATCATTTTACACTAAAAAATCCTCGAGCAAAAGCTCAAAAGGATTTTAATTTTTTATATTTTCAAAATGATAATTATTTTGAACGTTTGAATTTATCTTCAATTCCTGCTCCGCTTATTGAACCGGCTGCACATCCGCCCATTGAAAATAATAATGGTGCTGCCAAACCACCGGTACTAAGTGTTAACAGTGTTCCTAAGCCAAATCCTGCCAAGCCACCGATAGTAGCACCAATGCCGCCACCCCAGCCGCCTTTAAAGTTTACATTTTGTGTTTCAGCGGTGTTTCTTCTTACATTTTGATTTTTCACAGGTCTATACTGCGAAATAGAAATAGGATTAATTCTCATCACACACGCTCCTTTCTATATCTCGTTTCTAATCTAGTGTCCTTGTCTAATATAACTCTATATAATTAATTTGTCAATCATACTAAAGTATTAGATTAGAACATTAATCTGAATAACAGGAAGCGCTTATTCAATTTTTCTGAGAATTTTCTAAGATTTGCAACTGTTTCAGAGGTGTCAGTCATTATTTGTTTTAAGTTTTCTTTATCGCCTCTTTCTCCGTTAATAGTTTCCAGTGCAGTAGAGACTTCGTACATTGTAGAATTCAAATTATCAATTGAAGTCGTAATTTTATTTTTAAGTTTTTCGTCTTTTGTCATATTATTAACAGAGTTTGATATCTCTTTCATGTTTGACATAACAGCATTCAAATCTTCTGCAAATGCTTTTGCATCAATTTCGCCGAGTATTGGAGTTAGTTCATCTGATAGTTTTGATAAAGAATCTGCAGTTTGGTATAATGTCGGTTTGAATTTTTCATCTCCGATTATACCGTTAATATTGGCAGTAAGTTTGTTAAAGCTGTTTGCGACATCACTCATCATCCATAAAATTGCATCGATATCATTTCTTGATGTATCAATAAGTTTTTCGGTTTTTTGAAGTGTTGTTGTAGCCTGTGCCGTTAAGTCTTTAAAGTTTGTAACAGATTGTCTTATTTCTGCAATCATTTTATCGTTCATTAAATCGTTAACCATTTTGCTCATTTCAGTCAGCGATTCGGCTGCCTGATATTGTAAATCCATAAATGTAGCCAATCTCATAGGTTCTACTATTGTATATGGCGAGGTCTGCTGCGGATATGGAAGCATAGAACCATCAAGCGGTTCAATCCGCAGTTTCTTAACATTATCGGTTGTTACAATGCTGCCTTTCATAAAATGCGGTAGTCTTAATCCCGGCAGGTTAACCACATAATCAACTTTATAAGCATAATTTGTTTTAATTGTGTCTGAAAGCTCAAGCGGCACCAGCTTTGATGTCATTATTTGTGAGCCTTTAACTTTTCCGACCGTATAATATTTATCATCAAGTTTAATTTCTACATCTGCATTATCAAGAATCAATGTTTTATCAACAACAGGTATATAAACAGAACGCAATTTAGGCGGAGTTATTTCAAGGAACTGTTCCCCGATAAGTCCTGATTGTTGTATTGAAAGTGTTGAAGCTTTAGGAATTGTAATTCCGGGCTCGGTTATAACGAATCTCATTTTTACATAACTTGATTCACCGTCAACAACAGGTATAATATCTTCAACCTGTCCTACCCTCAATCCCATCATTTGTACACCGGAACCTGGGCGCATACCGTTTACATCTTTAAAACGGACTTCAATTCTTTCTGCTGATGAAAATGAACGTCCTTTTATCCATAATATTGTAAACAACAACATTGCTATTGATATAATAGCCAAAATTCCAACTTTAAATGATGATGATATTTTCATATTATTAAAACCTCTTTAATTCATTTTCATAGGACCTTCAAGTGCCGCTTCTACAAATTGCTTTGTATATGGTGTTTCTTCTTTGCAGAGTTCATCAGGTGTTCCTTCAAAAACTGCATGTCCATTATACAACATTAATACTGAATCTGCCGTCCTTCGAATTGTGGACATTTGGTGTGTTACTACAATTGATGCGGCATGTGTTTCATTTTTTAATCTTACTATATAATCTTCAATAAGTGTTGAAGATATCGGATCTAAGCCTGCTGTCGGTTCATCGTACAGTATAATTTTAGGTTCGGTAACAATAGCACGTGCAAAACTTACACGTTTTTGCATACCGCCTGATAATTCTGACGGAAACTTGTTTTCTATACCTGATAATCCTACCAATTCAAGTTTTTCTGCTACAATTTTTTTTAATTCTCTTTCTGTATATTTACCCCTCAAATCTTTTCTTTCTCTTAGTGCAAAAGAAATATTATCAAATACGTTTAGGGAATCAAACAATGCTGAGTATTGAAAAACCATTGCAATATCACCGCCTGAGGTAATGATTTCTCCTGAGTCTTTTTCAATCAGTCCGCTTATTAATTTTAATACCGTACTTTTCCCCGAACCGCTAAATCCGACTATTGATAATATTTTTCCGTCATTAACTTTGAAGGAAATATCATCCAGTATAACTTTATTATTAAATGATTTTACGAGATTTTTAACTTCAATTCCCATATTTCCTCTTTCTGATTAATAAAAGAATGCCGCTGCAAACAGTAAATCAACAATTACTATTGCAACAAATGACCAGACAACAGCTTTTGTTGTTGCCAGTCCTACACCTTTTGCACCGTCTTTTGCTTCCATTCCGCAGGAACAGCTGATTAGTGTTATAACAAAGCCAAATGCTATTGATTTTATAATGCAAACTTTCAAGTCGTGCATATTCAGTCCAAACCATACAGAATCAAAATATGCTTTAAAAGATAAGCCTGATACAACGTTAGATGCTATTGCACCGCCTAAAATACCTATTGCAGAAGATATAACAACCACCAATGGCATCATTATAGTTCCGGCAATAATGCGCGGTGTGAATAGATAGTGTATCGGGTTAACTTTTAATACCTGAATAGCATCTATTTGTTCTGTAACTTTCATTGTTGCGATTTCAGATGCAAGAGAAGAACCAATCATTGATATTATTGCAAATCCTGCCATTATTGCCGCTTCTTCTCTGACCATTAATATTGAAATCAACATTCCGACATAATTACCGCCTCCCTGTTTTACCATTTCTCCTGCTACCTGCATAGCTACAATAACAGATGTCATCCCGACTATTGATAAAGTAATAGGAAGTGATGATACACCAAATCTTGATGACTGCTCAATGATTTCTCTAAACGTTGTAGGTTTTGAGCTGAGTCCCTTTAAAAATTCAATACCAAAAAGAACTATATTACCTAAAGTTGAAACTAATTTCCCAATTTCTTTAATTAAATAGCAATAAAATTTGTATGTGTATGTAGACTTATAATAAACTCTCATATTAAAATTCTGATTATTTTTATATTTATTATACAAAGTCCAAGTAAAAATTACAAATTAATTATTAATATTAATGCTTATAAAATCAGTGAATCAGACCGCCAAAAGCCATTACATCTTCGTAGGCGGCACCGGCTTCAAGCATCTCTTCCGCAGTGAAGTCAAAGAGAGTAATTTTATCTATTACCTCTTTACGGTTTTGAATTTTTTCAATAACCTCATTAAGGGCATCTTCTCTTTTTATGCTCGGATATTTATCATTTATACCATTGTTTAAACTTCTGCGTTTAGCCTTACCCATCCTAACTCCTTATGAAAGTGCCAATAATGCGGCACCAATCATTCCTGCATAATTTCCTGCCGTTGCCAGTCTTATTGATGTTGGTGTTGTGACTATGTCTGAATTAACTTCGTCTTCCACTTTCTTTATGTTTACAAACTTTGCCATTGAACCTGATAAGACTACACAGTCAGGATCAAATATGTTTGCAAGTCCTTTGATTCCGATTATAATATCATCTTGCCAGCGATTCAATATTTTTGTCATAATTTCGTTACGATTCTCAACACCTTTTATAACATCATAAGTTGTTACATTTTTATCGTTTAGTTCTTCTTCCGCATCAATTTTCAGAGCAGTTCCTGATGCATATATTTCAAAGCAGTCCCAACTTCCGCAAGAGCATTTTCTGCGTTTGTCGGAATACATTTTAAAATGCATTTCTCCGGCAGCTCCTGACTTTCCTTTAAGAAGTTTATCGTTTATTATAATGCCGCCTCCGACACCTGTTCCTAAGGTAAGCATGATTGAAATATCTGAGCCTCTTGAAGCTCCGATTTTATATTCAGCCCAGGCGGCTGCATTGGCATCATTTTCTAAAAATACTTTTTTTGAACTCAGGCTTTGAAAATCAATGGAGCTGTATCCCTGTACCAGATTCCCTGTTGAACCGATTACGGCTGTATTTGCATTGTTTACGGCACCGGCTGTTGCGATTGCTATTGCATCAATTTCCGATTCGTGTTTTGCAATTTGTTCTTTTAGTATTTGTTTAATTCCGTCAATTGTTTTTGGTGTTGAAAACTTATCAACTTCTGATATTACATTGCCGGTTTCATCAATTATTGTACTGTAAATCTTTGTTCCGCCTATATCAAAAGAAAGTGCTTTTTTCATATTTTAAAAACCTTCCGTAAATCTTTTTGTAATTAACTGTGGTCTTGTAATAGCAGAGCCTATAACAACAGAATGTGCTCCAAGCAAAAATGCTTTTTTAACGTGAGAAGGCTCCCATATTCTGCCTTCAAGTATAACAGGTCTGCTGATTCTGTCGTTCAGCTGCTTCAACAGGTCAAAGTCAGGCTCTGTATTTTGTTTTAAAGAGTGTGAAGTGTATCCGGACAAAGTAGTTGATATAATATCACAACCTGCTTCTGCACAATTGATACCTTCCTCTAATGTTGATATATCAGCCATAGCAATTCTGTTGTTTTCATGAATTATTGATATAATCTCTTCTATATTGCTTCCATCAGGTCTTTTTCTGTTTGTGCCGTCAAATGCTACTATGTCAGCTCCTGCATTAATTATTTTTATTATATCGTCTTTTGTTGCTGTGATATATACGACATCAAGCCAGTTATCGGGTAATTTGTCGGGCTTTGTTATGCCGATGACCGGTAATCCGAATTCTTTTGCATTTTTTATATCCCTTACTCCCGCAACTCTTAATGCTGATGCACCACCGTTTACAACTGATGCCATCATGGCTTTCATGCATTCTTCTTTGTATAAAGGCTCACCAGGCATAGCCTGAACGGATACAATAACTTTTCCTTTTATACTTTCCAATATATTCATAAAATGATTTTATCATAAAAAGAGATTGATAAAATCAAATATAAAGTTTATAATCAGAAGTGTATAGTATGGGGTGAAAATATGAATAAAGCAAAACTTATAACTGCATCTGCAATTATTTTGGTTGTTTCTGCTGGTATATTATTGTTACAAAAGAATACTCAGCACAATTCTGTAAAAAATGATAGTGCAGAACAGCAAAATTACAGCTTAAAAAAAGATAATGCTGCTGATAATTATTTAAATGTTGAGGGTAATAAATTTTTAGCTGATAGAAAAACAAAAAATGATAAAGCTTTAAAATCTGATAAATCCAATACAACATCATCTTCATCAGTGATTATTCATAAAAAAATTAATTTGTATTCTGATGTCCCATCTACTGCACTTCCTCTTTCTGCTATAACTTTAATGCCTGATATTTCAGACAATATTAAAGAGGAATTAAATTCTGTATATGAAAACAGCAATATATTAATGGCAAATAAATCTCACGATAAAATACTATTAATTACGGATAATTCGTCAAATATTCGTTTAGGTATTGATTTTACCGAAATATCCCTGAAAAATGGTCATAAAACGAATACAACTCTCGGATATAGCGGTAAAACGAAAGATTTTAGCAATGAAATATGGGATTATGATAAAGATACCGGTAAGCCATTAAGACATACAACTTATGATGAAGCAGGAGATGTTATATTTGTGGAAACTTGGAATTATTCTCCTGATAATCCTGTAAAATACCAAATGAAAGATGCAGACGGAAATACTCTTTCTATGCGTAAAGAAACACTTGAGAACGGTTCTGACCTACGTGTTGAAAATATTGTATATGATAAAGAAGGTAATACAAAAATCAGTGTATCTTCAACTTATGACGGTGCTGATATCAAACGGTTTACATATTATAATTCCGATAAACCGTCAGATAGCGGTTCTGTATTTTCGGAATATGATGAAGGACTTAAAACAAAAGAAATACTATACACTTCTGACCTGAAGGTTAAAAATACAATAACTTCTAATTATGCAGATGGTATCAGGGAATCAATTACGGTTTATGATCCTGAAAATAATGAAGTAGAAAAATTATCAGCTGAATAAATCGAAATTACCGATATTTTTAGGTCTTGTAAAATAATCCATAATTTTTCTTGAGGCATATACTGCAAGACCGCCTAAAACAGCTTTTCCGCCATAAGTCATTAATGCTTTGCTAAGCAGTTTTTTCATGTTTTGCCTTAATTCTTTGGGAAGTCCGGCTTCTTCTGCCAGTTTCATACCTCGGATTGATGCTATTGCTTCTTCCGCAACCATAGGCATCATTGCAAGAAATGCAATTTTACCGCAGTTATCTTCAATTATGTCCATAATATTACGTTGGGCTTCTTTTGGTTTTGTTCTTGAAAATATTGCAAAATATTCCATTATTCCGGCTATTACATATCCCGGGTATCTCATTTTTGTCAGATACTTGATTCCGTATTTACTCATTAAGTTATTCATGGCATGACCAAGTTCGTGAAAACCCAGACAAGCAGATTTATTTGTGTTTATTATTACTTTTTTATCCGGAATAAGATAGGCAGCATTTCTTCCGCTTTTATATTCAGGACTTATATCAGCATTTTGAGCTTTGATGATATCTACCCCCATATCATACAAGCCCGATTTGTGTAGTGCTTTATATAAACAATCTTTGTATATCGGATTATACTGCTCTTCTTTTTTTATTTGTCTGACGGGAAGTTTTCCTATATACGCAAGCGGACTTAATATTGCACCTGATACTGCCGTAGCTGCAATATAACCCTCAAGACCGTTTAGTGGCGATCTTGTTTGATAAACATTTCCGTCATAAATATATGTCGACATTTTCTACACCTATATTATATAAAACTGGTTTTTACCAAAATTTGCCTAATCACCCTTTCATAATGTTACATCTCTTAACATACATGCTCAAAATTTGGCAATTTCATGAATTAAAAATACTTTATTTAATTATAGGATGTATTTTTATAGGTTATATTGTGGAAATTAATAATTCTCAAAATTTAATATTACAGTCTGGTCATGTTATTCCCCATTCAGATGATAACACGATATCCGTATCTCCTGCTTTTAAATCAAAAATGTCCGCACCGATTGATTTTTCAGGCAGAATTATGAGCTGGATAGAAGGTGGCGGCTTTATGATATCGTTTATGATTCAGGATTTTTTAGGAATGACGGTACCAAGAACATGTGCAGGTTTTTTGCGTGATAAAGACGTAACCGGTAAATATAATCGTCAGGAAGGATTTGAAGTTTTAGGCAGAGAAGGTATTACCGGACCTACAATGATGGCGGTTGCTCCTGTAAGTTTATATTTAGCTGCTAAGTGGGCAAGTACATCAAGTGTAAATACTGAATTAATTAAAAGATACGGTAACAGTTTAAAAGAAATTGTTGCCGCAAACGGCTTTAATCGTGAAATATTAAATAATTCCGCAAAATTTAAAGATGAATTTTACAGACTTAATATTGAAAACATCCTGAAACAAACACTTGGAGAAGAAAATGTAGCAAATGAATCTGTTGATTACATTTTATCGGAATTAAATAAGTATGAAAACATTCCGGCTGATGCAAAACTTTCGAAATTCAGAGGTAAGGCTAAATATCGTTCGGAACGTTTATCAGCTATAACTAATTACATAAATGAACTTAAGTATAAGACAAGTTCAGACCTTGATTTGCTTGAAAAGGTTAAATTCGGTTCAGTAAAAAATAATGATATAAAAACATTTGATGCCAGACGTACTTTTGAGGCAATGAAAAAATACGCAGATGATGCAATTACTTCCAATAAAAAACTTGACAAGCTCAATGAGAAACTCGCAGAAAGCTTGAAACATACCGCTTTGGGTAAACGTATTATTGTTAACGTCGGTATGATTGCTGCTACATTGGGTGTATTATCTGTTTTACCTAAAATTTATATTAGAAGTAACGTAGCACCCGGCTCAAGAAAAAATCTGCAAAATGTTACAAATGACAATTCTGAAAATAAAAATGTTTCCTTCAAGGGTAAAGATAATATTATTGAGAAAATCGGTAAAGCTATTGATAAAAATAAAAGCGGATTTTTATCAAGACATTTTGAATATAACGGAAATAATTTTACGGATTCTCTTATGGCATGTTTATCGTTGTTCGGTTTGCTTACACCACGTTGCTTGAGAGCATATAATCGTGCCGAAATTGATGAAAACGGCAAACGTGATTTAACTGAATTGTGGGAAATTATTTTCAGAGATGTAACATCATCACTTGCTGTTGTTTTTGCTGTTCCAATGATGACGAGAGCATTTGTTACCTCTTATGAAAAGAGTTCAGGTTTCGTATTAATGCAAAAAGACAGGACAAAAGACAAATTTCATACAATTTTGGATTTATTTAATCCGTACAGCAAAGCACATGTTCTTAAGAATTCCGAGATTATGGCTTTGTACGGCAACATTGATTCTAAAGAGAAAATGCTTAATTTCTGCAAATATATTGATAAGAATGGCGGCGATTTAACTAAGATTATTTCTAACAGTGAAAATGTTAATGAATTATTTAATGAAAAGACAACTAAGTTTGAAAAATTAAAAGCTATGGAAACCGTAAAAGGTAATAAAGAGATTACTTCATTTATGGAAAATATAGAAGCTAATCTTGAAAAACTCGGCAAATCTACAGATAAGAAAACTGTTGATGAATTTATAGCCAAACTGATGAAGAATGCAGGAAAAGTCGGCGGTAAGAACAAAATAATGACTGTTGCAAGAGGTTTGAATTCTGTTCCGGGATTCTTGGCTACAGTGTTTATTTCACCATATCTCTTAGGCTGGGTAATTCCGAGATGGACATATCATAATACAAGAAAAATTCACGAAAAAGAAGACAAACAACGTGCATTAGAGGAAAAAAATAAACTAAAAGTAGCAGTTTAATATTTATATATTGGTAACTATATTTATAGTTACCAATTTTAATATTTTTCTTTAAATTTCTATTTACATTCCTTTACAATTGTTTGTATAAAATATATATGCATGATATTATTTTTATACAAATCCAACTGTGAAAATTAAATGTACATTCAGAATACTGAAATCCGATAGTAAGGAGAATCCCTATGTTAGCATTTTTATTTAAGAAAGAAACAGGAAATATTTGTGAAGATTTAAACTCTTTCTATTCAAAGTTAAAAGAAATGTTTTCTTTTGATACCATTAGTGATGAAAGAAAAGAGTATTTAAAAACCCAAATGGAAAAATTTGGTTATCTTCCTTATCCGCAAATCAAGGCTCTTGAGGAGTTATCTGATGCTGAAGTTCTTTATGCTCTTGAATTTAAATGGGCAGCTAACGGTATATTTAAAGACGGTAAATTTGACTTTTCTAAAACCAGTGTTCTTGCAAGAAATAATGTAAAAAATTCATCCTGGCTTCAAAAAGAAGGACATGATATAAAACTTACAAACCTTGCCGGTCTTGGTAACGGTAATAATTCTGATTCTTGCGGTAAATTTATGGATTGGCTTCGTCAGTTGTTAATTTTACCAAGCGGAAATCTTGAAAATAATATATTCGGAACAACAATGTATTTAATTCCGTTTCATCCGAGAGAATTTGGTGTTGCATACCTTCCTACGGCAAGTTGTGTAAGCCCTAATCTTGAAGATAAAAATATTCTTGAAAAAACAGGTTTGAATGCGGATGAACAGGTAAAAATGTTTATAAAGTTAACGCAGCTTGCCGGTCATCCCGTAATCTATGATATTTTGCCGCAAACCGGAAGATTTTCAAAAATTGTTCTTACAAATCCAGAATGTGCAAGATGGTTTGATATTAATGCACTTATTGAAGAACTTTCTATTAATGTTGATAAAGTATTATCAAAACTTACGGAAAAATATTCGAAAGAAGATTTGGATATTGTTGGCGGAATTTATAAAAAAGATATCAAAGGTGAAAGCTACGGTGATTTATCAGAACATTATAAAGCTATATTTGATGATATTGATAGTGAATTAAAAGAAATAAAAGTCTTTTTGTCAAATTCAATGCTTGAACATAGTATCCAGATTAAATTGCATAAAAAAGCAAAAAATATAATTAATCGTGTTGCAAATAATTATAAAGGTAAAAAGCTTACTGAAAATGATATAACAAATCAGGGTGAGATTATTAGTGCTCTTATCAGTTCAGGAATGTGGCCGGCACCGGGTGGAGCTTGGTGCTCGGCAGGTGTACCGGTTTTTGATAAAATGAGCGAGGGGGCTTCGTATCCTACATTCAAACATTATAAATTTGATAATGAAGATGTTACTCATTTTGCTAACCTTGATTGTCAGACACCTTATTATTTTGTAAACCTTGAAAATGGAAAATTTAATAAAGATGTAATAAACTTTTTCATCGATTATATGAAGAATTTACAATCTGAATTTAATTTTGACGGATTCAGAATTGACCATATAGACCATATTGTTGATGAAGTTTCTGAAAAAGACGGTGTACCGATTAGCTACAGAGCTCCGAGAAAAGTTTTGGGTGCATTAAATACTGCTATGAAGGAAAAAGTTCCGTATTTTGCAGTTCTTGGTGAATATATGCTTTGGGACAATTATTACAAAGAATATCATGAAGATATGAACTTTGACCTTTTGTGGGGTAATGATATTGTTTCTCAGAGTTATAAAACACCGGAAGTAATTGCTGATGACAATTTGAATTTGTCTAATTACAATATATCTTCAAAGAAATCAACTCCTTTATCAATTATTAAAACATATAATAATCAGGACGGAGAGTTTGAAGCTATTGACAGATATCCGGGACAACTTGGTGTTCAGGGTGCATTATTTAAGTGGTTTAAGTATAAATTTTTACCGGGCGGAAGATTTGCACAACGTCCTGTTATGTATATTGACGGAGATGAATCTTTCACAAAAACCGGTATGGAATATGTAATCGGTAATGAAGTATCAATGAAAAGAGAAAAAGACTATGATTTCTATTCAAAATTTGATGCTATAGACAGATTTGTTAAAAACAATTCCGTAATCACTGACGGAGAAGCTCATATAATCAGGCAAGATGATGATGGTTTTGTCGCCTGGATGATTCAAAAAGAAGGCTTAAAAAATTCTATTCTTGTTATTGCTAATGCTCAGGCTCCGACTGAAAAGGTACTTAAAAATGATGATAACGGAAATTCATGGTCAGAAATTGTTGAAGGCAGAGAAGTTTTTGATAAATCTATAGAACTTTCTTGTGATTATTCAATTGTTTCCGAGTATAGATTTGACGGTACCGATTTTATAGAGGAAAAATTTGTTGCAGCAACAAATAATCTGACATTTGGCAAGTTAATGCCGTCAGAATTTAAGTTTTTTACGGTTATTAAGTAACCGTTTTACGGAGTATATATTTACGATTAAGTAAACTACGATTAAATAATATAGGGATACGCCGGAATATTTTCCGGCTTTTTCTTTATGTGATATATCCAAAAAATTCAATTTTGATTTTAGTTAATTCTGAGTCTGATTTTCTAATTTTTTTATTATCACTTATTTTTACAAATTTTAATAAAAAATCTTGAAATATAAATGTTTATATTTTAAAATTTTGTTTGATAAGAAAGGAGATTATAATGAAAAAAGTTTTAACAGTATTAGCATTAATTGCATTTACAGGTTCTGTGTTCGCTGCTTCCGGTTTGAGCAAATTTACTACATCAGTAAGTAATGGTGTAAATAAAGTAAATCAGGCAGAACAAAATTTAAACAATAAAATTGATAAAGCACAAGCAGACAGAGCAGCAAAAAAAGCAGAAGCAGAAAAAAAAGCAAATGCTAAAAAAGCAGAAGCTCAGGCTAAAATAGATGCTCAAAAAAAGACTGTAAATGATACAAAAAAAGCAGTTGAAAATGAAAAGAACTTCTGGAAGAGCCTTTTTAGCTGGAAATAGTAATTATTGAATCTTAATTACAAAAAGCTCCGGAATAATAATGTTTCGGAGCTTTTTCTATGCTTTCAAATGTTTAGAAACATTACAAAAACCGCCAAAAAATAAATTAAACTTTACATAACTTAACAAAAGGCAATAAAAAAGGCAATTTTTTAAAAGTGAAATACTTTATATATATGTGAGCGATATATAGGAGATACAGCAGATGTTATTAGAATCAAAAATATCAAAAGAAGAAATCGATTCAATAAATACTTTTTTTGATTATTTCGATAAAGAAGTAGCTCCTGTATCAGTAGAAGAAGCTCAAGAAGAAACAACAGTATCCAAATACATCACATCACTTGCAAACAACTGCTATGAAAAATCAGTTGAAGCAATCGCAAACACTAAAGTTGGCAATCGCTTAGTAAGAAAAAGAAATCTTCATCAGGTAATGAAAGAATCATTTTTCTACGGAGCAAACAGATTTGGTAACAACTTTATCGCATAATCAGCGAATCAAAACAGACAGGAGACGACAGAATAGTATTATATGCAGTAAAAAACATAAAGCTGTAATAATAGCATACGAAAAGAAACACAATACACACTCTCTTATATAATCTTACATCTTACTTACAAATTTAGCCCCATTAGGGTGCTGTTACGGAAAACCCGTCACAGATTTACCCTCGGGGTTTTTCTTTGCGGATTTTACGCAGAGTGAAAATTTATACTCGAGTGGCGGACTTTGACAAGACTAAAGTGAGTTATAACGAACTAAATATAGTTTAATTATTAGTTCATATATTTATTTGTATTTCCCCTTAGCTTTACAAACCGTTACATTTACAATACGAATCTTTATTTACCCCTTATTTTTTGGTAATATTGATTGGTAATAATTTAAAGAGGAGTTTTATCATGGATTTAATGAAAGGTAAAAAAGGTATAATATTTGGTGTTTCTAACACTCACGGTATTGCATACGGTATAGCTAAACAGCTTCATGAAGCAGGTGCTGAAATAGCATTTTCTTATGCCGGTGAAGCAATGGAAAAGAGAGTTAGACCAATTGCTGAATCTATGAATGCAAAAATTATAATGAGTTGTGATGTTACAAAAGAAGATGAAGTTGCAGCTGTATTTAAAGAAGTAGAAAAAGTTTACGGTAAAATTGATTTTGTCGTTCATGCCGTAGCTTTTGCACCTAAAGAAGCATTGATGGGCAGATTTATTGATACAACCAGAGAAGCTTGGGATATAGCTATGGGAGTAAGTGCTTTTTCACTTGTAACTGTTGCTAAGTATGCCGAACCTGTTTTAAACGAAGGAAGTTCAATTCTTGCACTTACATATTTAGGTTCAATTTTATCTGTTCCAAGCTATAATGTTATGGGTGTCGCAAAAGCAGCATTAGAATCCGCTATGAGATTTTTGGCAGTTGATTTGGGACCTAAGGGCATAAGAGTTAACTGCTTATCATCCGGTCCTGTTAAGACACTTGCTTCAATGGGTATTTCAGGATTCTCAAAAATGCTTAAGGCTGCTGTAATGCGTTCTCCTGTCAAAAGAAATGTTGCATTAGAAGATGTCGGTAAAGCAGGTTTATATCTTGCATCAGATTTATCTTCAGGAACGACAGGCGAAGTGATTTATTGTGACTGCGGTTGCCATTCCGCTTATGGTTCTGCTGAAGAAATGGATACTTTGGCAAATGCTGAATAAATGTTAGAAAAAGTGAGGTAAACTAATGAAAAAGTTATTAACAACGTTAGCAATTATAAGTGCCGGTGTTATGTGTACATCGAGTGCAAATGCTGCTACATATAGTGAAGTTATTTCACAGACAAAACCATGTGCGGTTTTAATTTATGCTGATTGGGCTGATGATATTCAAAATACTCTCTCGGCATTTGGAAGTGCTGCTTCACAGAATTCTGTAAAGTATAACTTTGCAACACTTAATATTGCAGATGAAGAGACAAAAAAATTCAATAAGGTTTATCACATTTATCCGAATTTACCTTATGTTTTGTTGTTCAAAGATAAGGGTAAAGTATCAAGGTTGCTTAAAAGAGATTGTGTAGAATCATCTTCTTGCTTTCAGGAAAAGCTGAATTTATTTGCTAACTAAATATATTTTATATTTAAAACCCCCTCGGCTATTATGCAGAGGGGGTTTTACTAATTTGATAATATTTATTATACAGTTAATTTTATTGATTTTTCAGCTCTGTATAATGATGTTTCTTTCCCTAATATTTCTAATATTCCTACCATATCGGCTCCGCAAGTTCTGCCTGTGATAGCGGCACGAACTGCCCACATCGTTACTTTAGGTTTGATACCGTCTTTTTCTTTCCAGTATGCACGGAATTCAGCAAGTTTTTCGTGAAGATTTTCTTCTCTCCATTCCCAGTCCTTAGCTTTGTTAACGAAGTCAACAAGAACTTTCTGTGCAACTTCTGTATCAAGAGTTCCGGTTTGTGCTTCAGGATCGATTTTTACATCTTTTCCAAAGAAGTACGGAACTGCGTCTGTTATATCAGAGAGAAGTGTTAACGGTTCTCTGGTAAGTTCAACCATTTTAGTATAATTAGCATCACCCAGTTCTTCCAGATTGTACATTGTAAGATACGGTTTAAGTCTTTCTTTCAGTTCATCTATCGGAAGCATTTTTATATAGTGGCTGTTCATCCATTTTAGTTTATCGTATTCAAATATTGAGTTAGATGAAGATATTTCACCGATTCTGAAATCCTGAGCAATTTCATCGACTGTTTTAATTTCCTGACCGTCAGAGGGTGCCCAGCCTAAAAGTGCAACAAAGTTAATCAAAGCATCTGTCAGATAACCTTCTTTAACAAAGTCTGAAACAGCTGTTGCACCGTGTCTTTTGGAAAGTTTACTTCTATCCGGTGCAAGAATCATACCCAAATGGCCGAATCTTGGGACTTCAAAGCCTAATGCTTCAAAGATAAGGATTTGTTTATAAGTATTGGAAATATGGTCCTCTCCTCTTATGACATGTGATATTTTCATCAATGCATCATCGATAACAACTGCAAAATTGTATGTAGGAGCACCGTTTGATTTCATAATTACAAAATCACCGATAAGGTTTGTATCAACATGTAATTTACCTTTTACCAAATCGTCAAATTCCAGAATTGAAGAATCGTGAAAAGCTTTTTGTGCCTTTGCGATATTGAATCTGATAGCAGGTTTTCTGCCTTCTGCTCTCAGTTTAGCCTTTTCATCTTCTGTAAGGTTTTCGCATTTTTTAGAATAAACATAAGCCTGTTTATTTTGTGTAGCGAGTTCTTTTTCTGCTTCAAGTTCTTCCGGAGTGCAGAAACATTCATAAGCAAAGCCGCTGTCTAAAAGCTGCTGAACATATTTCGGATAAATGTCAAAGCGTTGTGACTGTGTGTATGGACCAAAATCACCGCCTACATCCGGACCTTCATCCCAATTTAAGCCCAGTGCTTTAAGTGAATCAAAAATATTATCAACATATTCCTGTGCTGTTCTTTCAGCATCAGTATCTTCTATTCTTAATACAAATTTACCATTGTTTTTCTTTGCAAATAAATAATTAAACAGTGCCGTTCTTGCGGTTCCGATATGCAGATTTCCGCTGGGTGACGGTGCAATTCTTACTCTGACTTCTGACATATTATTGTTCCTTTCTTTTATATTTTAATTATGCCATAAACACAAAAAAAGAGGACAACTACAGAAATATTAATATTTCCATTTAGTAATAACTATGATATAATTTTGATGTGAGAGATTTATTAAAAGTAATTATAGTTGGGATAGTAATATTTTGCGCTCCGTTTTGTCTGGCAGATGATGTAAAGAAGAAAACAGTGTTGGTTTTGCCTGATAATATAGTAACGGATGAGCTTGCTATTGATTCATTTATTTATAATTCTACTGCTGAGTTTTTTTCTAATGAAGTCATTAACCTTTTAAATAAAACGGATTATATTATTTCACCTGTTGTTTCTGAAGAAAGAAAATTACTAAAAAGTAATCCGTCATATATGGTTCCGGCAAGAAATCTCATGAATAAATATAAAACTTCTTATAATGTAGATTATCCGCTTTTAAAAAAAGTGGCAAAAATTAATAATCAGCAGTATGTACTGTTGTTAACTTCATCAATTGATTCTGAAAATTATGTATTAAGAAGGACTCTGTGGGATTTTTTAAATATAGCCGGTGCAACAGTTATTGATCCTGCATATAAAATCAGCACTTATGCTGTATTGGTAGATACCAAAAACAATGCTGTATTATGGTCTAATACATTTTATAAAACAATAAGTGTTGTTGAAAGCCGAATTCTTACAAGAGGACCTTCGCCTCAGACCGAGCAGCTTCAAAAAATCAGAGATTATTCAAGAATGGTTTGCCCTGAGATTGCTCAAAATGTTCAGGTTAATGTACTTACTGATGCTGAATACCTTAAAGAATCGTATAAAATTTACTATGATATGGGTAATTTTGATAATATCTTTACGAAAAAGTACAGAAGATGGTATAAAGAGGGCAAAAAAGATATCGATGGTATAAAGTCAAATACTACCAACAGAATAAGTAAAACCAAAGAAAATCGTGCAAAACGCCGTGAAGAAAAACAGATTAAAAAAGAAGCCGAGATGAAGGTTAAAGCAGAACAGTATAAAGAAGTACAAATCGGTGCTGTAGAGCAGAATACAGGCGGACCGACAAAAATTATTCAGCCTTTGGATCACGAAGACCAATCGCTATTTGAGCCTATAGATTTGAGAAAACGTTGGCGAAATAAATTGTATTACGAAGAAGATCCCGATAAACCGTTGCTTCGCGGATATGATAAATTGTAAAATTTAATTGGACTTATCTGCTTTTTCTGCGAGAAATGTAGATATAAGCGGAATTAGTATGTAATATATTGTTCCAAGTATTATAAATGGTTTTGTAATTTTTATCCCTTGCAGCTGCTTTGATAAGTTTTTATCATTCTTATTTATTAATTTATATTTTGTTATAAATTTTTGACAAGGTTTATCAAGAATTTTATCTAATGTATATCCCCCTGCTATACTTAATGCGGTTGAGATTCCTGCATTATACAGCAGAGTATTTTTTCTTTTTTCATCAATTTTTTTGCTTTTGTTTGCCTGTTGCATAAATGCAAGTGTTGCAATTACGTCTGTAAGTGCCGTAATGTGCATAGGAAAGTTTGAATCTTTGTATTTATCAATAAATTTAAGCATTCCTTTCCGATTAATTATATCAGCAATGAAATTTGCGGGTTTATTTCTTAATTTATTTCCCTTGAATGATATCTCTTTCGTATTTTGTTGCTTATTTTTTGCTGTCATTGCATCAACTATATACGGAAGTCCGGCAGCAGTCATTATTGCTTTTGGAACGGCAACCAGTGCCGCAATTCCTAATTTAAACATTTGAGTACCAAATTCATATCCTTTAGAAGCAGTTAATTCTGTATTTTTATCCTTTAAACATTTTATTGCTTCCGCTGACAAATATTTTGCCGGTTTGTCATCAATTTTTTTTATTGATTTAGCAAGTGGAACGGATATTCCAAGCATAAGTATAAAATTAATTATACTTGAACTTATAGATTTCGCAGCGGCAATTTTTCGGTTTTCTTTTTCCGTTTTTGGTGTTAGTAAGATGGATATTGGTCGAAAAGCTGAGAATGCTACTGTTGCTGATGCACCAAAAAGTGCTCCGTTTGAGGCTGCAAATTCAAATCCTTTTTTAACGGCTTTGTTTGTATATATGCTTTTGAATGAGATATCCCTCTGAGAATTTACTTTCATTTTTTTTTATAAGATAACATAAATAGATAAACGGGTAAATAGAAAGTTATGAGTAATATAAATAAAATAAAATTTGAAAAATTCGAAATATTTTTAATACTTGTTGCATATTGTTGTTTAGGATTGAATATAATAATTACTAATGATGCTGTGATTTCTTCTATATCAGCATTTTGCGGAATAACATACACAATATTAGCCGGAAAAGGTTTGCCGATTTGTTATCCGATAGGGCTTTGCGGTACATTAATATATTCATATCTGACATATAAAAACAGCCTTTGGGGGAATTTTTTACTTAATCTTATATATTATGTACCAATCCAAATAATCGGATTTTTTAAGTGGAATCAAAATTTAAAAATAGATAAGTATGAAATCATAAAAACTAAACTCAGCCGCAAAGAACGTGTTATTATGTCAGTGTTGCTAGTCATATCTGTTATAATAACACTAATTATACTCAAGCATTTTAATGATGCATTTCCTCTGTTCGACAGTATTACAACAGTATTTTCAATTTTTGGTATGTACCTGACTGTAAAACGTGCTTTAGAACAGTGGTATTTATGGATAGTTGTTGATGTATTTTCATTAATAATGTGGTTATTGCTCGCTATGAAAGATGTAAAAGCATATCCGATTGTATTTCAATGGCTGGTATACCTTATTATTGCGGTATATTATTTTATTAAATGGAATAAAGAAATAAACAGTATTACTATTAACCAAGCAGAGAGTCGGCAACCTCTCTAAAAGCACCTTCTCCTCCACGTGCAGAGGTTATTTGTATTCCTTCAATGTTTTTAATTTTTTGAACCGCATCAGGAACAGTTATTTTGTGTTTTACATAACATAAACTGTCATAGTCATTGACATCATCACCTATATAAACTATTTCATCAAGGCTAAGCTGATATTTTTCCATAATATGCTTGATAACATCAATTTTTATTCTGATGTCCTGATGAACTTCATCCAGTTTAAATACCTGATTAATTTTTTCGATTGCTGCATTTTTTTCTCCGGATACAATACCAATCTTATATCCGTTTTTTTTCAGTAAACTAAAGCCCATAATATCTTTGAAATTAATTTTGCGAGACATTTCGCCTTTTGAATCAATATAAACACAATTATCGGTGCAAACACCGTCAAAGTCTGTCAGAATAAATTTGATTGTATCGGGTAAACTTACAGACATATTACTTAACCTCTAAAGTCAGTTGTTTTGAACTAATACCCTTTACCCGTCTTAACTTGTCAATAATAGGCAGTTCTCTAGGGTAAACTTTCTTAATGCCGTCACCCAGCAGAACCGGAGTTTGTCTGATATCACGGACCATGTGGTATAAGCCGGCTGTTTCCAGACTTGCTGCCTGATCAGAACCCCAATTTGTTCGGTCAACGGTAATATGTCTTTCTACAACCGCTGCTCCGAGTGCAACAGCTATGACTGACGGTGTTATACCTCTTTCATGCCCCGAATATCCAATCGGGCACGAAAACTCTTCTTGTAACGAATTAATCACTCGAAGATTCATTTCATCTGCATTAGACGGATATGTTGATGTGCAGTGTAATATGACTAAATTATCTTCGCCTAATATTGATACTGCATGTCTGATTTCCTCCATGGTACTCATGCCTGTTGATAATAATATCGGTCTGTTTTTTGATTTTGTGTATTTTAATAAATTGTCATCAGTTATACAGGCTGATGCTATTTTATAGCAAGGCGGATTGAATTTTTCAATAAAATCTACTGAATTTTCATCCCAGCATGATGCAAACCACATTATATTTTTCTTTTTGCAATATGAATCTATTTCTTTGTATTCTTTTACACCAAATTCAAGGCCGCGTTTTAAATCACCGTTAGTATTACCAAACACACTTTTTCTTTCTGCTGCTAACTCACTTTTAGTATAAACTATATCAATCGTTCTTTTCTGGAATTTAACAGCATCACATCCGGTAGTAACAGCTATATCAATCATTTTTTTTGCAAGCTCGACTGAACCGTTATGATTAATGCCGATTTCTGCTATTATGAAGCAAGGACAATTCTCCCCAACCCTCTTATCTCCTATTGTGATAGTTTTTGACATTATTAATATCCTCTATAATATAAAATTTATAAATATTTTTTGTATAATGCGAACTCATCAGGATCAACCTCATGTTCGTTATTATTTTGTTTAATGTGCTCTATGTTTTCTTTTGTTTCTTTAGACTCGGCTTCTTTAGATTGTGTAAATAACTTATCAATTATTCCGTCCGGACCTTCTTCATATATATCGGAAATGACGAATTCATCTTTATTTTCAGCATCTATATTTTCTTCTTCTGTTGTTTCTGTTTCGTCTTCTGATTTTTTCTTAATTATTTTTGTAAACCCTATATTAGGAAACTCAATTTTGGGTATTTCAATTTTTGGTATTCTTATGTTTGGTATTTCTATGTTTGAAAATTCTGCTTCTTCAACATCTTCAGGCGGATAAGTTCCCAAATCTTTAATAAGATTTATGCCGTTAACAGATGCACCTAATAATAATCTTTTTCCGCCGAGTTCTACAACGTGCAGTGATTTGTTCGTTCCGAGTGCAGTGGTTGAAATAACGGCAACTTTTGAATCAGAATTATCACCAATTTGTTTTTTTAATGATTTTATGCTGGCAATATTAAGTTTTTCGATAATAATACGTGTTAAATATATAAGTAAAATTACGAATAATAAAGCAAAAATTACAGAAATAGCACTTGGTTCATGGGCAGTGCCGGAAACAATATTATTTGCGGAATTTGTTGTTTCAACTGTAGATACAGAGGAAGCCTGAGCAGCAGCCAAGGGTTCCGGCAAGTCCGGAAGTATTTCAAATTTATCGGCAGCATACACTGTAAGGCTTGAAAACCAAGTAAAAACTCCCAATATAATATTGTTAATCTTTTTCATTTAAACGCACCCTGTTTTTCTGATATAATTTTATCATAAAAATAATTAATGGTAAATATTTCTAATATTAATGTCATTATAATTAATTTCCGGAGTAAGAAAGTATGCTTAACAGTTTTATTCATTTTATTGTTGTTGATAAAAGTTTATATTTTATTCATACATTAAACATTTTTGTTTTGTTACTTTTGATTTCAATTTTCATTATGGTTAGGACTGCCGGGAAGAAGTGGTTAAAAGTTAATGATTATTTAGGAACTATTACAAAAACAATTAATTCCGTAAGATATGGTGATTTAACCAAAAAAATTGAAAAGGTTGAAATTCCGAATTCAGAACCGTTAGCCGAGAGTCTCAACAGAATGATTGAAACTCTCTATGACAGAGAAAAAATGGTTGATGAATACCAAAATGAACTTAACCGCCAAAATAAATTACTGGAAGCTGTTATTAATTCTTTATCAGATGGTTTGGTTATTTTAGATGATAACTACAGAATTCTCAGGGCTACCAAAAAAATTAGTGAGTGGTTTAATATAGACGGCAGCAAATTGATGGGTGACTTTATAACTGATTATATTCAGCTGCCAACGGGAAAGAAATTCAGTAATTTGAATGAAAATGATATTATAGTTTTAAATGATATGGCATCTAATTTTGTAGCAAGCAGCATGGAGCTTAAGCTTGAAGATAAAAAAATCAGATATGTACTAATAATTAAAAATATTACTGACCAAAAAGAGCTTGAAACGTTAAAAGAAGATTTTGTCGCAACTCTTACTCATGATTTAAAAGTTCCGATAATTGCCGAAACTAATATGCTTGATTTATTATTAAACGAGAACTTTGGCAAAATATCCGAAAAACAGGAAATTGCTTTAAAAAATATGCAGACTTCAAACAGAGAACTCTTGGACTTGGTACAAATTGTTCTTGAGACATATAAGTTTAGCAATCAGTCTATAAGATTATCAAGAGAAAATATTATGCTTAAAGGTTTTATAGAAGAAATAATATCAGAAATGCGTCCTATTGCTGATAAAACCAAGAACAGTCTTTTATTTAACCTTCCTCGTGACATAAGAGTATTTGCAGACAGAATTCAGCTAAAGAGAGTTGTTAAAAATTTGATTCAAAATGCTATCTCATATGGTGAAGCCAATTCACCCATAGAAATATCTATAGGTGAGGTTCCGAAGTACATTGTCATAAAGGTAAAGGACTATGGCAAGGGTATTTCTGAAGCTGATATTAAAAAGATTTTTAATAAATATTATTCCGCAGCAAAAAAATTCAGAAAAATTGGTACAGGCTTAGGGCTGTATCTGTCATTTCAGATTATTAAAGCTCACGGCGGTGAACTCAATGTAGAAAGTATTGAAGGTGAATTCACAGAATTCTGTATTAAATTACCTGCAAGTACCAGTGAAAATATTTATTATGGTGAATAAAATTATTTTAAACTTAGTGCTTTTTCCCATTTGTAGGCAGTTTCAACACTGTATTCAAGTGAATTTTTAGGTGTCCAGTTCAGAATTTTCTTTGCTTTTTCATTATCAGCAACTAAAATTGCAGGATCACCGCTGCGTCTGGGGCATAATTCTACGGGAATTGCAGTGCCTTTTATATTTTCGCAGGCTGTAAATACCTGTTTTACACTGTTGCCGTCTTTTGTTCCGATGTTAAAGTAATTAGTTTCACCGCCGTTATTCAAATATTCCAGTGCTTTAAGGTGAGCATCCGCTAAGTCTTCAACATTAATATAATCTCTTATACATGTCCCGTCAGACGTATTATAATCTGTGCCAAACATTTTAAATGATTTTTCGGCAGATGCTTTTAAAATATTCGGTATAAGATGAGTTTCCGGATTGTGCCATTCTCCGATTTTTGCACCCGAATCAGCACCTGCTACATTAAAGTATCTTAATCTTACTGATTTTAATCCGTAAGCCTTGTCATAATCATCCATAATTTTTTCAACAAATAATTTAGTATTTCCGTATGGATTAATAGGAATTTGCTGGTGTTTTTCATCTATGGGGGTATAAACAGGCTCGCCGTATGTTGCAGCCGTTGATGAAAATACAATTTTTTTAACATTAAATTCAAGCATTGCATTAAGCAGATTTAATGTTCCGTATACGTTGTTATAATAGTATTTTTGAGGATTAATCATACTTTCTGCAACCTGTGAATATGCCGCAAAATGTATTACACTGTCAATATTCTTATTGAGCATAAAGACACCCCTTATGTCATCAATATTTTTTAAATTTCCTTTTACAAATTTAAGGTTTCCGTACTGTTTTAGAGTTTCTATAATTTCAATGTGTCCAAGCTCTAAACTGTCAAATACTATTACATCTTCCCCTTGTTTTAACAATGCCATAACCGTATGACTTCCGACATATCCGGCACCACCTGTAACTAATATCATAAATACCCCCTGAATTTATTTATTCATTTCTAAGTATATATTGTATCACATTTATTTTCTAAAATTTTTGTAAACATTTGTAAATTTAATTGTAAATTTTTGTAACAATTTACTCCTAATTATTAAAGTTTTATATAAAAAATGCCGATAAAAATAACAAAAGGGACTATTCAAAAAATAAGGAAAAGCAACAAAAAATGGGAATGGCATCATCACAAGTTAGATTTTTGCAACTAACAAGCCGCAAACACAGCATTGGGCTTCAGCTAGAGCATCTTTCTCTGGAAAGAATGTCACTAACTCGTGATATGCAAAAATTATCGCTGAACTATAATCAGGCATTGAGTTCAAAGGTTATGAAATGGACTAACAATTCGGGGGCAACTTATACGGATATGAGTTACTCGACATTTATGCGTCCGAATGCGGCAAACGGCTATAATCCGGTTCTTTTGACTGACAGTTCGGACAGAGTAGTACTGGATAGCAAGTATAAAAAGTATGCAGAGATGATTTCAGCAAACGGTGCTGCAGGTGGTACGTGGAACGGCAGTGACGGAGAACCGAGAACTTCAATTCTTGCGGCTCTAACCGGTTTTGATGCAGAAAAAATCAATAATTTAACTGCTACGCAAAATAATGTTAAAAGTGCAAGTACAGCAAGAACTACTGCGTATAACAATCTTCAAAAATGGCTTGATAAAGAACCTGTAAAATTTGTTCCTGCTGACAGATTTGCTTCAAAACTCGGCAAATATGGTGAATATGATTTATCATCACTTTATTACTCCGGTTCTATACATATTACTTCGCCTGATCAACTTAAACCATTAATGGACCATATTAAGGACAGTTTAAGCCAGTATTTTGCTGATGCAAAAGATACAATGAATATTGAGGACAAAACAAAATTCCAGGAAGCTTGCGATGCAACAGAATCTGCAATTAAATCTTTGTTAACAGATTTCTCTGATAAGGGTGAAGAAAGAAGAAAAAGCAGTGGTATTACCGGTGAAACAAATAACTGGGATATAGAGTTTGCTTCATTATTTAATGCCATTATGCTTACATTTGCTGAAAAGGGTGGTTCGGCTAGAAATGGCAGCGGAGACGACATGTATTATGCTATGCGTGACACTACCTCAGGTTCATCTTGGGATGTTTGGTATCAGAAATATGAAGCACTTAATACTGAATATGAAGACAGTGAAACATCTTATTCAAAAGCATGTGAAGAAAATAATGAAGTATTTACAAGTGAAGAAGAAACACAAATAGCATTCTATGACAAACTTTTTGAAGCTATTGTAGAAAAAGGCTGGGTTGAAGACTATTATTTGTCTGATAATGATTATCTTAACCAAAAGCTGCAAAACAATGATTATTATTTTACAACAATTACAAAAAATTCTGACTATAATGAAGACTTACCGACAAGTCCTGATAATTATAAATATGATTATGATTCTCATATAGCTTCAGATTTTGAAAATATAGTTATGGTTAATGAACAGAAGACAAGAGATGATGCACTGGCAGATTATGAATATAAAAAGAGCATAATAAGTTCGAAAGAAAAAAGGCTTGATATAAGAGAAAAGAACCTGCAAACTGAGGAATCTTCCATTATTAAAATGATGGAAAGTATTAAGAAGGTAGCAGAAGACAATTCGGATACTTACTTTAAAATATTCGCATAACAGATTGTTTATGGTATTCTTATTTTATCTGACATATTTCTTTTAAAGGGGTATTATAAATGTTTGATTCTTTGTCTGATAAATTACAGGATATTATAAAACGCACAGCCGGTCAAAGTGAGTTAACTCAGGACAATATGCAGGATGCACTTCGTGAAATCAGAAGGGCATTGCTTGAGGCTGACGTTAATTTAAGAGTTGTAAAATCATTTATTTCAAATATTAAAGATAAAGCGGAAGGCGAAAATGTATTATCAGGTGTTAATCCTTCACAGCAGCTTGTAAAAATTGTTCATGATGAGTTAATTGAATTACTTGGTAAAGAGATTCAGCATCTAGATTTTTCAGGTAGTCCGAATCTTATAATGATGCTTGGGCTTCAAGGTAGCGGTAAAACTACGTCTTCTGCCAAGCTTGCCGTAAAATTAAAAAATGAAGGCAGAAATCCGCTTTTGGTTGCCTGTGATGTCTATCGTCCCGCTGCAATCAATCAGTTAAAAGCTCTGGGTGAGCAAATCAGTGTTAACGTATATTCTGAGGATTCTCAAAATGTTCAGGATATTATTAATAATGCAATTAATTATGCAAAAGAAAACGGATATAACAGCTTGATACTGGATACAGCCGGTCGTTTGCAGATTGATACAGAAATGATGGCGGAGCTTCTTTTGATTGACAGAGTATTTCATCCTGCTGAAAAACTTCTCGTTATTGATTCTATGACAGGTCAGGAAGCTGTAAATGTTGCTGAAAACTTTGATGCTCAGCTTGGTATAACAGGTCTTGTTTTAACAAAGCTGGATGGTGATTCAAGAGGCGGTGCGGCATTAAGTGTAGTTTATTGTACTAAAAAACCGATTAAACTAACCGGTACCGGAGAAAAACTTAATGCACTTGAGGATTTTTATCCCGAAAGAATGGCAACTCGTATTCTCGGCATGGGAGATATTGTTTCGCTTGTTGAACGTGCTCAGGAAGTTTTTGATGAAAAATCAGCACGTGAGATGGAAGAAAAAATGTCAAAAGCCGAATTTTCATTTAATGATTTCTTAAAAATGCAGAAGCAAATGAAAATGTTTGGTTCAATGGATAACCTTTTGGGTATGATTCCCGGATTAGGGTTATCAAAAGATGACAGACAAAAACTCTCTCATGAGGGTGAAAAGCAGTTTAAGAGAATTGAAGTATTTATTCAGAGTATGACACCCGAAGAAAGAGAACATCCTGAATTAATAAATTCATCAAGAAAAAGAAGAATTTCATCCGGTTCAGGTATTCCGATGCATGAACTAAATCAGTTTATATCTCAGTTTGAACAAATGAGAAAAATGATGAAGGGAATGTCTGACGTCAAGAAAAATATGGGAAAATTGGCAGGAAAGTTTGGCTCTGAGATGGGGAGTAAACTTTCTATGCATCAGATGATGAAAAATATGAGGAAATTCAAATAAATGACAGCTGATAAAACAGGAATTAGAAAATGAAACTTATTGCAGGCTTGGGAAATGTGGGTGCAAAATATACTTTTACAAGGCATAATACAGGATTTATGCTTATTGATAGTATTGCAATAAATGCTGGTCTTGAATTAAAAGACAATTCCCGTTTAAAATGTCTTATGACAAGGTATTTGCACAATGACGAAGACTATTTGCTTATAAAACCGACAACATTTATGAATCTGTCCGGAGAAGCCGTAAGAGCAGTTGTAGATTATTATAAAATCGACATTAGTGATATTTTAATTGTGTATGATGATATGTCTATTGATTTGGGAAAAATCAGATTCCGACCTAACGGCTCAGACGGGGGGCATAATGGAATAAAATCCGTTATAAAGCATTTGGGAACTCCAAATGTTGCTCGCCTTCGCATAGGAATCGGACCGCAGCCGTCAATCCCTTCGGAAGTTTTTGTTTTGCAAAATTTTACCAAAGATGAATTAGACAAATTAAAAGAGACGATATCTATTGCAAAAGAAGGTATTGCGTGTTATTTTACAAAAGGTATGAGTGAAGCTCAAAACAAATATAATTAGTATTAAAGGGGATATATATTATGAACTTAGCTGAACAATATGAACAAAATGAAAAATATGAAGATGCTTATGCAGAATATAAAAAAATACTTTTAAGTAAACCTGATGATGTTGATATATTAACCAGAACAGCACATGTTGCACTTGTTTTGGATAAAAAGTCCGAGGCAAAACAGTATTATTCTCATATTCTTGAGGTAGATCCGGCTAATTTAATGGCTCATGAGCAGCTTCTTGATATTTTTGTTGATGAGGATAAGTTTAAATATTATCTGTTAAGAGGAAATATGCATGCACTTCAGCAGCAAATGAGTTATGCAAAAAGTGATTATAAAAAAGCAATATCTCATGCAAAAGATGCTGAAGAAGCACTTCCTGCAAGATATTTACATGCAGGACTTTGTGAAGGGCAGGAAAAGTATCAGGAGGCAATAGATGAATACTTACGTATTGCCGATTATGACGATAAAAATCCAATGGTATATGTTAAATTGTCTGAGTTATTAGAAAAAACAGAAGGCATAATTTCTGCGATTCAGATACTTGAAAGAGGTAAAAAAGATAATGGTTTTACATATTATGATGAGCTTCTTGCAGGGTTATATATAAGAAATTCACAACCGTCAAAGGCACTTGAGCTCACAAAAGAACCGTTAACAAAAGCCAGAGCATTATTTGACCTCGGTGAAAATGAAAAAGGGTATGAGGTTTTAATGAGTGTAAAATCTCAGTTTATTAAAAATCCGAATTTTCATTCTCTTTTGGCTCAGTATTATTTTCAAAAGGAAATGTATGATGAGGCATTTCTTGCAATAGACGAATTTTCAAAAATTGAGCCGAATTCTCCGCTGATTTATCAAATGCGTGCATTAATTTATGAACAAAAAGGTGACTCTTTTAATGAACATGTAAATTGGGGAAAATACAATGTAGTGCGTGGCAATCGTGATGTTGCCATTAACGAATATATGACTGCTTACCGTTATAATAACAAAGATATTGACTTAATTGAAACTATTGCCGCATTATTGGAAGCTGACGGTGATAGAACCAAGGCTTGTGAATTTTATGAAAGATTGGCTGATATTGATAAGAAAAACAAAAATGCACTTCAAAAACTTGCTGAATTTAGAGAATCTATAGGTGATACTTCCGGTGCAGTTTCTTATTGGGAACAATTAAAAGAGATTGATCCAAGAAATACATCGGCTCAGGAAAATATTGAACGTTTGCAGACATCAGGTGGCGGCGGCTTGCTTTCACTGTTTAAAGGTATATTCGGAAATCGCATGAGATAATTATATTATATTGAAGCACTTTCCAACGGTTTATCTAATGAACGGATTGAAACATCCACTTCATCAGTGAATACTGTTTCAAAATGGTGTACTAAGTCATTTGTAGAACTTACCCAAAATATAGGTGAAGCAAGTATTCTTGTGCTGTAACCGTTTACAGGCGGAAGTTTGATGATTACTGGATCATCTCCATGGTGTTTTGCAAGAATATTTTTTATTCCGCAAAGTTCTTCATATTTAATTTCTTTTTTTAATTTTACGGTTACAATATTTGAGTTATCTACTGATTTTGCTGAATCGATTAATATACTTATGGAATTTTCACCTCTGTGCTGAACTTTCCCTGTGATAATTACTTTTTCATCCTGTACCAATATTTCCGCATAATCCTGAAGTTTTTTATGGAAGCATACACAGTCTGCACTTCCGGTTAAATCTTCAAGGGTTACAAACCTTATAAATTTTGACGGATCACTTTTTTGCGGAATTTGTCTTATGTTTGTAATTAATCCGCAAAGAGTAACTTCTGCGCCTTCGTCAAGTTCTTGAAGTTTAGAGATATCATGAGTTTTCAGGAATTGCATTTTATCTCTCAATGAAAATAAAGGATGTGATGTGACATAGAAACCGAGAAACTCTTTTTCCAACTGTTGAATTTCTTTGTCCGTATATTCTTCATCACTTCCTTGCAGAGAATATTGAGCATTTGTAAATTCATCATCTCCGCCTAACGCAGAAAATAAACTTACCTGTCCCATTTCTCTGTCTTTTGCTTCTTTTGAAGTGACATCAAGAATATATTCTAAATTTTCAAATAACTGTTTTCGGCTTTTTTCTATGCTTGAAAAAGCACCTGATTTTATTAAACCTTCCAGAGATTTTTTGTTTACGTATTTTGGATCTACACGCTTGCAGAAATCAAATATACTCTTAAATTCACCATTTTCATCACGTTCTTTTATAATAGCTTCAACAACTGCTGCGCCGACACCTTTAATTGCTGCCATTCCAAAACGTATATCATTTCCGTCCGGAGCATATTCAAGATAAGATTTGTTAATATCAGGTGGTAAAACTTTGCTGCCGTATTTTTGTGCTTCCGCAATATATAACTGTGTCTGATCCTTGTTATCTGAGACACTTGATAGCAGTGCCGAGAAGTATTCGACAGGATAATGACATTTTAAGTATGCTGTTTGATAAGCAACGAATGCATAAGCCGCTGAATGTGACCTGTTAAAACAATATGACGCAAAATTTAAAATATCATTAAATAAAGCTTCAGCATCTTCTTTTTTCATATCATGCTTAGCAGATGCTTCAATAAATTTTCCCCTTTGTTCTTCCATTGCTTTCTGGTCTTTTTTACCCATCATACGACGGACTTGGTCTGCCTGACCGAGTGAATAATCGGCAAGGACTTGGAAGACCTGCATAATTTGTTCCTGATAAACGATTGTTCCATATGTATCTTTTAACACGGGTTCCAGGGAAGGATGAGCATAAGTAATTTCCTGCTGACCGTGTTTTCTCGCTACAAACTTATCAACCATACCTGAACCTAACGGGCCCGGACGAAATAGAGCCACAAGAGCACCTAAATCTTCAAAAACGTCAGGCTTAAGACGTTTTACAAGATTCATCATACCCTGTGATTCAAGCTGAAATACACCAATTGTTTCACCTTTTGTAAGCATATCAAATGTCGGCTTGTCATCAAGCGGAATATGGTTTATATCAACATCTATTCCACGATATTTTTTAACCATTTTTACTGTTTTAGTAATCATGGTGAGGTTTCTGAGTCCCAAGAAGTCCATTTTTAAAAGGTCTAAAACTTCTGTTGCTTCGTGTTTCGGGTAACCTGTTTGGACAATACCGTCTTTTGACGGCTGTACCGGTAAAATTGTATCAAGAGGCGCATGTGAAATTATTACTCCTGCTGCATGGGTACCTGTGCCGCATTTTAGCCCTTCGATTGCTATTGCCATATCAACCCAACGTTTAAAACTTATGGCTTTGCCTGTTTCAGGGTTTGTTATCTGAAAATCTTCTTCGTAAAGCTGCTTAAATTCGGAACTACCTTCCGTGTTAATAATATCTCGCAGCCATTCAGCTTTTTCATTTGTTGCCTTGGCAACATCAAGAGCAGGTTCTATAAGACCTGTTAAACGGTTGCTGTCTGTAAACGGCACCTGCAAAACTCTGCCAACACCTTTAAATGCAGCTTTTGGTGCATAAGTAGAAAATGTAATAATCTGACAGACTTTATCCACACCATATTTTTGAGTTACATAATCTATAACTTCACCACGGCGATCAATACAGAAATCTATATCAATATCAGGCATTGTATATCTTTCCGGATTGAGAAATCGTTCAAACAATAATTTATGATAGATAGGATCTATATCGGTAATTTCAAGTGCATAAGCTACAACAGAACCGGCTGCTGAGCCTCTTCCGGGGCCGACTGGAATATCGTGGGTTTTTGCATAATGTATAAAATCCCAAGTAATCATAAAATATGCTGGAAATCCCATTTGGTTAATAACACCGAGTTCATATTCGGCACGTTTTATAATTGATTCCGGAACAGGATCACCGTATCGTTTTTTTAAACCTTCAAGAACAATATGTTCCAGATAATTTTCAATTCCCTGAATATATTTTGCTTCATCAAGAACGTCTTCTGTTTTATCTGTTTTGTGTTTCTTTTTTAGACGTTCAATAATTTTTTCATCAACGTTATCTGATGTATAAATAAATTCCTTTGGTACATCATAATGCGGCAGCGGTGCATTATGTAATTCAATTTCTACATGACATTTGCTGCAGACTTCTTCAGTATTTTTACAGCATTCTTCAAAAGTTTCTTCGTCCATCCAGGAAAATGCCTGTCTCATTTCTTCTTTTGATTTTATATAGAATTCATTATTAGGGAATGAAAAACGGTTTTCATCATCTTTATTTGCGTTTGTCTGAAGGCATAAAAGTGTATCTTGTGCATCTGCATCCTCTTTTTTCAGATAGTGGGAATCGTTTGTTATAACCATTTTGATTCCTAATTCCTTTGCGAGTTGTATAAGCATCGGATTAGTTCTTTTTTGCTCAGGCAGATTATGATCCTGAAGTTCTATATAATAATCATCGCCAAATAATTTTTGATATTTTTTAGCAACTTCGTATGCAATATCTTTTTCATCTTTTATAAGATGTTTTAGAATTTCTCCGCCTAAACAGGCAGATGTACAAATTAATCCTTCATGGTATTCTTCCAGCAGTTCAAAATTAATTCTTGGTTTATAATAAAATCCTTCACACCAAGCTGTTGAAACTAATTTTATTAAGTTTTTATACCCTTTGTTGTCTTTTGCTATTAATATAAGGTGATATAAAGGATTATTGGCTGCATCACGTGTGTGAATATCACCGGTATGAACATAAAATTCACAGCCGATTAAAGGATTAATATGATGTTTTTCAGCAAGTTCATAGAATTCAACTGCTGAATACATTACACCGTGGTCGGTGATTGCTATACCGGGCAAATTGTTATCTGCCGCATATTTTACTAAATCACCTACCCTAATCATTCCGTCTAATAAGGAATATTCCGTGTGAATGTGTAGTGGAATAAAATTTGTCATATATTAAATCTATCATAAATTGATATTAAGGTTTGTAAAATTTTATATTGGTTATAGTGATGTATTCCTGATAAATAGATTTTTTTATAAATATTGTTATAATATATTTATGAAAAAAATATGGTCTTTTTTAATATTGCTTATATTTTTAATGTTGCCGCAAGTTAATGCTGAAGATAAAGTTCTCAGTGCAGGTATATCAATAGAAGAAGTGCCAAAAGCATTGTTTGGTACTTGGCGGATAACGGCAAAATTAGAAGAAACTAACAGCCCCGGAACGTTTAAACCTCAAAGTGCTGACATCTGGAATTTGTCCAGATGCGGTGATGTTTTGATGCTTTCAAATCCATTTACAGGTGCTAATGCAGAACTTTCAATACATTCTGCCGAGGGTAATTTGGTTATTTTTTCCAAAAAGGCACCTTATGATAATAAAATATTAATTGACACCGTATCAATAAGAATTGATAAAACTAATTTTTCAGGTATTAATACATTAACACTTGATTCGTATTCACTCATTGATAACCACTTATTGAAATCTGAATTTGCAAGGTATGTGATTAATGGAGAGAAAGTATCAGGTGATAATGCTTTGAGTGATTAAAGATTATTTTTGTTAACATTCTTGATTATTTTGTTCTTGTGTATTAAAATCGATAGATGTGAGAGATTTGGAACTTAAATAAGGATTTTTATAATGAAAAAAGCATTAATGATAGTATCAATTTTGCTTGTAGCCGTTATATCAACAGCTTGTATTAATAATATAGCAGTACAGGAACTTAATAATAAAGCATCAGAATACATGCAAAAAGGTGACTATGAAGCAGCAATGAGCCGTTTGCAGGCAAGTATTGACTTGGACTCTACGGTATATCAAACATATTATAACCTCGGAGTTGCTGCAATAAATGCTAATCAGTACCAAAAAGCTATTGATGCTCTTGAAACAGGAATTAGCTTAAAGCCTGATTTCTATGAGTTTTATTATTCTATGGGCATAGCTCAAATCGGTTTGGCTGATGATATTATAGATGAAGCAAAATTTGAAGAAAATGCATCTGCTGACACTGAATCCGGAAATGTTGAGATAAAACATATCATTACCGATGAAGATAAGTTACAGTCGTGCGTTTTAAGAGAAGGCGCTATTAAAAATTTACAAAAATATCTACAACACAATCCTAATTCAAAAGATAAAGAATTAATTGAAGAAATGATAAAACAATCCGAAGAATATATTTCTGCTATTGAAAAGAAAGATGTTGTTAATCAATGATTTTTACATCGCCGTCACAAATAATATTTACGGTTTTTGGTGTTAATATATACTTTTACGGTGTAATTATGGCTCTTGCAATTTGTGCCGGAACACTTGTATCTGATTGGATTGGTACTAAGTATTTTAGTTTAAAAAAAGAAACTATAATTGATATGGCACCGTTTTTAATAGTTTTTGGACTTATCGGTGCAAGGCTGTATTATTGCCTAATGGATTTTAACTTTTATTGTCGTTTCCCGTCAGAAATATTAGCATTAAGACATGGCGGCTTATCTATTCACGGTGCAATAATAGGCGGATTTATCGGGCTCTTGTTGTTCGCAAAAATTAAGAAAATTTCGTGGAAAAAATTGTGTGATATATCTTCCCTTGGTTTGGTTTTGGGGCAATCAATAGGGAGATGGGGTAACTTTTTTAATTCCGAAGCCTATGGGCTTCCTACTGATTTACCATGGAAACTTTATATTCAACCGCAGTACAGGCAGGTACCTTATTTAGATAATGAGTATTTTCACCCTGCGTTCTTATATGAAAGCATACTGGATTTATTAATTTTCATTATATTAGTTATTTTGGTAAGAAAGAAAATTAATTTTCATGAAGGTAATCTTGCTCTTATTTATTTAATATTATATTCTGTCGCAAGGATTCTTGTTGAATCATTCAGAATTGACAGTGTGAGGTATATATTTGACGTTCCGGTTGCAATAATAATGTCAAGAAGTATAATTGTAATATCAATTGTGCTGTTATTCTTTAGTTTTATAAATAATAAAAGAAAAGCATAAATTTAACAGGAATAATTATGAAAGCTGTATTATTTTACGGACCGCAAAATATTAAATATGAAGATATAAGCATTAAACCGCTTGAAAAAGGCGAAATTCTTGTAAAAGTTGAAGCTGCATTAACATGCGGCACAGATGTTAAAACGTACAGGCGCGGACATCCGGTATTAATAAAACAAATACCGTCAGGATTTGGTCATGAGTTTTCCGGTATTGTTGAAAAAGTATCCGAAGGAGTAACTGAAGTAAAACCGGGTGACAGAGTAGTATGTGCGAATTCTGCTCCGTGTGGAGAATGTTTTTATTGCAAACGCGGCGAGTATAATTTATGTGAAAACTTAAACTTATTAAATGGTGCTTATGCGGAATATATTGTTGTACCTGAAAGAATCGTAAGAAAAAATACGATTATATTGCCCGATTCACTACCTTTCTACAAAGCAGCATTTTCAGAACCATTGGCAAATGTAGTTCATGGTGTAGAAAGAACTGATATAAAGCCCGGTGATACTGTGGGAGTTATAGGAATAGGTCCGATAGGGCTTATGTTTGCACGTCTTGCAAAATTAAAAGGTGCTAAAGTCATTGCTGCCGGCAGGAATCCAATAAAATTAAAGCTTGCAGAAGAATTTAGCCATGCTGATGAAATTATTGATTTGAAAAAATACCCAAACCCTGAAAAAATATTTAAAGCATTTTCTGAAGAAAATAAAGGACTTGATGTTGCTGTTGAGTGTGTTGGTCTTCCTGAGATGTGGGAGCGGGTTTTTTCTTGTGTTCGTCCCGGTGGTACCGTTCATTTCTTTGGCGGTTGTAAGTCCGGTTCTACCGTAACTTTTGATACAACAAAAATGCACTATGGTGATATTAAATTAATGAGTGTATTTCACCATACTCCAAAATATTTCAGAATGGCTCTTAACCTTATTGCATCAGGTGATGTTGAAGTTGAGAAGCTTATCACTGGTGAATTGCCGCTTGATAAAGTAGAATGGGCAATGGAGCAGCATATTGCAGGTAATGCTATTAAATTCCTTATTAAACCATAAACTAATGTAAGATATGCCCTATTTTAAAGTCATATTTTATGGCAGATTTAGTAAAAAATCTGTCGTAAGTATTGTAGTTTTCTGATTTAATTCTCAATATTTTGTTGTCACCGCATAAAATGTCAATAGTTTTGTTATTAATATTAATTCCTGTTACGGTGCCCGGGTGTGAGAATTCCGTTTTATTTTCCAAAATCTCTGTACCATGTACCATTGCAGCCATACATCTCGTTTCATTGTAGAAATAAGCATTTCCCCATGGATAGATTGCTCGTATAAGCGCATAATTTTCTTCAGCGGAGTTCCTAAAATCTAATTCTAAATCAGATGGTTGTGAGTAATAACTTGATTTATCTTCAATTTGTGTTAACGGTATAATTATATCTTCGCCAAGGTCTTTTAATAACTCACAAACCACACCTCTTGCTGCTAATACAGTTCGGTCTTTTAAAGTCTTTCCGGTGTCTGACGGGAAAATTTTAATTTCTTCTTGGGCGAGTATTGCTCCGGTATCAAAATTTTCATCAATAATGTGAAATGTCACACCGCTTGATAATTCACGATTTCTGATAGTCCAAAAGTATGGATTTGGCCCGCGGTATTTTGGTAATAGTGACGGATGCGCATTTATTGCTGCTATTGTCGGTAAATTATATATTTCCTTGGAAATTTTTTCTCCCCATGAGCCGACAAGAATTATATCCGGATTTAATTTTAACAGTGCCTTTTTAAATTTTTCGGAATTAACACTTCTTGCGTTTATTTCATGCAGATTATAACTTTTTATATAATTATAATCAAGTGAAGGCAAAAACATATCCTTAAATTTACGAATTATTGCAGGTAATTTTGTCATTTCTTTTCTGAATACTCCGACAATTTCACAATTTGCATCCAATGTGCCGGCAATAAGGTTTGTAAACATTTCTCCGTATCCGATAATTACAACTCTAAGCATGCTAACTTATCCTTATTAATTTGTAATTTTAATTCTTCTAAATTATTAAATTTAATCTCATTTCTTATAAATTTGTCAAATATAACTTTAATCTGTTTGTCATAAATATCATCGTTAAATTCTAATATATGAACTTCTGCGATAGGTTCTGAAGTATTATTTAATGTAGGCTTATATCCCCAGTTTAAAATTCCTTTATAAGATTTGTTAGAATAGTTATTTATGATAACACTTACTGAATATACACCGTAAGGCAGTTTGACAATTTCTTCGGGATATATAATATTAGCTGTCGGAAAACCTATTGTTCTGCCGATTTTAGAACCTGATATAACAGTCCCTTCAATATAAAACTTATTCTGTAACAGTTTTGCTGCCTGATATACGTCACCTGATTTAAGATACTGTTTAATTAAAGAAGAACTTACAACTTGATTGTCATATTTAACCGGCTCTACACATATATATTTGAAGCCGAATTTATTTGAATTTAGTGATAAATATTGGGGATTCCCTGATTTATTAGCACCAAAAGTATGATTAAAACCGGTAAAGATAAAGTCCGGAGAATATGTTTCAGCCAGATAATTCAAATAATCATCTGCGCTCATTGATGCAATGTCGGGGAAATTAAGTTCAATAACCTCGTTAACACCTAACGAAAGAATTCTATTTACAGAATCTTCTCTAGAATATATATATTCTGCTTTTGCGCCAAAATATACTGCAGGAGATTCTTTAAATGTAATTAATTTAACATTATCACAACATTCTAACGCACATTTTATTACAGCTCTGTGAGCTATATGTACACCGTCAAAAAAACCTAATACTAAACCGATACTCATGCTTCTATGCTATTATATTAAGTTTTTCGCCTAAAATTTGTCTGTGACAAAAGTTTTTCCATTGATTTATGCTATCAAAAACTATTGGACCATTTTCAACAGAACTATTTTTTTTAGAATTGATATAGGGGTTTAAAGAATTAAATGAAGTATCGGCAACTTGTTGTTCATTAAAACGATTATTATATAGTCCGATTGAATTTGACATCATAAAACCGTTATTATTTTGGACACTAATGGCAGAAACTTGCATAGACACCCCTCTGTTAAATTTTCGGAGCATTAACTCCACAAAAAAATTCTATCATAATTGAAAATTTAGTGCAATAGTGAAACTGAATAAATTTTTGTTTAAAACTTGAAATTATCTCTGTGCATATCTCTGCCACCTATAGGAATCAGTTTTAACTGATTCATTATATCATTTGCCGCATTGATATCATTATTGCTTACATACTTGGACGGATAAGCCTGATGGTAATTTTCTGAATATATTAATTTGCCTTTTGATTTATTAATCATTTCCTGAATATTTTTAATAATGTTATCTTTGTGCATGTTTTGTATTGTAAATACAGGATGCGCAAAACCCAAAACTGCATTTTCATTATCTGCATATTCAAGAATATTACTATAGGAACTTTCATAAGGAGCATGCAATAACGGACCTTCAATTTTCGGGCAGATTTCATCTTTAAGCAATGAAACCTCACTCAGATATGTAGGTGAATTTTCAGGCAGGTTTTTCGCTTTTATATATTCATCAAGACATTTTCCGTGTACTGTTGTTCCTTTTCCCATATCAGACATAATTTCCTGATATAATTCCTCAGGATTCTTACCAATAGCTTCTGCAATATGTGTAATTCTGGCTTTAATATTGATGTATTGAAATAAACGCCAATGTTGATTAAGCATGCAGTATGGAGTTTTTTTTCTGTTAAAAAATTTGTTGTATTCTTCTTCTGAAAACTTTATATCAGGCAGCTTTTCCGATGCTATTTTTAAGGTATTGATAACTCCATTTCTCCTTAGTGCATATAAGTTAGAAAAGTATTTATTTGTATGTTCGGAAAACGGATTAATTCCGTAGATTAAAAGCTCGGCCATCTCAACAGCATTTTTGCTGTTTGAACGTTTTATGCTCCCGTGTTCGCAATTTATCGGCATACTCAATTCGGCTGCCGGTATAAATTTTACATTTTTATACTTTTCAGGATTTTGTGCAATAATTTTTAATGCTTCTTTGACACCATCTATGCCGTCGTGGTCGGAAAGTGCAAAAAGGAACTTTTTACCGTTAATTTTATTTAGTTTATCAGCATATTCGGCTGCCTGACTAAGGATTTTATCTACAGTTGCAGTTCCGTCAGAAAAATCCGAATGAGAATGAAAATCAGCAATAAATGTTCCGTTTGCAATATTTTCTTTTGAGGCAATATAATTTTCTTCTTTTAATCCTTTAACTGCTTTAAAAAAGTCATTTTTTGTCATTATAGATTTTAAATCTGAAATCTTAATTTCTTTATTAAGCTCTTTGGATAAATCTTTTGCTAATGTTTTAATATATTTATCAGGTATATTCTTTTTTGCAATTACTGCTCCTGTAACGGCAGCAGCACATAATGCGAGTGACTCAACAGTATATTCAGCTGATTTTGTAACGACAGGTTTTATTGGTAATTCAGCCTGTCTAAAATTGACTCGCTGAGCCGGTCTGTAATTGTATTCAATTGATAAAATATTCATTATGCCAATTCCCTTAAAAGAGTTCGGTAACGTTCTTTTATGTTGTCGTCATTTTTGAAGATTTTAGAATATTTTGAGCTCTGATCTTCTGAGGAATATTTGATTAAATCTTTAATCAAATCATACCTTTCCTCTGTTGTCATATTATATTTAAAGTCCCTTGATATATTTGTTCTTTGTTTGAGTTTTTCCTTCATATATCCGCTTCTTATTTTGCTTATCCAGGCATTAATCTGTGTTACATTTGAATTTTTTACAAAAACAGAATCTTTTATTTCATCAAATAATTCATCTGTTTTATTCCAAGCATTTTGCGGCAGATTAGCCTCTACCGTTTCAGAAAAGAAAGCAAAGTTTTTTGCTTCTTCTTTACCTAATAAGCTGTTAATTCTCTTTGCAACTTCTATATTAAATTCAGCGGCAAGATGTGGTGTTGTTATGGTTGATGCTTTTAATCTTAAGTATTTTGTCGTGTCATTCATTAACTTTCCGGAAATAAACATGCCGACAGGTACACCAAACGGACCTAATATTGCATTACCTATAACAGCCCCAGCAGCAGCTAATGCACCGTTTTTTGCCGGGTTATTTATAACATCGGATGCAACCGTATTGAGTTCATGTAATTTATCTTTGACTTGCTGTTTTGTATATATTGCCGGGAATGTATCAGGGTGATTAAGACTTACAATCCTTTGGTCAAGCTCCTCCCAAAGTTCTGATGAGAATGTATTTACAACATCTTCATCGGATTTAAACATGTGATTGCCTTCAAGAATTATATAACCTTTATCTAAATCACTTCCGGGTAAAGCTTTTTCAAGAGCAATTGAACATGTGGGATCATAACCGGAATCCAGAACTTTATATGGCTCTCCGGGAGATGATGTTGATACATTCAGTCTGTCAGCAATACTTTCAATGCAACTTTCAAAAGTATCAGCGATTTTTTGGCTGACAGCCTTTAAATTCGGAAATTCCGTAAACTCACAAAATCTTGATATAAATTCCGATTTGTCTGTATGTGTATTTAATTTGTCGAGAAATGAATAATTTTCATCACGTATATATTTATAGAAATTGCAGCTGCCGTCACTATGAACATCCAAGTATTTTGCACGTCTAAGCATATTCCAGTACTTAACTGCATCGTGCCAATCTCTGACGTCGATATAACCGATGTGTGAGGGTACTCCTTTAAAGTTAGTTTTATTTTTCTTTTGTATTTTAGTACCAAGGGCTGGTTGAATAGGGCTACATTTCATAAAATACACACACTCCTGAGTAACCATATTCTACACGTTTAGAAAAAAAATGTCAAGTACCTAGATTACTGTAATTCTTTGGTAACTTCTTTCAGGTATTGTTTTATTGCAGGAGCAATCAGCAAATCCGGCTCATTTTGACATAATTCATCAAGTAAAATTACTCCTTTGCGGGTTTGTCCGGTTTTAATATACAATATTCCGAGCAATATTCTGTCAAATACATTAATTGAACTTTCATATTCTTCAATTTTAGACTGTGTAATACCGAGCTGCTCATAACAATCCGCAAGATTAAGATAATATTTAAAGTTAAGTCCGTACAATTTTATTGCATCTTCAAAACAAATTTTTGCCATATCAGGATAGCCGATAAAAGTATATGTTTCACCCAAATTGTTTTTAAATATTGCTGTTGATTGCGTATTAGGGCTTAATTGGATAGCAATTTTAAACTCCTGTATAGCTGCATAATAAATTCTGTCCTGTAAATAATTAAGCCCGATATTGTTGTGCAAAAATGCATCTTTCCCTGCATCAATAGTATATTTGTGCGGTTTTCTGTATCCGCAGCTTAAAATTAGTATTAATATTAATAAGATTAAAAGACTTGTTTTCATAATTATAAACACTAGTCAGCAAATAAATCCAATTCCAAACCTTCGTATGCCATTATTGCATCTTCTGATGCATATTCTTCAGCCAATGAATCAAGTTTTTCATCATCATATCCGGGATCATAGTGGAAAAATACCATTTTCTTTGCTCCGACCTGTTTTTTGCAGTCGAGTGCCATTTCAAATGTAGAATGTCCGAAACCTTGTTTAGGAACATATATACTTAAATAATCCTCGGTTGAATATTGTGCATCATGTATTATAAGGTCGCAGCCTTTTGCAAATTTTACGAGCTTTTTATCGCCGCCCGGATAACTTTCTTTATCCGTAGCATATACAAGAGTTTTTCCTTTATAAGCTATTTTGTAAACAAAAACTCCGTTTTGAGGGTGAGCATAAGATTTATAACAAGTTATGACAACATCATTTTCATCATAGTCACCATCTTTTAAATCATTAATTCTGATAACCTTTGGCATTTCGCCCGATTTAAAAATAATATAATTAGTTTCATTTAAATCCATAATTTTTAAATCTGCTGCAATGTCACCCAAATCAAGCGGGAATGACTTGGTAAATAACAGTTTGGCAAGCTCCTGTTCCAGAGTTTCGTTATAGTTTACGCCACCGAGTAGTGACATTCTTGTTGATGACAGATGCGAAGGTCTGAAAAACGGGAATCCCTGTATATGGTCAAGGTGAATATGGCTCAGTAAAATGGAACATCTTACGGGAGTTCTGTCTGTAATAGTCGTACCGGATTCGATATATTTTTGCATTAGCTCATTACCAAGACTAATAAGCCCTGTTCCTGCATCTAAAATAATAAGATTGCCGCCGACTCTGATTTCAACGCAAGATGTATTTCCGCCGTATTTAAGATAACCGGCATTAGCCACCGGATAACTTCCTCTAACTCCTCTAAATTTAATTTTAAATTCGTCCATTAATCTTCCCTTCTTAATTCAAAATTTGCATTTCTGTCTGATTCAGTACCATAAAGCAGTTCTGAACCCATAAGTCTGACTTTTGCTCTTGTCTGTATATCTTTTAGACTTGTTTCTTTTAAATATACATCAACTTTAACTTTATTTTTTGTTGTATTTACATTAATAACTCTGAAAGCATTTGGAAATGTTACCAAAGATGGGCATGAAATATACAAAACATTATCATCCTGCAATAATCTTGCTGCATGATAATGACCTTGCAATACAATTACAGGGTTTGTATGTGATGTTATTAACCGTTTTAGTTCGTATTCATTTTTCAATTTATGCGAAGAACTGGAGAAAGGCTCAAAGACCGGTACGTGCGTACATATTATTATTGTTTCTTTCTTATACTTGTTAAGTTCGTTTTGAAGCCAGTCTAACTGTTGTTGGCTTATTTCACCATTGGTTGTAATTTTGTTGTCTATTATTGAATCAAGGCAAATTACACGGTATCCTTTTTTAGGTGTAAATGCGTAATAAATATTTTTATCTGACATGCTTGATTTTGATTTTGTAAGCAAAGATACAAATTTTGATTTTGATAAATCGCCGTCAATGCTTATATCGTGGTTTCCGTCAATTGCATACCAGGGATACATAATTTTATCAGCATGTTTAATAAATTTTTCAAGCTCACTAACTTTAGGTGTATTAATCAAATCGCCTGTAAACATTACAAAATCATATGCACCGGACGTATTAATCTGCGTAACAACATCATCAAGAAGTTCGGTTGAATTTTTCAGAAGTTTATATGAAGTATTGTCTTCATAAGATGAAAAATGTACATCACTTATTTGTGCAAATCTCAGATTATTGTTTGCTGCATTACAAAAGCCAGTACCTATTGCACAAGCAAGCATCAATGTAAAAAACAAATTAACAAGTTTAGTAAAAAAAGACTCTTTCTTATTTTTTTTATAATCTTTATTTGCCATAATCATTAATTATAATAATATATACATACATTTTAAGCAACTGTATATAAGCTAAAAATTTTTAATAGTATTACATGAATTAAATTCGATTTTTTATCAGACTCTTGTTGCATTTATAAGCATTTTCGGGTAACATATTCATATATGAAAGACATAAATGCATTAAACAGGGAGAGGGAAGGCAGAGCTAATCTTTCTCAGTATAAAGATATTATAGAAACTGTATCAAAGGTGGAGTATAAAAAGTTCGCTTCATTAGGGTTAATAGAACTTTCTGAAGTAATTGCTTTATCAAATTATACAGTTTATTATCTTATTGAAAATTCTCCCAAAAATGAAGTTTATAATTCCGCATACTTAACAAAAGCTATAAAATGGGCAATAAGAAACGAAATGCGACGCAGATATAAATGGTATGCGGCTAAAGATGATGTTACGGAAAAAGAACAAATTAAGGATGCTGTTTATAAAACTATATTGTCAATAGATGAACTTGAAGAAGCTGAAAATCCGACACAGATAAAAGACAGCAGACGTAACCCCGAAGAAAAAGCCGAAATTGTTGAATTGAAAAAACGTATTTGTGAAGTTATGAAAAATCTTTCACAACGAGAACAAGATTTAATTGAAGCTAAGTATTTTTATGATAAAAAACTGAAAGATATTGCTGCTGAATTTAATATTTCACAGTCAAGAATATCAAGAATTATACAAAATGCTTTAGATAAAGTAAAAAAAGAACTATTAAAACAGGAAGTAATTGATGAAGACAATATTTGAAAACAATAGTGGTGCTGACGGGATATGTTTATCAGGGGATAATGGTTGTGTATTAACTGATTCAATACCGAATGATTTTATCAGAAAAGATAAAATCGGCTTGCCTCAGTTAAGTGAGTTAGAGGTTATGCGTCATTACAAGGAATTAAGTGACAGAAATTTTTGTATAGAAAAAGGCTTTTATCCGCTCGGTTCATGTACAATGAAATATAATCCGAAAGTTAATGAATTACTTTCTTCACTTGAGGGATTTATTAATCTTCATCCTATGCAGGATGATTCTGATTCTCAGGGAGCATTAGAGCTTATGTATAAATTACAGGAAGCTTTAAAAACTCTGACCGGTATGGATGCTGTTACCTTGCAGCCTGCTGCAGGTGCGCATGGCGAGCTTACCGGTATGATGATTGTAAAAAAATATTTTGAAACAATAGGTGAAACTAACCGTAAGAAAGTTATTGTCCCGGATTCTGCACATGGTACAAACCCGGCCAGTGCAAAAATGTGTGGTTTTGATATTGTTGAAGTTAAATCTGATGAACGTGGTCAGGTTGATATTGAAACTCTTAAATCTTTACTTGATTCTGATGTCGCCGCGATAATGATGACAAATCCAAATACATTGGGAATTTTTGAAGAAAATGTTTTGGAAATATCTGAAATAATGCATAAGAACGGCTCGCTTCTCTATTATGACGGTGCAAATTTTAATGCCATAATGGGCTGGACAAATCCGAAACTTATGGGTTTTGATATCGTACATATAAATTTACACAAAACATTTTCAACACCTCATGGAGGTGGAGGTCCCGGTGCCGGTCCGGTTTGCGTTGTAGATAAATTAAAAGAATTTTTGCCGTCACCTGTTATAAAATATGAAAACAATAAATATTTCAGAGATTACAATATCAAAAATTCTATAGGTAAAGTCAGGGGATTTTACGGTAACTTCGGAATTTTGGTAAGGGCTTACGCATATATTGTTATGATGGGTTCTGATTTAAAACTAGCAAGTGCTGATGCCGTACTCAATGCTAATTATATTAAAGAGAAACTGAAGGATGCTTATGATATCCCTTATAAACAATCTTGTATGCATGAATTTGTAATTTCCGGAGAAAAACAACATCATCAGGGTGTTTCAACATTAGGAATCGCAAAACGACTTATGGATTCAAATATCCATCCGCCAACAATTTATTTCCCGCTTATTGTACATGAAGCATTAATGATTGAACCTACCGAATCCGAATCAAAGCATGTGTTGGATAATTTCATCGATATTATGCTTAAGATTGCTGATGAAATCAAGGAAAATCCTGAGGAAGTTTTAAAATCGCCTCAAACCGCTCCGGTAAAAAAAGTTGATGAAACTCTTGCAGCCAGACAACCTGACTTAGTATTTAAAGAGGTTAAGCAAGAGCCTGTGCTTTGTAGTGTATAAGGAAAAATCTCCGGGCATGAAAAGTTTATCTGAATTTATAATCGAAAAAAGGGAAAAAGCCGGATTATCTTTGTCCGGTTTAGCTGATAAGGCAAATATTAAAAAAGAAATTTTAGAAGACATTGAATCCGGTAAAGAGCTGTTTTTGTCAGTAACTCAACGGCAACAGCTTTCAAGAGTTCTCAAAATTTCCCCGAAAGAACTTAAGGAATATGAAAGAAGTTATGAATTTCAGGTTATTCCGGATGAAGTAATAGAAAATTTAAAATCACAAATTTTAAATCATAAAACTGATTTACATTGCCCTATGTGTGGCGAACCGCTTATAACAAGAATTGCTAAAATGTATGATTTAGATGACAATTTAGTTCTACAGCCAAAAGCACATTGTGTAAAATGTGTTTTTCAAATTAAGGATTAATATTTGTAAATCTTTGTAAAGCTAACTAGCAAAAAATTTTTTTACGGTTTATCTAATATTATAAGGATATTAGATTTAGGAATTTGAGGAAGATTATTAATGCAAATACAAAAAATAAGTCAGAGCAATCCGTCTTTCGGTTATAATCCCGAATTGAATGCAAAATTAGTTTATATGTTAGAAAACACCAAAAAGAATAAAGCATATACAACCTTTTTGAAAGATATGTGCATAGTTACAAACAATGCGGAAATCGACTTGAGAGATGCAGAAATAAAAGGTAAACGATATCTGCGTTCCATGTTGATAAGTGCATTTTTGCCCGTTAAAATTGCATTTACTAATTTGATTAATGATTTATATCCGCAGTTTAATTATCGGGCTAAAGAACTTGAAAGTTACGATGAAGAAATTAAAGAATATAACATAAAAGAAGATGCACCCGGACATTGGCTCAATATTCTTGCTGAAAATCTGAGGGAATATGAGAAACAAGATAAATATCAAGACATAGATACTGATATGACAAGGTATATGAATCTTCTTAAAAAGAAATATCCAAACTTTAATTTGAACTTTGCTCTTGTAAATTCTGAAACTAATGAACTTTATCAGGATGGTTTTAGCGGAGGTGAACTCAAAGAAAATGCTGAACAGGAAGCAAATGATATAAATGAAAGAGTTATTAACGGCAAAAAGAAAGTAGTTGAATATGTTCCATCGGGCGCCGCATTAAAAGGATTTGATGGCTTAGGCGGCATGGAAAATATTAAAACATTGCTTAATAAGCAGGTAATCAGATACTTAAAACATCCGAATGAAATGAGAGTTATTTCAAAAGCATACGGTGTTTCACTTCCTGATGCAATATTGCTGTACGGACCTCCGGGAACAGGTAAAAGTACAATAGTTGAGCATATGTCAGTAGAAGGTGATACCACATTATTAAAGTTAAAACCCGGAATTTTCGGTTCCAAGTATGTATCCGGTAATCAGCAAAACCTTGAGGCTGCGTTTGATTATGCGGCATCTATTGCCACTGAAGATAAACCGGTAATTTTGTTTATTGATGATGCTGACTCAATCATAGGTTCAAGGGACAGGCATGTATCTGATTATAAAGAAGATGATTTGAGTACATTTTTAGACAGAATACAAAATGCTCATAAAGAAAACATTCTTGTAGTTGCCGCAACAAATAAATATAACAATATGGATCCTGCCGTCTTAAGGAGATTTACTGAGCAGGTATTTGTCGGATTGCCCGACCAGGAAGCACGTGAATCTATTATTCGGTATTATTTATCCGGAGATGAGTGTTCAACTGCAACTTCATTATTAAATGATAATGAGGCAATAACTCGTATAGCACAGAAAATGGAAGAATTCCCGATAAGTCTTATCAGAACAACCATGCTTAAAGCAAAATCAATTCCTCACGATGAAGCAGCTGATAAAATGATAGAAAGCGGCAAGATTGAAATGAGAGAAGTTACTGAAGAAGATATTAATAAAATTATTCCTTTACCTGAGATTCAGGCACAAAAGGTTAAAGAAGATAATTACCAAAATAATGCCAGCCGTAAATCTATTGGCTTTCCGCACGGCGGTAAAATGTTGATATAGATAAACATCATTCTCAGGTATTATTCTCAATTTACATTATATTTGATAAAATATACATGTTTAGGAGAGAATATATGTCTATAGATGATGCTTTAGTTATGATTTTGGCAGGTGGAGAAGGAAAAAGACTTCATCCGCTGACGCAGGACAGAGCTAAACCTGCGGTTCCGTTTGGCGGAAGATATAGAATTATCGATTTTGTTTTGAATAATTTTATTAACTCAGGTTTTTTTAAGATTAAAGTTTTAACGCAATATAAATCTGATTCATTAAACAAACATATTTCAAAAGGATGGATACTTTCTCCTTTTTTGAATCAATATGTTGATTTAGTTCCGGCACAAATGCGTACCGGCGGTTCATGGTATGCCGGAACTGCGGATGCTGTGTATCAAAATATATTTCATATTCATGATGAAAATCCCGACTATGTATGTGTATTTGGTGGTGACCACATATATAAAATGGATGTTTATCAGATGCTAAAGTATCATAAGAATAAGAATGCCGATTTAACTATTTCTGCAATTCCTATTCCGATTGAAGAAGCACACGAATTTGGTATTATAGAAGTCGATGATAACTGGAGGTTAACCGGTTTTGTAGAAAAACCACAAACTCCGCCTAAACCAATTCCTAATAACCCAAATTATTGCCTTGCGTCTATGGGAAATTATATTTTTGATAAAGAAATACTTGTTAATGCCCTGGAAGAAGATTCTAAAATTTCAGACTCAAATCATGATTTCGGGAAAAATGTAATTCCGATGCTTTTAAGTCAGAAAAAGAATATTTTTATATACAACTTTAATGACAATACATTCCCCGGTATGACGGAGCAGGAAAAAGGATATTGGCGTGATGTCGGCTGTATAGATGCATATTGGCAGGCTAATATGGATTTGCTTGATTACAAACCGGAACTAAATTTATATTCCAAAGAGTGGCCGCTAAGAACATTTAATTATAATTATCCGCCTGCAAAATTTGTATGGGAGGAAGGCGACAGAATCGGTATGGCAACAAATTCAATGGTATCTGAAGGCTGTATAGTTTCCGGAGGCACAATATCACATTGTGTACTTTCTCCTGAAGTCAGAATTAACAGTTATTCTTCAATAACTGACAGTATATTGATGGAAAATGTATCTGTAGGACGTCATTCAGAGATACGCAAAGCTATTATAGATAAAAATGTAATTATACCTTCCTACACTAAAATAGGTGTAAACAGAGATGAGGATATAGCAAGGGGATTTTATGTTTCTGAAGGCGGTGTTACTGTTGTTCCTAAAAATGCTCACCTTTAGACATAATATAGTTCAATAATTGTTTTATGTTATAATCTCATTATGCTTAATGTTTATGTAACATCTTCTGAAAGAAAATCCGGAAAATCTTATATATCAGCCGGGCTTGCAGCAACAATGCAAAGCCTTGGTTATTCAACGTCTTATTATAAACCGATACAAACTGCAGGAATAGATATTAACGGTTTTGCACAATCACCCGATGTTACATTTATTAAATCAGTTGATCCATATATAAATGCACATTTTACATATTTATTCAGAAGTGAATTTGATCCGCTGATTTCATCTGAAATTGAGAATAAACAAATTGATTTGGATTATATTTTTAATGAATATAAAAGAATATCATCAATTTCGGAAACCACGATAATTGACGGGGATGGTGGTATCATGAGCCCGATAGCACCTTCTTATACAAATGTTGATTTAATAAAAAAACTTTCAATTCCGGTTTTAATAGTTACTACTCCTTCAATAAATGCTGTTAATAGTACATTATTAACAATAAATGCAGCGCAGGAACGCGGTGTTGATATAAGGGGAGTAATAGTAAACAATATTCCTGAAAAATGCTCAAAAACACTCTTAACATCAATTCCGAGAGTAATTGAAGAATATACCAATGTTAAAGTATTGGGACTGGTTTCAAAATTGTCGTCTAAATTAACTCCCGAAGATTTAATTATTTCAATATTAAACGGCATAGATATAGAAAGTATTTTTAAAGTAAAAATAGAAAAATTGGATATGAATTAATGATAATAACAGCCGGAAAGTACAAAGGAAGAAAATTATTTTCACCAGATGAGCATATATCAAGACCAACATTATCTAAGATAAGAATGGGTGTTTTTAATTCATTATATTCAATATTAGGAGATTTTGATAATAAATCATTTCTTGATTTGTTCGGCGGTTCCGGAATAATGGGGCTTGAAGCACTTTCAAGAGGCTTTATGTCTGTTAAAGTTTATGAATTAAACAGAAAGTCAGCAGAAATTATAAATAAGAATTATTCACTTCTCGGTCTATCCGCAAATTTATGTATTGGTGACAGTATTAACCTTCTTAAGTCAGATGAACATTTTGATGTTGTTTATATTGATCCTCCATACAGCAGTGATTTATATAATGCAGCACTCGAAAAAATTAATTGTAAAATTGCAATTCTTGAAAGTTCATCGGAATTAAATTTTAAAAATTATAATATCATAAAGCAAAAAAAATACGGTAACACCTACATAACTTTTTTATCAAAATAGTCATATACACATACTTCTTGAATTGTAACAAATATATTGTAAATATTTGTTAAATTATTGGTCAAATTACTAAAGTTTTAGTAATTTATACCGATATATAAATTATAGAAATTGTAAAAGGAGTATAAAATGAATATTAACGGATATAACAACCAATTTTCAAATGTACGTTATAATAACTCAATAACAAATGGCACCAGTGGTGAAAATACATCTGTAGATAATAATGCTTCAGGCATTAGAAATGATTTTTTAAATAATAACCATGTACGTGTCATAAAACGTGCATATAAACTTGATGAACTCAGAAACAAAGGACTGTCAGATGCGGATATCGCAAAATATTTTACTCATAGCTCAGGAGTAGCTACTGATTATGATGACAGATCAAAGCAACATGAATTTAGTCATTATACATTAAACTCAAAAACAATAAATGGAGTTGAATATAAAACTGAAGAAGAAGCAATAGATGCAATACTAAATATTTCTACAAAAGAAAATAATACAAAAAATTTAGAAAACTTCCTTAATGATGTCGAAACCGATTTAATCAATAATCAAGTACGCATCATAAAACGAGCATATAATTTGGAAGAACTTAAAAATAAAGGATTGTCCGATGCGGATATTGCAAAATATTTTAAGCATAGCAAAGGAGTAGCTACTGATTATGATGACAGATCAAAGCAACATGAATTTAGTCATTATACATTAATCTCAAAAACAATAGATGGAATTGAATATAAAACTGAAGAAGAAGCAATACAAGCAATTTTAAATAAGAGTAAAAACGGACAGGAAGGTTCAAAACCTACCGGAAGTCAGCAAACGGAATCAGGCAACGGTAAGGATGTCATAAGACCTTTTACGAATGATGATAGTGATTCTAAACCTGTTACAAGAATGGAATTAGATCCTAACTATTCAACACCAAGAGAAACATATATGACTAAAGATGAAGTCCTGGGTGTATTCTCTCAAAGAGAATTGGCAAAATATTTTGATTATAATTATGTCATTAAAGACCGTGGTGATAACAGACAGGATATTTTTCTAGCATATATAATAAAAGGAAATGTTATAATTGACGGAGTTAAAATAAATACTGTAGAAGAACTAAAAGAAGCACTTGGTAAATAACAAGGTTTAATATTATTAATCAAAACAGCGGTTCCTGACAATACGGAGCCGCTGTTTTTTATACCTTTGTAAAGTTTTGTAACAAATTTTTCTCACATTGAAATTGAGACTTATCTATATACTTTATATATATGTAAGTAATAAGATTGGAGCACGATATGTCAGAAAGTATTAATGCAAATGTTTTAAAGAATTTTATTGTAAACACAGTAGGTTTGGATAAATTAGCAAGAAATCAGGCACAAAAGTATGATATTGATTCTGATAAATTTGATAAAGCTAATGAAAATGACAATAACTTCTTGGAATTAGATGAAATTGTTAATGACAGTGATTTGTATGCACAATTTGCAACTATGTATACGGAAGAAATGAAAGAAAAATCAGAAACTGAAGATGAGGAAAAAGCCAAAGACGAAAAGAACAGAGTGAATGACAAAAGCGGAGCAGGTGCCGCATAATAACAAATAATAAGAAAAGAGATACAAATTTAATAAGATATATGGCAAAACCTTCGGGTTTTGCCTTTTGATTTAGTCTTTACATTTCTTAAAAATATTTATATATAGTGCGTACCATTGAAGTATATGGTATAATAATATAGGAGAATAATTGAATAGTCGTATGCCGTATGCGGATGCAGAAAGGCTTTTTTATATAAGAATGATGAGTAATATGGAATTTCAAAATGACCTCAATAAACTTCTTCAGGTTATGCCCCCTAAGGTTGTGTCATTTCTTACTGCTGAAAGTTTGAATGATGTTATAGAAATTGTACTTGATGTCGGCAGACCGCCGGAAGTCAGACATTCGGGCGGAAAAATTGATAAACTTGGTGATGTTGCAGTTGATGATGAGGATATAAATTTTGTAATTTCACATATTCAGGATTTTACGCATGATAACCGTTCCGGCATTCCCGGCACTCTGCATCGTATTAGTGCAATAAGAAACCGACAGGGGAAAGTTATTGGTCTAACTTGTCGTATAGGTCGTGTTGTAACAGGTACTATTGCCTGTATTAAAGATTTTTGTACTCAAGGAAAAAGTATATTGTTTTTAGGGCCACCCGGGGTTGGTAAAACTACTAAATTAAGAGAAATTTCACGTCTTGTTGCCGATGAATTAGGAAAGAGGGTAGTTATAGTAGATACCTCTAATGAAATTGCTGGAGATGGTGATGTTCCGCATCCGGCAGTAGGTTCATCAAGAAGAATGCAGGTTGCACAGCCTGAACTTCAAAAAGATATTATGATTGAAGCTGTAGAAAATCACACTCCGGAGGTAATTGTTGTCGATGAAATAGGTACCGAAGCTGAAGCTCAGGCTGCTAGAACAATTGCAGAACGTGGTGTTATGCTTATTGCTACCGCTCATGGTAATTGTCTTGAAAGTTTAATAAAAAACCCAACATTATCAGATTTGGTTGGTGGTATTCAGTCAGTTACACTCGGTGATGATGAGGCTAAACGCAGAGCATCTCAAAAAACTGTTTTAGAGAGAGAAAAGCAGCCTACATTTGATATTGTTATTGAAATTACTGACAGAAATACTCTTGCAGTTTATAAAAATACATCAGAGGCGGTTGATTATATTTTAAGAGGATGGCCGATAAGACCTGAAATTCGTAAAGTTGATTCCAAACTGAATGAGCCTGTTACATTGATTCATCAGGAACAAAATATTGAACTCAAACAACCGCAGGTTGAAGAAACTGCAAATGATAATAAAATGAACTTTAGTTTTTCACGTCAGCAGTATGTTGAAAAGATTAAACCACTTAAGAAGGTTTATTTATATGCAGTATCCAGAACTATTGTTGAAAAAATTATTGAAAGTTTAAATTTAAATGTTGAAATTACAAGAAATATTGAAGATTCAGATATCGTAATTGCCCATAAAAATTTTGCCAAGGGCGGTGCTAAAATACTGAATTTGGCACAAGAGTACAGAATTAGAGTGTTTTATGTAAAAACAAACTCCATGGCACATATACAAAAAGTGTTAAAAGAAGCTCTTGATATACAGGAGGGTGATACTGAAACAACCCATGATTATAAGGATGAAACAGAATTAGCTTTAGATGAAGCTAAAAATGCAATTAAAAAAGTCATGGAGGGTGCTCCAGAAATTGAGCTTTCACCTCAAAATACCAATATCAGAAAATTACAGCATGAGCTTGTAGAGCAATACAATCTAAGAAGTGTATCAATTGGCGAAGAACCTAACAGAAGGCTTAAAGTTATAAAAAACCGTTGATTTTATTACATTATACTCTTCTATATTATTGTTAATATTTATTGTTTTTGTTATAATCTAACTGAGCTTAACAATTATGGGAATTGTGCAGTTATATAAAATTTGGAGAGAGAATGAGAAATAAAATTATAATTATACTAATATTTGTTTTTGCACTGATTTTTGTCAGGATGGTAAGTTCTAATATTTCAAAGTCAAATTCCGCAAAAATGAAAAAATCTATGGGAGCTCCGACAGTAACAGTTGATACTGTTAAATCTCAACCGGTCAGAAGAGAATTTGATGCACCTGCAAGAGTAGTAGCAAAATACAGAGTTGAGATACTTGCCAGAATTAACGGCTACCTGACAAAAAGTTATTTCAAAGAGGGCGATTTTGTAAAAGCAGGTCAGTTATTATTTGAAATAGAGCCGCAACAATACAGCTATGCAGCAGGTCTTGCTAAAGGTAATCTTGATAATGCAAAGGCTCAGCAAACATATTACAATAAACAGCTCGCAAGATATAAAGAGCTTGTTGACAATGATTATATCGCAAGATCAGATTACGATAATGTATTGGCTCAACGTGATGCATACAATGCACAGGTGCAAAGTATGCAAAATGCTTATAATGATGCACAAAGAAATCTTAGTTATACAAAAGTTAAAGCTCCGGTAGACGGCAGAGTCGGTATAATTGATGTTACCGTAGGTAACTATGTTTCCACAAGCAGCGGACCGTTAACTACAATTAACAGTTCAAATCCTATGTATGTAACTTTTCCGCTTGAATCAAAAGACTATGCCGAACTTGTCAGAATTGACGGCTCACCGAATGTTAAAAGAGAAGTGGAATTTACTTTTAGTTCGGGACAAAAATATGAATATAGAGGTACTCAGGATTTTTATGATAACAACATAGACGAATCTACCGGTACTATTACAATGCGTGCAACTTTCCCGAATCCTGATGCAGTTCTTTTACAAGGTGATTTCGGAAAAATTAAAATATATTCAAATAAGGAAGACGATATGCCTGTTGTGCCTCAAACCGCAACAATGGAAAACCAAGAGGGATTATATGTTTATGTATTGGATGAAGCAGACAATCCAAAATTAACTTATATTAAAACTATGGGACAAGTCGGAACTGATTGGGTTGTTTCTGACGGAGTAAAAAAGGGGGACAGAATAATTACAACCGGTATGCAAAAAGTTATTCCCGGCTCTCCTGTAAAAATTGTTAAAAACGCAGTTCAGGATAGTAATCCGCAACAAAAGAAACCGAATCTTTTTATACGCATTTTTAATAAATTAAAAAGAATTCTTGGTGGAGCAACGGTTAAATAGGAGTAAGGAGTTATTCCACAGTAGACCAGATATGATAAGGTAAGTATAAGAGGTAAAAATGAAAGAGAATTTCTTTGTAAAACGTCCGAAATTTGCTATAGTAATATCAATTGCTATTATGCTTGCAGGTCTGCTTTGTTTAACAACTTTACCTCTTGAAGAATACCCGTCAATTACACCGCCGCAAGTTATAGTAAATGCTACATACAGCGGTGCTAATGCCGATGTAATTACTTCTACTATTGCAGCCCCTGTAGAATTACAGCTAAACGGTATTGAAAATATGCTGTATATGACTTCAGAATCAAGCAATGGTTCTTACAAGCTTACTATATATTTTGAAGTCGGTTCTAACCCGGATATGAATTTGGTAAACGTTCAGAACCAGCTGCAACTGGTTACTCCACGATTACCGGAAGAAGTTCGGCGTTACGGATTAACCGTTCGTAAATCAACAGGCGGCGGAGGTTGTTTATTTATAGGATTGCGCTCACCAAACGGAACTTATGATTCATTATATTTAGCAAACTATGCCTCAAGATTTCTTAAAGACGAGCTTGCCAGAACAAAGGGTTCAGCAGGCGTTGCAGTTTATGGTGCAGGTGATTATTCAATGAGAATCTGGCTTAAACCTGATAAAATGGCAAGTTTGGGTATATCTACAACCGATATCAGCAATGCTATTCAAACACAAAACGTACAAACCCCCGCCGGAAACATTGGAACAGAGCCTATGGAAGTTCCGCAAATGATGAAATTTACCTTAAAAACAAAAGGCAGATTAAAATCGGTAGAAGAATTTGAAAATATTATAATAAAAGCGGGAAAAGACGGTTCCAATGTCAGAATCAAAGATGTCGCAAGAGTAGAACTGGGAGCCGAAAATTATACTGTTCGTTCAATGGTCGATGGTGGTGAATCTGCAATTATTGCAGTTACTCAGTTACCTGATGCAAATACTATTGACCTTGTTAACAGAATCTGTAAAAAAATGCAAATTCTCAGCAAGAAATTCCCAAACGATATGGAGTATCATATTCAATATGATGTTACACAATTTGTTCGAGAATCAATAAAAGAAGTTGTTGAGGCAATCATTCTGGCAATTATTCTGGTTTCGGCCGTTACATACTTGTTCTTAGGAACAGCAAGAGCAGCATTTATACCATTTTGTGCAATTCCTGTATCGCTTATTGGTGTATTTATATTCCTGTCTGCAATCGGTTTCTCTATCAACCTCTTAATATTATTCGGTTTAGTACTTGCAGTCGGCCTGGTTGTTGATGATGCTATTGTTGTATTGGAAAATACGCAAAGGCATATTCAGGAGGGTAAAAGTCGAAGGGATGCAACAAATATTTCTATGGAAGAAGTATTTGGTGCCGTTGTTGCAACATCATTAGTTTTGATGGCGGTATTTGTTCCGGTTAGCTTCTTGGGCGGCATTACAGGTCAGATGTTCAGACAGTTTGCTGTATGTATTGCTACTTCAGTAGGTTTATCCACTGTCGTTGCACTGACTCTGTCGCCAGCTTTATGTTCTATAATTCTTAAACCTGGAGACCAAAAAACTGATTTTAAATTTATTCAGGACTTTGAGAACTGGTTTAACAAAATAAGAGATAAATATTTAAGTGTAGTTGTTTATTTTGTAAAACAGCCGCAAAAAACATTGAGAACTGTAATGGGAATATTGTTATTTATTATAATAATGTTCAAAATTATTCCGTCAGGATTTTTACCTGATGAAGACAGGGGTGCTGTATTTATGCAGGTACAACTGCAAGACGGTGCAACTCTTACACGTTCAACAGAAGTTGTTAACAATATGTGCCAAGAGATATTAAAGATTCCGGGAGTTAAATCAACTCTGTCAATTAATGGTTTTAACGGAGAAAATACTGCGTTAGTAATAGTTCAATTAGATTCATGGCATAACAGAAAATCCAAAAAGCTTTCAATAAATAATATAATGGAGCAAGCCAGACAAATTACCAAAAAATATACAGAAACAATATCATTTGTATCACAACCTCCCGCAATTGTCGGTTTGGGTATGTTTAACGGTATAGAATTCCAAGTCCTTGATAAAGGTGACCGAACTCCTGAACAGATGTTTAAGGAAGCACAGAAGTTAATGCGTGAAGCAAGTGTTTCCCCTGCATTTTCAAGTGTTTACACGTCTTTTACAGCATCATTGCCGCAAGTAGAAGTGAGAATTAATGAAGAAAAAGCATTGGCACAAGGGGTATCAATCGGTGAAATATATTCTACACTTGCTACTCAATATGCTTCCACATACGTAAATGATTTTAACAAATTTGGTCGTGTTTATCGTGTATTTATGCAGGCAGACTCAACATACAGAGATACAATGGAGGATTTAAACAAGGTCTTTGTTAAAAATAATGTTGGGAAAATGGTTCCGCTGACATCTGTCATTACTACGGAAGATATTATTGCTCCGTTTGAACTTACAAGATTCAATTTATATCCGTCAATTACAATTAATGCTGAAGTTGTATCAGGAATGAGTTCCGGTTCGGGAATGAAGGCAATGGAGCAAATAGCTGATAAGATTTTACCTAATGATATGGGTTATGCTTGGTCGGGTAAATCATTTCTTGAACAGCAATCATCTGGTCAGCTTGTTATGATTTTATCAATGGCTTTTGCATTTGTATATCTGTTTCTTGTTGCACTATATGAAAGCTGGACACTTCCGGTTTCCGTTATGCTAATATCACCGATTGCAATATCAGGCGCATTATTCTTACAATATGTTTGGGGCTTATCACTTGATATATATGCACAGGTTGGATTGGTTATGCTTTTGGGATTATCGACCAAACAGGCAATTCTGGTAGTTGAATTTGCAAAAGATGCTATGGAAAAAGACGGTATGAATTATATAGATGCGGCACTACAGGCTGCAAAACTCAGATTCAGAGCCGTTTTGATGACTAATATTGCATTTATTCTGGGTTTACTGCCTCTGGTATTTGCAAAAGGTGCCGGAGCCGGCAGCCGTCACTCTATTGGTGTTTCAGTATTTGGAGGCATGATTGCAGTAGCTTTTGTTGGTGCAATATTGGTACCTGCTTTCTTTGTTCTTCTTAATACAATCAAAGAGGATATGGTACAAAGACGTAAGTTATTAAAAGAATTGTGTTTATTATTACTTTTGATGGGAATAGCATATGTTATTTTGTTAATTTTTATACCTTCTGTTTTTGCTAAAATTGCTGCTTTATTCTAATAATTATTTATAACTTGTTCTAAAATTATATCCGTCTGTGGAATTATTCATATTAATATTTTCATATAACTTATATATGAAGATAAATATGAATAAAATAATATTAATAATATTAATTTTAATATATGAGATAATTTTTAATGATTTTGCACTCTGTAATAGCAGCAAATTTATCATTAAAGAATATCCTGAAAGCAGTCAGGTAGAACCAAAAACTGACACAATTACAGCAGGAGTTGAATATACTATTAGCGTTGACCTTGATGACTGTATTAAACTTGCTTTAGGCAACAATCCGCGTATTCAATCCGCAATGCAGGATGTATTTGCATCTGATGCAAGATTAAAACAAACATGGTCTGCATATTTCCCTCAGTTTAGCTGGCAGACCGGATACAGCAGGATAAGACAACTTCAGTTATCTGATGTTTTCAGAGAAAATCTTATATATAATTTTTGGGTTCTCGGTCAGATTAGTGCATCGCAAATGCTATATGATTTTGGTATAACTCAAAATAAAGCAACTATTCAAAAACTGGATAATAAAAGCTATAAAATAATTTTAACAGGCATAATAAATGAGGTTGTCTATGATGTAAAGGATGCATATTATTATCTTCAGTACACAATAGAAGCAAAAAGAGTGGCTGAAGAAACCGTGAAGCAATATCAGGTATTTTATGAACAGGCAAAAGCATTTTATCTTTCAGGATTAAAACCTAAAGTTGATGTAACGATTGCTGAAGTAAATCTTAGTAATGCTAAATTATCATTAATCCAGGCAGAACATAATGTTAGTGTCGCTATGGCAAAATTAAATAATAAGATTGGTATTCCATATTATATTAAGTATAATTTATCCGAAAAATTACAATATAATAAATGTGATATAAACCTTGATAATGCCATAGAAATTACTCAAAATTCACGTCCTGAATTTATTCTAGCTGAAGTTAAAGTAAATCAGGCAAAACAAAACTTAAAACTCAGTCAAAAAAGCTGGCTTCCTCAGCTTACTATTGAAGGTCAATTTGAAGTCGGCGGTCGCCATCCTGATTCAAATTATGGTTATACATTCGGAAGTTACTTAAATTTTCCTGTTATAAACGGAATGTTGTTAAAACATCAGATTAGAGAAGCAAATTCACTATATTTAAGAGAAAAGGCAAATGCTATGAATACTAAGAACAATGTATTATTAGAGGTTCAACAAGCATACTATACTCTTGATGAAAAAAAGAATAAAATTCCTGTTGCAAAACTCGGTGTAAAACAATCAAAAGAAAATTATGCTCTTTCTTTGGGAAGATATGATGCAGGTATAGGTGATGCAGTAGAATTAAAGGATGCACAACTTCAGTATTCTAATGCACAACTTACATATTATCAAATTATGTATGAATTTAATTCAGCAAAAGCCAGCCTTGAAAAATCAATGGGGAAAAACATAGCCACAAATAATGTATTAAATTAATTTATACTCTGGTTTTATTTTTAGCTGCTTTGGCACGTTTTTTACGCCGCATAAGATCAACAAATGCTTCCAGACGTGTTATATATCCTGCACGTCCTGTTTGTTCATCCATAATTAGAGGTAATATAGGAATATCATGGTCGCCTCTAATTGTTGGAAAAATATTTTGTGACATTATTTCAGGCATACAGGTAAACGGTGAAATGTGTATAATTCCGTCTTTTCCTTTTTTATCAGCAAAAACAACATCTGAAACACACTCTAAAGCATCACCGCCAATATCTCTCATTAAATATGGTTTAGCCATTCTTTCAGCTCTTTGCAGGTGAGTTTCTTTATTCTGAAAAGCTTTCGGTATAATAGCATCTTTTAAGAAACTGCCGACAGTGAGACTTCTTCTGGTTTCAACCCCCATTCTGCCAAGTTCCCGTTCAATATATTGATTAGAAAATTCGTCATTAACAAGAAATATTTCACCTGTTAAATCAACATGAAGGACTTCTCTCTCTGCATCTATTTCTGTTTTTTCTATTTCTTTTAAAGCTATATCATAAGCCTTTTTAAGTTCTCGTGTACTGTCAGCTTTATCAATAATTTTTAATGCTTTTTTGTAGTTCTTTTCGGCATCACCAATATGTATTTCTCTTGCCCTGTAGTATGATAAAGCACTGTTTAAGTCATCAATTACAAAGATTTTTCTTATAACGATATTGATTGTTCTTAAAATTAATATCGGATCATTTTTGCCTGAAAGCTCAACTAAAAATTTATATAAACCCTTAATTCCGTCATAAAGCGAAAGTTCAATATAATTTGCTTTATATCCGAGATCTTTTAATGTCGTATTTATATTATTGCCGTATTCACCAAGTCTGCAAATACCGGGAGATGTAATCATAGCAACATAGTCAGCACCGCCTTCAATAGCTTCAATAAAGTTGCCTAGAATTAATTTGTATGGTAAACAAATTGCTTCAGGTGAATTTTTTGTACCGTAAGATAATGTTTTTTTGCTTGTATAAGGCGGTACATAAGGTTCAACGCCAATTTTTCTCATACCGGCAGCCCAAGCTATAGAAATAGTTCCCATGTGAGGAAATGCGACTTTAATTTTTTTATTTTTATCTTTTTTAGTTGCCATTTATATATACTCCTTACGATAATTATATCATATAAAATATTATCTTGTTAAATTTTGTAAAAATAATGTGAATTTAGCTTAATTACATAATTACTATATAAATAAAAATGTTGTTGATGTATAATTATTTTATGGCAAAATAAGACATTTGCAGGGAGTTTTTGTTTTTATATGGGGAAAATAGTTCAGCTATCAACAAATGTAATAAATCAAATAGCAGCCGGCGAGGTTATTGAACGTCCGTACTCGGTTGTCAAAGAGTTGGTAGAAAATTCCATTGATGCAGGAGCTACTAAAATAAGTATCGAAGTATCAAACGAATGCAGAAATCTTAGAATTGCCGATAACGGTTCAGGAATTGAGGAAGATGATATTGTACTTGCATTTACTAAACATGCAACCAGTAAAATTAAATCAGAAAATGATTTGTATAATATATCAACAATGGGTTTCCGCGGAGAAGCACTCGCAAGCATTATTTCCATATCTAAACTTACCTGTATTACAAGAACAAAAGATTCTGAAACAGGAATTAAGGTAGAATGTGAAAATTCCGAAGTAAAACAGTCTAAAACCGGTTGTGCAATAGGCACAATTATGGAGATAAAAGAACTATTCTATAATATTCCCGCACGTTTAAAGTTTCTTAAGTCAGAAAAAACCGAATTTGCATATATAAATGAGCTGGTACAGTCTTTGGCAATAATTAATTCAAATATATCTTTTGAATTGAAAAATAACGGGAAATTAATACTTAAGACAACCGGACAAGGAAATTTACCGCTTGTTATGAAGGAAGTATTTTCAGAAAATACTGATAAAAATTTCTGTGAAGTTAACTATTCCGATAAACTTTCAGGATTATACATTTCGGGCTATGTCAGCACCCCGGATTATACAAGGGCAAGCAAAAAAGATTATTATACTTATGTAAATTCAAGGATTGTAAAATGCCCGGTGTTCAATAAATCTATTGATATGGTTTATAAAAATCTAACTGCATCTACCAGATATCCTTTTATAGTACTAAACTTGCAAATTCCGTCTGAAGATGTTGATGTTAATGTTCATCCGACAAAAAAAGAAGTAAGATATAAAAATTCAAACCAGATATTTAATTTTATTTTTACTGCTATAAATAACAGTCTAACTGCAAAAAATCGTGATAATTCAGGTAATAATTATATAAATAATGAGAATAAATATAATAATGATTTTTCAGGTGATAATACTAAAGAAGACAGTATCTTTGTTGAACAAGGTGCAACACTTGCCGATATTTTCAAAAATTCTGATTCCGGCACTCAAAATGTTGTGCCGCTTCCACGTGTATCATACGCAAATACCGCTAATAGTACACAAAAACAACAATCAATAATGTTAAATCAGAAACAAATAATTAACGAAAATAGTTTCACACAGGAAGAAAATATTATCGGTCAGTATAAAAAAACATACATCCTTATTGAAAGAGATGAAGGACTTGAAATTGTTGATCAGCATATTGCGGAAGAACGTTATATATATGAACAGCTTAAAAAAACGAAAAATATTGATTGTCAGTTATTGTTTATATCCGATGTTATACAAATATCATCTGCCGATAAGGCATTATTAGAAACAAATACGGATAAGTTACAAAAATTCGGATATGAGGTTGATTTTATATCAGAAAATGAGCTAATATTCAGAAAAGTTCCTCAAATATTATCGAAAATACCTCCAAAAGAAATACTTGCAGATATTTTAGAACATATATCAGGTGATATTGACAACATAGAGGAGCAAATACTTATTACCACTTCGTGTAAAGCTGCAGTTAAAGCAAATACTTATCTGAATCAATTTCAAATGCAGGAGATTATAAAGAACTGGCGAAGTTGTGAAAAACCGTTTACCTGCCCGCACGGCAGACCTATATCAAAAATTATTGAACACAAGGATATAGCTAAATTTTTTCAACGTAACAAATAAAATATGCGTATAATGGAGGAAATATGGAAAAGATTAAAGGTATAATATCTAAACATACGGAACTATTTACAGTTCTCGGATTATGTATCTTATTCTATTTTATTTTTTTTCATAATATTTGGTCTTATGCACTTATGGATGTTGATGAGTCAAGATATGTCTCTATGTCAAAAACTATGTTTAATTCAAAAGATTTTTTAACTTTATACCTTAATAAAGAATTTTTCTTTGAAAAACCGCCATTATATTTCTGGTCGGAATGTCTTTCATTCTTGTTATTTGGAAAAGTGTCGGAAGCGGCAGCAAGATTTCCGGCAGCTTTATACGGCTCACTCTCTTGCTTTATGGTATATTTTATCGGAAAAAGGGCAATCTCAAGAACTTTTGGTATAATATCATCTCTTATTCTTGCTACATCACTGGAATTTGTCATACTCGCTAAATTTGCAATTCTTGATATTGTTCTTAGCTCTTGTATTGCTCTATCATTAGGGTTTGGAATATTTACATTTTATGTTAAAGAACAAAATAAAAAATATATGTGGTGGCTTTTTTATATATTTTCGGCATTGGCTGTAATGGCAAAAGGCATACCCGGTTTTGTAATACCTTTCGGTTCAATGTTTTTCATTTATTTATACTCAAAAAAATTAAAAGAGATATTTAAACCTCAGTATTTACTGGTAGGTATTATTTTATTTCTGGGTATTACACTTCCCTGGCACATAATAATGCTTAAAATGCACAATCCGCTTTTTTATAACGAATTTATTATTAAACACCATGTGGCAAGATTCTTCGGAACTCAGGATTTAGGCAGAGAACAGCCGTTTTATTTTTACATACTGACACTTCTTTGGGGTTTTTTCCCATGGATAATGTCGTCAATTTCGGTTCTTATAAAAAATTTGATAAAGAAAGAGATTAGTTTTAAAAATAATTCAGCTAATTTACAAATAATAATGTTTTGTACAATTATTTCAATTTTAACCCTAATATTCTTTTCCGTATCAAAAACAAAGCTTATTACATATATTCTGCCGATATTTCCGTTTATTGCACTCCTCGGTGGCTATATATGGACAAATTACATTAAAAACGGTGAAAATTCCAAAATTATCAATATTACTGTCTATATAACTGGCGGTATATTTATTTTAGCTTCTATCGTAGCATTATTTACCGGATATTTTCTTCCCGAACAGCTTAATGAGGATATATTATGTGCAAAACCGCTTTGTATAACCCTCCTGTTTTTAACCGGAATATTATCAATAACAGCAGCAAAATATAAAAATTTTATTGGTGTTTTTTCTGTTTATGTTGCATTTATGCTCTGTCTGAGTGCTTTTGGAACAGGTAAATTTTTTAATATAGATTATAAATTCGGTCAAAATGATTTAATGCAATTTGCAAAAATCGCTAAAAATGATAATAAATCTGTAACTTGCTATAACTTTACACATAAATATTCATTAATATATTACGGTGATGACAGCAAAAAGGTTAATTTCGGAATAAATTATGATATTAATGACTTAAAACGAGAATTGGAAAAACCTGATAATTATGTAATAATTAAGAAAAAATCTATTAACGAGGAGTTTGGCAATCTTAATTATTCCGTTGTTGATGAGGGGAGAAGATATATTATGATTAAGGGAAATAATTAATATGATAGGATTTATAAGCGAATTATTATACAGAATATTTTATCCGCTTCTTGTTTATTTTCATAAAGCAGGAAACTATACTCAAGAAGCAATAAATCTGAAAAAAGGATATGTTAAAACTGAAGGTTTTGAGAATTGTCAGGTTATTATGTTTCATGCTGTATCTGTAGGTGAAGTTAATGCTATAGAAAAACTTGTTAAAAAAGCAAGAGAAACATTTAAAGATGCAAAAATTGTAATTACTACAGGCACAAATACGGGGCAGGAAATTGCAATAAAAAAATTAAGTGAATCAGCTGATTTAATCACCTATTTCCCGTTCGATACACCTTCATGTGTGAAACGATTTCTGGATAATGTTAAACCAAATATAATAATGGTCGCTGAAACTGAAATATGGCCTAATATCGGCATAGAATGTAAAAAAAGAAATATTAAACTGTGCATTATAAACGGAAGAATATCTGACAGAACATATAATTCATATAAAAAACTAAAATTCTTTTTTAAACCGTTATTAAATAATTATAGCGGCATTTATTCTCAAAGCAGTGAGGATTTGGACAAGTTTTTATCATTAGGTGCAAATCCCGATACAACAAAAAGAATGAATAATTTAAAATTTGATATAACTCGTCCTGAAGTTAATTTTGAATTTGATAAGTCAGACAAGCTGATGCTTGCTGCATCAACACATTCAGGTGAAGATGAAATTGTACTAAATGTGTATAAAAAATTAAAATCTAAACATCAAAACTTAAAATTAATTATCGCTCCAAGACATTTAACAAGAATTAATGAGGTGGAAAATATTGTCGGAGAAAGCGGATATACATATGATTTTCGTTCAAAAGACGTAAAATCTATGAATGATTTGGATATATTGATTCTTGATACAATGGGCGAACTTGGTAAAATGTTTGCATATTGTGATTTTTCATTCATCGGCGGTAGTTTTAACAAAACCGGCGGTCATAATCCGCTTGAATCTGTCGTATTCTCAAAACCTGTTATATCAGGACCGTCAATTAATAACTTTAAGGATATTTACGCAATAATTAAAAATGCAAACGCAGGATTTGTTGTTAAAAACAGTGATGAATTTTATAATATTGCAGATAAATTTCTATCAGATACCCAATTTTACAATCAAACATCAAATTCTTGCACAGAAGTATTTTCCTCACAACAGGGTGCATTAGATTTTGTTATAAATGTATTACGGGATAATCTTAATTAACGGAATGTATATATTTTGCAAGCCCTTCACCCATTGAAAAACAAGACGGAATAATGCGTAATGCTGCTTGCGATTCAAAATCAGCTGAAATACATCTTCCGGCAACAAATAAATTATCATCGACAATTAATGATTCAACAGGTAAACTGTATTCCTGTAAAACAGTTTCAAGCTTGGATTTATCTTTTTCAGAAGAATGAACATCAATCGGATAATTAGATATAACAACAGGATTTTCAAATTTTTTACCAGATATTAAATCATTTTTTGTATATATGTATTTACCTTTAACTCTCCTGGAAACCCTGACACCAAGAGAATTAGCGATAGATGAAATATGAGCATCTTCAAATCCCGTAAGATACTTTTTACAAAACTCGAAAATCCTTAAAATACTGTCCCTGCCTTTGATATAGGCTTCTGTTACGGATAAGTTTGACTCTAAAATCCTGGGACAATTAAATGCAACCGAATCATGAGTGCCTGCAACAGAGAATATCTGGAAGTAGTTTGAATCGGACTCTGTTAATACACCATCTGCTACAGCTTTGTCAAAGAGCGGTTTTAATGCCCATTTAATATTACTGTCCCAAGTATAAGCCGTAGAGAACATCGTATAACCTTCAATATTACAGCAGGTAGTAACGTTCCTATCCTCATCAAATTTAGTTAACCAAGCAGAAAAAGTATCAGTATTTACACCGGACATTATAAATCTTAAGTTTACAGGCTGCGATTTTTCATCAAAAAATTCAATTTTGGAATTTATATCTTCTGATTTAATTTTAAAACAAATTTCAGCATTTCCTGTTGCATCTACAATATGGTTCGTATCGATACATGACAATAAACTTTGCAACGAACAATAAGAATTATTGCCTTCTATCGTAACGGTATATGTCGATAAATTTTTAGTGATTTTTTGTATGGTTGACTCATACATGAGATAAACACCTGCATCTAACATTAATTTATCTAATACAATTTTTGTAAGCTCGGGATTAAACCATCCTTTATTGCCGTCAGAGTATGTAATTGCACCGTTTAATTCATGTAGTTTATTATATAAAATATCATAGAATTCCGTATTTATAGCATTTTGAGATATTTTCATTGCCGGAATAACCAACGAGGATGTAATTGAGCCACCCAAAAATGAGTTTTTTTCAATTAATAATGTCTTTAGACCAAGTTTACCGCATGTGTATGCACAAGCACATCCGGCAGTACCACCGCCAACTATTAATACATCAAACTTTTTCATTTCCACCTCTTAATGTACGTATTTTCATATATCTTGAAGAACTCATCAGGCTGCTGTTATTGAATTCAAATTCTCTTTTATTAAGAATCTCCTGAACGGATAAAGATAAAGTCGGATCTCTATACGGTATTCCGGCTTTTGTTTTACATAAACCTATTTCATAATTAGATAGTGGATACTCAATTTTATCTTTATTTTTTGAAGCAATTGTACCAATAAATTTTTGTGTGTCTTTATTAAAAATTTTTCCTACATAAAAATTATTTTCCATTAATGTGTTCCTAATTTGAACAGAATTAGAATAAGTTAATAATACTCCGTCTTCATTCATACAATCATATAATTTTTTAATAAACTCAAGAGACCATAGTTGAGGTGCTTTTGTGTATGTAAATGCATCCAGATATACGCAATCGTATTTCATTTTTGGAGATAAAATAGTCTTTCTTGCATCTTCAATATAAAAACTCATGTTAAACAGGCTCTGAGCAGCCTTAAAATTGATATTTTTATAACGTTTCGATATCTGTCTATAATATATATTATGTAAAAAGGTCGATAAACTATGTTTAGAGGATAAATTATACCCCCAAAAATGATTAAATTTTGCATATTTTATGTAAGACTTATCAAAAAATCTGCAAGTTTTTTTATCTTTTAGTATTTCTTTAATATTTTTATCTAAATATTCGCTTCTGTAAATTTCATATAAATGATTTAATAAAATATAGTTAACTAACTTGTTAACTTTATACTCTTTTTTAATATGCATGTTTTTAAATTTTAAATCAAGAAGTTCATTTATCTTTTTTCTGTTAGTCGGATAAAATCGGGACAGTATATTAACAAACATATTTTTAAACTTATAATAAATTTTAAAGCAAGATAAAAATTCAGGCACGAATTCTGAATAAACTTCACCCGGAGTTTTAATCGTTACAAAAAACGGTGAAAGTTTTATGAGTTCTTCATTTATATCGATACAATCAATATTTATTTCAGGTAATATTTTAACTTTATTTTTATTAAAATTATAATCATATAACGATACGTTATGTCTTAATAATTCTTTTATCTTATATTTAATATTATTAATACCTATCGAAACGATATCAAAAAGTTTTTCAAACAAATTTTTTTCTCTGAGATATTTATAATTTTCATTTATTACATAACTCATTAAAGCTTTTGTATTATATCCGATACCATAACATATATCCAGAACATTTAATTTATTTTTTTTATCAATAATTGTATCTATACCGGATGGTATAACAAACTTTTCCCATGCTTCGGTTAATGCACCGAATTTTGAATGATATACGTCTTTATCAGCATAAGAATACAGACCGATTGAGCCGTCTTCAGTATAATATGGTTCATAATCCCTCATAATCTTTATTTTATCAGTGTTTAAGCCTTATTGCAATAACTTAATAAGATGTAATATATTAAAAAAGCCGGCTCATACTGAACCGGCTAATTATAAAAAACGTATAATTATTACTTAATATTAGAATATGTCCAGGCATCAAATGTCGGAGTTTCAGATATATTAAGTTCTTTTTTCTTTTCGCCTGCAGAAGTGTCATCGTGTGCAATTGGTGCATATAATCTGTTATAGTATTCAATAACCATTCTGTCAGAGTTAAAGTAAGCTTCAGAAGTTCTGATAGCCTGTCTCATTAAGCGAGCCCATTCTTCCTTATTGTTATAGTATGTTGGAATAATTTGTTTTTCGATAATATCCATTACACACTTGTGGTCTTGCCAATGTCTTTCTTCCCAAGGCATATCATCATCTAATCCGGGATATTCAACTGTATAACCATTGATACCATTGAATGTACCTTCTACAGTCCATCCGTCATAAATAGATAAGTGTAATGCACCGTTCATATTTGCTGACATACCGGAAGTACCTGATGCTTCAAAAGGTCTTAACGGAGTATTTAACCAAATATCTGAACCTCTCTTTAACATACCTGATAATTGAAGTTCATAACCCGGCAGAACAACAACATTCTTTAATGAGTGAGAACGGTTCAATAACTTGTTGAACATTTCTTTACCCATAACATCATCCGGGTGGAATTTACCGGCAAATATAATCTGAACTTTATCTTCTTCCAAAAGTTTGCCGATTCTGTCCTTATCCATCAGGATTAACCATGCACGTTTGTAATCTGCAAATCTTCTTGCCCATGTTATTGTTAATACATCAGGATTAAATCTTTTACCGGCAACATTTGCAATATATTTGAAGAGTTCAGCCTTCATTTCACGTTTTACTTCAAGCAGTTGCTTATAATCATTTTGAGCTTCAGCAACTCTCTTATCTTGCCAGTAGTGGAGGTTTACAGCATTAGTAATTGCTCTAATCGGGCATCTGTCTTCTACCCATTCCCACATTTTGTTTGCAACCAAACCGTGGAGCTGCGAAACAGCATTTGCAATTCTTGACATCCTTAATGCCGCAACTGTTAAAGAGAAGTTTTCACCGCCCAACTGAATTGCTTTATCTCTGCTTGCACCAGCAAAGAAGCCGCCTTCAAGAAGTGTATCAACCCAATGTACCTCATTACCTGCAGCAACAGGAGTGTGAGTTGTAAATACGGTTTTCTTTTTAACTTCTTCCAAGTTACCGTTATATTGTCTTAAAAGTTCAAATGCTGCAGGAAGTGCATGACCTTCGTTCATGTGAATAACGTCAAACTTGTAACCGGCTTCCTGAAGAACTCTGACACCGGCTATACCCAAAATTGTTTCTTGCGCAATTCTGATTCTTTCATTTCCGTCATATAACTTATGTGAGATGCTCTTAGCCCAATCACTGTTACCATCTATATCAGTTGTTAACAGATAAACAGGGCAAGTGCCAAATAATTCAGGATTAACTTTAAATGCTTTTACTTTGACAGTTTCGCCAAAAGTATCAACATTTACAGTAATACCTGTATCTTCTAAATAATCATAATATTTTCTTATATATGCTACTTCTACATTTCCGGAATGGTCTATACGTTGGTCATAATAACCATAAGACCAAAGCATTGTTACACCGACCATCGGCATTTGTAAATAACCTGCTGATAACATATGCGAACCGGCAAGAAAACCAAGTCCGCCGGAATATGTGCTTAAAGATTGATCCATTGCTATTTCCATAGAGAAATATGCTACATTCGGTAATGTCATAATTTTTAACCTTCTTATTTTTTGTGTACTACTAAAGAACTATAAAAGTCCATTTAAAATTGTATCAATAATATATTAATTTATCAATATTATTACTCAAAATATGAAAAACAGATACAATTTTATCGGTATTTTTCTTAATATATGTGAGTTATAGCTTTTGTAACGAAATGTAACAATATAATACTTTAGAATTAGTAAATTATAATTATGACAATTATATTATATTTTCAAGCCTGAATTATTATAATTTTGAGTTTTATAATCTGTAATTGAATTTATATTATTTTTTTGCTTTTTGTTTGAAATATTTTTATATAAATTAATATTTACTGGTTGATAATGTGATGCGGATAAATTTCTTATGAATGGTGAAATATATGCGGTAGTTAATACACTGCCTGCTGTTGTTGCAATTGCAGACGATATATCGGAATGAACATAAAATTTTTGCAGTATTTCTTTATGAGAATTTATGATTTGTTCGCTTCGAGCATCAGAAATATTGAGGTTTTTATGATTATCCTGAATATTTTTGATTATGTCATTAATGCTTTTTTCAATGTCAAAATCATATTTACCGCAGTTTTGCGATAAATTATGTTTTTCAAGGTATAATTTTAAATCTTTTGTTATTAATTTACCGCTTTTAGTCAGTTTATTAGAAAAATGCTGCAACGGTTTTGAAATTATAAACAATGAGCATATTGCCATAATACCTTCAGTCAGCTCCTGCGGAACCATAAATGCTTTTTGTGAAACGGAATACTTATTGTTTAATAATATTGCCAATGTCTGTGCTACGGTTGATGAACCCATCGCAATCATTGTAGTATATAATATCATTTTACCTGAACCGTTCTCAAAATATTTGTATATAAAATTTGAGAATGATTGCGCTAAATTTTTAATTCCCGTCGGTTTTATCATCTTTTAACCTCCGGACTATCATTAGCTGACATGTATTTTGAGATTAAATAATTTGTAAATTTTGTAGTTAACGGTGCATCAAGCAAAAAGTTTGTAACCAGCATAATACAAATAGCTGAAACTGTAGAAAGTGCATTTTTGTGCAGTTTTAGTTTTTGTGATTTTAATATATTGTTAGTTTCATTTAAAATTTCTTTCGGAATCAGAATAGAGGAATTACCTTTTAAATTTTCATTAGCATATTTATTAACCAGTTTATATGCACCACCTCTTACACAAAAACCAACGGCTGTACATACGCATATTTTAGCAAGTGTTCTTAAAGATGCGGCTGTAGCGGTATCTTTGTCGACTCTGGGATTAAAATAATCAATTGCAGGCTGAGTTGATATTGCAGCTAACCCAATTACTGCACGATTCCAATGCGGACTAGCTAATGCGTTCCCTATTTTATTATATTTTGCACTATTTTTTATCTCCTTGTTTGGCAGTTTTTCAAAGAAATTACTGTACCAAGAAGAACCGTAAGAAATATTTTTGTCGTTATTGCAACATATTCTCACTCAAAACCTTTCAATTATATCTCGGGATACACATAATACACCTTTAATATAATACAATATTATTGATATTATTGCAACCTAGCCATTTAATATACATTTGAATTTATATATGTTATTATAATTTATAAATTTGAGGTTTATATGAATGTTGCAGAATACATAATAAAAACTTTAGAAGAATTTGGAGTAAACAGCTATTTTTATACCCCGGGTGAATACAATACAAAGATAATAGATGCTGTTGACAATAATCCTAATGCCGCACTGTATCAATGTACATCAGAAATTTGTGCAGGATATGCTGCTGACGGTTATGCCAGAATTAACGGTTTTGGTGCATCAATTACTAGTTTTAATCAGTCAGACATGTCAATTATATCCTCTGTTTTAAGAGCAAACAATGAAAACATACCTGTTGCATATATTGTTGGTTATCCAGATAATTCAAATAATAAACTTACAGATTTATTTCTTAATACATTTAGTTCAATAACATCCTCTGCAATATTATTGAATGAATCAAATATTAAAGTTGAACTTGAAATAGTTCTGAAAACATTATACAGGGAAAGAAAGCCTGTTTATATTGCCGTTCCGCAAAGTATTACGGATTTGGAAATAAATGATAAAAATTCGAATTTCGACTGGTTCAGCGACACGGATAACCTGAATAATGCAGTAAATCATATTATCGAAAAAATTAATAACTCAAAATCTCCGGTCTTATTATGCGGTGCTGATATAAAAAGATATAATTCCGAAATCGAATATAAAGAGTTTTCTGAAAAATCCGGCATACCGGTTATAAATATAAATTTTAGTATTAATTTATATGATATGAATTTGCCGAATTATATTAATAATTCTGACAGTGATAAAGCAAACAACATAATTAATAACTCTGATTGCTTAATAATTGCCGGAGATTCAGATGCAACAGATAAATATAAAAATAAATGTATAATAATTAACGGCACAAGTGTTTTAATAGATGATAAATCATATGAAAATATAAAAATGCCTGAGCTATTCTCATCATTGTCCAAAATTATTGAACATAAAGAATATGATATTAATTCTAAATTTGAAGGTTATAAAACCGTATCTCCAGAAAAAGATATACTTTCATCGGAATATATTTATCCCAGACTTCAGGAATACATTAAAGACAATGATATTATATTTATTGACACTATTTCAGCAATACAAGGAATCTCAGGAATAAAACTGCCATCAAGTGTTAAAGTTGAGTGCAATTATAATAACAATAATTCCGGCTGGACAACTGCCGCAGCATACGGTGCTATGGCAGCTAAACCGGGGGCAAGAGTTATAATTATTACAAGCGGTAATGAATTTTCAAATTTTGCATTTGAATTAGGTTATATAATGAGTTACGGTTTTAAACCTATTATATTGATACTAAATAACTCTGAATTATCATCAGAAGAACAAAACCGTTTTAACATTGATTTTAAGGTTCAATATTCAAAATTTACCAGAATTTTTGATGGTGATATATGGTCAATAAAAGTAATTAATGATGACGATTTTGACAAAGCACTTAAAGTAACTCAAATAATGAATAAAATTTGCATTATTGAATTATGTACAAATGACAAAATCAAACCAAAAACTTCTCATACCGAAGAGAATAAACCTAAAGTACCGATTAAAAGCGACTGTTCGGATATAGCAGAGCTTAAAGCAGAAAATATTGAAAATATAAATCAAAAACCTGTAATAGTAAAGGATAGTCATATATCCGGAAAAGTATTGTATGAAACAAATGTCCACAGAAATATTACTTTAAATGATAATACAGTCAAGTTTGATTCAAATAATAAAGAGGAAAATAAGTAAATATGAGTAAATTATTTGTAATATCAGGTTCTTCAGGTGTCGGGAAAGGCACTGTTATTAAAGAATTTTTAAACAAACATCCTGATTATAAATTATCTGTTTCATGTACCACAAGAAATAAACGTGACGGTGAATTAGATGGTATTAATTATTTTTTTATATCAGATGAAACATTTAGTGAATATATCGCAAATAATGAATTCATTGAATGGGCAGAGTTCTCCGGAAACAGATACGGTACAAAACGGGATTATGTTGAAAAATGTCTTAAAAACGGAGAAAATTTAATTCTTGAAATCGATACAAAAGGTGCGCTAAATGTCAAAAATATACTTCCTGATGCTACTCTGATTTTTATAGCCCCCCCCTCAATTGAAGAACTGGAGGCAAGACTGCGTGGTCGTCATACAGAAACAGAAGAAGCAATATCTAAGCGATTGGCATCCATTAAACTTGAGATTGAAAATTCAAAAAAATTCGACCATATTATAATTAACGATACTGTAGATAATGCCGTATCTCAGCTTGAAAAATTAATGTCGCTTTAGTGATGATAAATTTATAATGATTGGAGCTTCAGGCGGTGATTGATTATAAATAGTTTTTGATAAGTCGGTTATATAACTTCTGTCAAGTCCAAGCTTTTTAAAAGTACCGTTATTATATAATTCAATAAGACGATTGAAGTATTTTTGACAATTTATATAAACCATAGGATTTTGTCTAACCCAATCTGCAAAAGGCATATTTGAACGTTTAGAATTTATATATACACAGCATAAACCGTAATTAGAAAGTCTGTTTTTGCCTCCGTTGATTTTTGGAACTATATGCTCTATTGATGCCAGTGATTCTTTAAGCAAATAAAATCCTATTTTTTCACAGGAATCACCATTATGTTTTACAATAAAAGCGGATAAATTTTCTGTAGAAGTCGGTAATTTTCTTGCAGTTTTTATCATATCCTCAGCAAGTTTTTCATCATCCAGGAACTTAGTTATTTTCTTCAGGTCATAAATAAATTCTTTGCGTTTAAATGCAGATTTAGTGCTTTTACCGTAAATTTTAGCACTTGTAGAATTAAATATTCGTATTAAATCCTTATTGTATTTAAGTGGAGAATTTAAAAAAATACTTTTTAAATATTGAAATTTACGGGAATTTTCTTTTAAAACATCAGGACGTCTTTGATATTCGAGCTTTTTAGCCCTATTTCTACCATATAATGTTCTTTCCAATTTAAGAGGCGGAATAAATGTTGCTTTTGCCTCCCGTATAAGATTGTTTATTGCAGAAACTTCATAACGTTTATTTTTCATTCTGATGGGATAAGATGCCTGAGTTAACTGATAAATAAAAGTTTTTTCACTAAACGGATCGATAACCGTATCATTGCTGATTTTTTGATTAGTTATATTCATTAATTCCATGAAATCATCAAAATAAACTTTGGGCATATCGCATGCTTTTTCTGTAAGCTCCTCAAATAAAATAGGTTCCTGTAATTCAAGCAGTTTTTTTTCGTGTTCTTTAAAATATAAACTAACTGCATCATCAATTTTTATATCAGGATGTTCTTTTGATGTATTTTCAAGCATTTTTACAAATGACTTAGCGACAGGCAACAGGTTTTTCTCATATTTTTTTAATATAGGAACCAGCTTATCGAGAGTATAATTAAAAACCCCATTTCTCTGCATACTTTCAAGAACCTTAGGATCAAGCATAATTTGCCCTAAGTACATGTCCGGCAGTTTATAGCCGATTAATTTTCTCAGCGCAGAAACATTATTTTTATGCCCTAAAAACGGAACAGCATAAGCTTTCTGAACCTCATTTACAGAACAAGGTTCAGGCATGTCTTGCGTTATAACAGTTTTTCTGTTTTTACTGTATAACGATATGTTGGAATCTATTCTGGTTGCCAAGACTGGTAATATCATATATAAATATAATTAAACCCCTAAAAAAAATTTTTTTTCTTTATGCGACGATTACATTATTTATACGAATATCATAACTATTAATAGGTAATTCGTCAATAATTAACTCAGACGGTATGCAAACCACTGATTTTCCGTTAAAATTTGTTAAGAATTTGTCATAAAAACCACCGCCATATCCTAAACGATAATTTAATTTATCACATAATAATGCCGGAACAATTACCAGGTCAATATTAGATTTTGAACAGGCATTACATATCGGTTCTTTTGTGTGAAAATCAGACTCTCTAAGCTCATCCTCTTTACAATACGGGCAACACTCCAAAATATCTCCTTTAATTCTCGGAAGATAAAATTGCTTAGAGGTGTCATCCAATAATGATAACAGGTTAACTTCATTTTTAAGAGGATAAAAAATCATTATATTTTTTGAATTTATGTATTCTGACGATTGCATAAGTTTATTAACCAAAATGTTGCTTTTAGCATTCATATTGATTTCTTTTCTTTTATCTTTTGCCCATTTTCTTAATGATTGTTTATCCATAACATTAATTTTTATACTATAGCTCCGTGAGACGCATCACATACAGTTTTTGCATATTTACCCAAGAAACCGCTTTGTTTTATTTGGTACGGTTTAAGATTCTTGCGCCTTTCTTCAAGTGTTTTTTTATCAACCATTAAATCAAGAGTACGTTTATTTATATCAATTTTAATTTTATCGCCGTCTTGGATAAGTGCAATTGTTCCGCCGTTTGCAGCCTCAGGGCAGATATGACCAACACAGATTCCTCTTGTTCCGCCTGAGAATCTGCCATCAGTAATCAAAGCAGCTTTTGTTCCTAAGCCTTTACCAACTAGAAGTGAAGTCGGCGCAAGCATTTCTCTCATTCCCGGACCGCCCTTCGGTCCTTCATAACGGATAACAACAACATCGCCTTCTTTAATTTTATCCCCTTCAAGAGCTTTCATAGCATCTTCTTCAGAATCAAAAGTCTTTGCCGTACCGGTAAATTCATAACAGCTTTCATCAACTGCCGAGATTTTTATAACAGAGCCTTCAGGTGCAATATTACCGTATAAAATGCCTAGCCCCGGTTTTGTAGTAAAAGGTTCATTATAATCATGTATAACTGATTTATCAGAATATGCATTCTCTACAATATTGCTGGTTTTAGTTAACGCAACACCTTCAAGTTCTTTAAATTCAGGAACACTATGTAATAATTCTTTTAAGACAGCACAAACACCACCGGCTTGATGGAATTGTGTCATAGTTATATCATTTGAAGGCTCAAGTTTTACAAACTGATGAATTTTATGCGAAAGTTCTTCAAAGTCATTCAAGGATATACCGTCTTTTTTATCATCACCGATTCCTGCCGCATTAGCGATTGCTAAAATATGCAGGAATGAGTTTGTAGAACCGCCCATGCCCAAATCCGCTATTATTGCATTTCTCAAAGAATCTCTTGTTATTATATCTAAAGGACATTTACCACATTTAACAAGTTCAACTATCTGCATTCCGCTTTCAAAAGCAATTCTTCGTTTTTCAGAAGAAACTGCAGCAGCAGTTGCACAGTGTGGAAGGCTCATTCCCATAACTTCGGTTAAACAAGCCATGGTATTTGCAGTATAAAGTCCCTGACAAGCACCGGCAGAAGGGCATGAAGCTTCTTCAAGTTCTAAAAGCCTTTCTTCCGTTATAACACCACTTCTGTATTTTCCTACAGCTTCAAAAGCACCTTTTATCATAGTAAGTTTTTCACATTTACTTTCACCGTCAAGCATTGGTCCCGCAGTTACAATAATACAGGGAATATTAATTCTTGCAGCGGCAATTAACATTCCGGGGGTAATTTTATCACAATTAGAAAGCAGAACAAGCCCGTCAAGTCTATGTGCATTTGCAACTGTTTCAACACAATCAGCAATTAAATCACGAGAAGGAAGTGAATATCTCATTCCGTCATGTCCCATTGCAATACCGTCACAAACAGCAGGTACACCAAATATAAATGCCTGCCCTCCTGCCGAATGAATACCTTTTTCAATTTGACGTTCCAAATCTCTCAAGCCGATATGACCGGGTACTAAGTCGGAAAATGAACTGGCAATACCAATAAATGGTACATTCATATTCTTTTTTGATACTCCCGTTGCCATTAAAAGACTTCTGTGCGGAGTTTTTGCAATCCCTTTTTTAATATCATCACTTCTCATGTCTAATCACCTGCTTATTTCTTAAAAATAAAAAATACCGCTAATACAATAAAAATAAATCCTATTAAATAGTTCCAACGGAACTCCTCTTTTAAATATAAAACCGAAAATGCAGCAAATACAGTAAGAGTAATTACTTCCTGAATAGTTTTTAATTGTGCTGCCGAATATACAGAATATCCGATTCTGTTAGCCGGAACCTGAAAACAATATTCAAAAAATGCTATTCCCCAGCTGATTATTATAACAATCAACAAAGGTACACTTCTGTGTTTAAGATGACCGTACCACGCAAAAGTCATAAAAATATTAGAAATTAATAATAAAACTATTGGTGACAGATACTTAAGCATAAACACCACCTAAAAATGTCGCTTTTCCGGGTTAAGAAGAACATTTGCCAATGAATCGGCGCCCCAAAAGTTACGCACCCTCAGCTTATTATATGCGGAGATTTTGTCATATTCCACAAAATGATGTTCATATTCGCATGTCCCGTCTTTAACCTTAATTGTGAGATAACAAGCCTTCGGATCTTCTGTAAAAGGTCTGCCAACACTTCCTGCATTAATTACGGTTTTTTTATTTCTTGTTTGGAAACCGCATGGAATGTGTGTATGACCGCATAATATAACGTCTGCAGTAACATGTTTTAGCATTTTTTCAACTTCATCAAGTCTTGTTGTAGGAAGTATATCTTCATTATTTTTTCTTGGAGAACCATGCACAAGCAAAAACTTAACTTTTTCAATAGTAACCTCTTTTTGGCTTGGCAGAGTCAGCAAAAATGCTTTTTCCATATTACTGAGTTCGTGTGCATCACACTTAAGAGCTTCAGCCATAATTGGGGCAACTTCTTTTAATTCATAGTACAAATCCTGAGAAAAATTACCTATCATTTCATCAGTATTTCCCTGAATTATTGTATATCGTTTATCGTTTTGCTTATGTATAAAATGTAATATAGCTTGTTTTGGTTGCGGACCTGCCATTGCAATATCACCCAAAACAAAAATTCTGTCGCAGTTTTGGTTTTCAATATCTTCCATAACAGCATTTAAAGCTTCCATATTTCCATGAATATCTGATAGAACAGCAATTTTCATATATATTTCTCTCCGGATAATTTTAAATATTTTTTATGATAATATTATTTTATGATAAAAAGAAGAAAAACAAAACAAATATTGTTAGGGAATGTAAAAATTGGCGGTGATGCACCGATTTCTGTACAATCAATGTGTAATACCGATACACGTGATGTAAACAAATCAATGGAGCAAATTCACAAACTTGCATCTGCGGGATGTGAAATTGTCAGACTTGCAGTACTGAATAAAGATGCTGCAGCAGCAATTAAAGACATTACAGCTAAATCACCGATACCGATTGTAGCAGATATACATTTTGATTACAGACTTGCACTGACCTGTATAGAAAACGGAATACATGGTCTTAGGATAAACCCGGGAAATATCGGTAAAAAAGAACATACGGTTAAAGTTGTAGAAGCTGCAAAATCACATGAAATACCAATTAGAATCGGTATAAATGCCGGTTCGCTTGAAAAAGAATTCGAAAAGTTGGATATACCGTTATATGAAAAAATGGTTTTGAGTGCTCTCAGACATGTCGAGATTCTTGAAGATTTAAATTTCTATGATACTAAAATTTCTCTAAAATCGTCTGATGTAATGACAACAATAGAAGCATACAAACTAATATCACAAAAGGTTGATTATCCGCTTCATCTTGGTGTAACTGAAGCAGGCACACTAAAATCCGGCCTGATTAAATCATCAATCGGACTTGGTACATTGTTAAGCCAGGGAATAGGTGATACAATTCGTGTTTCACTAACAGAAAATCCGGTTGAAGAAGTTGAAGCCGGTTACGGTATTCTAAAAGCTTTAGGACTGAGAAAAAGAGGAGTAAATTTTATATCCTGCCCTACATGCGGAAGGACACAAATTGATTTAATCGGGCTTGCTAAAAAAGTTGAAGACAGATTTAAAAATTTTGATAAACCCATAACCATTGCAGTTATGGGCTGTCCGGTTAACGGTCCGGGTGAAGCAAAGCATGCTGATTACGGTATAGCCGGTGCAATTAATGAAGGATATATATTTAAAAAAGGAGAGATAATTGCACGAGTTCCCGAAGAAGACTTGATTAATTCGCTGGAAAATATTATAATGGAAACGTACAAGTAAATAAAATGAGTAGGTGTTATGAAGAGAGAATTTTTATTATCAATTGCATTAGCAACAGTTTTAAGCATTCAGGTAAATGCTGCAATTCCGTCAAGTCAGCTTACTGATTCCGAATATTTATATAATAACGGTTATTCAGAAGCAACTGCAGAGGAAGTTTTAATTAGTAAAAACCGTTCACTGGGCAAGCCGGCAGAGCCGATATACGAAAAAAATTACAGCAGATTCACAAGATTTTGGCGAAATGTTTACGGTTATATTGATCCGGCACAAGATACTGATGAACGTATTCATCATGACATTCATATGTCACCGAATGCAAGAGATTTATAATAAAAAAAGCATCCTGAAAAGGATGCTTTTTTATTAATTAAAATTACTCGGTTATCTTTCAAATTATATATTTATTATGCTTGAATTATTGAATATCATTTGTTAAAATTACTCTTGAGGGTTTTAAATATGAATAAGAAGATATATGTATCGTTGTTATGTACAGCTCTATTGCTATCAAACATTTCAGTTCAGGCTAAAATGACAAAAGAATCACATGCTCTATATCAGGAAGCATGTAATTATGAATATAAAAATGACTATAAGAGTGCAATATCAACCATACAAAAGGCATTAAACATTAATGGTGAAGATGCAATGTTATATACAAAAATAGCCGGTTTATATGCTGAAACAGGAAGTTATGAAGAAGCCCTCGGTGCATATAAACAAGCCCTCAGGCTGCGTCCGAATGATGCATTTATATATATAAGCATGGGTAATATTCTGCAAACAATGGGTGATTATGAAAATGCATACAATTCTTATATGCAGGCACAACAAATTTATCCGGCATATAAATATAATTATTTAAATATTGCAAATATTGAATATTTCAGGAAAAATTATACAAATGCAATTGAATATTACAATTCCTTTTTGAGTGCATACCCTGAACACCTTGAAGCTAATGAAAATTTAGCTAATGTTTATTACAGTTCAGGTCAGCCGGAAAAAGCTTGTGAAATATATTCGGCACTGTATAAAAAATATCCGACTGCTTTTAAAGAATACACAAATTACGGCATGGCGCTTTTTGATACAAAACAATATCAGGCAGCAACGGAATTTTTGCTGAAAGCAGAAGAAGAAAACAGTACAAGTTCGGCAATATCAGCAAAATTAGCTTTGTCATATCAAAATATCGGTGAAAATGAAAAAGCTTTAAAATATTTTGAAAAATCATTTGAACTTAATCCTGATTTGGTAATGCTGAGATTTGACTACGCAAATCTTTTGGCAAATCTCGGCAGAAACAGTGAAGCATTAGAAGAGTACAAAAAATATATTAAATCATTCCCAAATGATGCAAATGCATATAAAAATCTTGGAATTGTATATAAAAAACTTAACATGACAGACTTAGCATTGTTCAATATTGAAAAAGCTTATTCTATTGATCCGTCTGATATAGAAACAAAAAAAGAACTTGCACTGTGCTACCATCAAAAACAAGACTATGTGAATGCTTTAAAATTCTATAATATAGTTCTTGAAACCAATCCGGATAATTATGAATTACTCGCAAACAAAGCTCTGACTTTGCATGCCATGAATAATTATGTTTCTGCAATAGAATTATATAAGCAACTTTTAGAGAAAAAGGATAATGAAAGACTTAAAACAAATTTATCAGCAGCAACAATAGCTTATGCTTATGAACTATATTCAAAAAAAGATTACGGGCAGTCAATACTCTATTTTGAAGATGCTATAGAACTCAGCCCAAAAGAAGCATCTGCTTATTTCGGTTACGCACAGGCAAATGAAAAAATGGGCTGCTACGATGTAGCACTTGAAAATTACAGAAAAGCAGTATCACTTGCACCGTCAAATTTACAATATAATACGACATTAACAGAATTTACAGCAAGTCACAAACTTAATGAAGAATCTGCTAAAATTATAAACAGTAACAGCACAGATGCTGATTCAACCAATACACAGCAAAATGAACTGACTGATTCAGCTATATTTCAAGAGTTAGTAAAAAACGGTGATAGTGCTTATAAAAAACAGTTGTATGATGATGCTCTAAATTATTATACTAAAGCAATCGTAATTATGCCAAATGATAAATATACAATGTTAAAAATTGCTAACATATACAAATTGTTGGGTAATTACACTAAAGCAGTGGGTTTTTATGACAAGGTTCTTACAATAGACAGTACAAACAGTGATGCTTATTTTAACAAAGGACTTGTTTTTGCTTCACAAAAAAACCTCGATAACGCTATAAAATGCTTTGAAAAAGTTATTCAGCTTTCGCCTGATTATCCGTATGCGTATTACTCTCTTGGCATGGCTTATGAACAAAAAGGAAATAACAGTAAAGCCGTTGAATATTATTATCTTTATTCAGGATTGGAGCAAAATGAAACAATGCTGAATACTGTTAAACAAAAAATTAAATCATTGGAAGAATAATTTTTATGCGTAAATATTTGATATTAATATTATCAGTTATTATTGTTTCGTTTCTGACAATTTCTTGTGCTTATGATCGTGGATTAATTCTGTTTAATAGTGTTCCTATAACACAAAACAACGCATTACATGATCAAAAAGTATTTCGTGAAGGTTCAAAAGTATATTATTTATTTATTGCACCAAAACAAATGAAAAATGAGTTTATCAGAGTGCAGGTATTTAAAATGACAGATAATGCACCTTGGGGCGGATATGAAGTTATAAGAACAAAAGATTACAGACTAATGTCTGACGAAAGATATTATCATACTGATTACTTTACAATATATGAAAAAGGCAGATACGGTATGCAGGTATTTTCGCATGATGATTTTAAAAATCCAATTGGTGTGAATGATTTTTATATTCAGTAAATTGTTTGTAAATGTCTGAATAATTATATATAATTAAACTAATATGACACAGCAAGATAAAAATAAGAAAGTTTTATATATTACGCATCAGGGAGAACTTCTGATATGGCTAATCGTCATACTGATAATTACAGCTGCAGCATTTTTATTTAATATTCACACTAAAAATAATAATAATGAATATAATATTTTTATGCCTGATATAGACGGACTTATAGTAGGTTCTCCTGTAAGAACAATGGGAATAGAAGTTGGGCATGTAACAAAAATTAAACCTACAAATGAAGAAATATATGTTAAGTTTGTACTTCACGATAAAACTACAAAACTACCACAGGGAACAAAAGCTACAGTTGAATTCAGTGGTATGGCAGGTTCAAAATCTTTGGAATTGTATCTTCCGAACGAAAAATCATATATTGATTCTACAGTACCAATGCTTTCTGTAGAATCTCCAAAACGTCTGCATGATGCCTTCGGTCTGCTTAATGAAATGTTTAAAACAATCGGCGATATGATTTATCGCTCATCACATTTTACAAGAAAAGTAAGCGAAATCGAATTTCCGGAAAGCAACGGTAACATCAAAGATGCAAAAGAATTTCTTAACTATACAAATGAAATTATTGATATACAACAACAAAGAGTAGATAATTTGGGGAAAGCATTAGATGAAAGAAAAAAATAAAAATTTAAAAATTATTTCAAATCCGATTGTAAATCAAAGTTTATGTACAATCAGAGATAAAAATACCGATACAGAAGGTGTACGTCTGGCTGCACGAAAATTGACAAGAATTTTACTATATGAAGCAACAAAAAACCTGCCTCAAAAAAATATAAAAATCACAACACCGATTTGTGAATGTAAAACAAAGACGATTAATGATGATATTACAATCATTATTTCCCCTATACTTAGGGCAGGATTAATATTTACCGATGAAGCGGTTGATATACTTCCGCAGGCAACAATTCGCCATATAGGTATGTACAGAGATGAAAAAACATTAAAACCTGTATGGTACTACAATAAAGTTCCAATGCCTGTTCATAACCCCAAAAAATATTATATTTACATAACTGATCCAATGCTCGCAACCGGTAATTCACTTCGTGAAGCAATCAGACTTTATGTCAGCAAAGGTATTCCGGAAAACAATATTTGCTGTATTTCAATGATTTCATCACCACAAGGAATAGAAGCTATATTTAATGAATTTCCTTCAGTAAAATTAATTGTTGCTGCGGTAGATTCTCACCTTAACGAGAGAGGATACATTGTTCCGGGCATGGGTGATGCTGGTGACAGAATATATAATACTTAATATTAAGTTTATATTAAGCCAATTAATTTAGTTTTCTTTTATGTTAAAATTATCCTTATAAAGGAGAGAAATTATGTGCGGAATAGTAGGATATGTAGGAAATAAAACAGCTGCTGATATTTTGTTAGACGGGCTTACAAGTCTTGAATACAGAGGATATGATTCATCAGGAATTGCATTAAATATTGATAATCAGGTACAGCTGTTCAAAGCTCAGGGTAAACTACAAAATCTGAGAAATATCGTAGAAAGCAATTATTCTGTTATTTCAAAATCTACAATAGGAATCGGTCATATCCGTTGGGCTACACATGGTATTCCTTCTGTTGCAAATGCTCATCCGCATACTTGTAATTGCGGAAAAGTAGCTATTGTACATAACGGTATTATAGAAAACTTTAAAGAATTAAAAGTTAAGCTTGAAGAACAGGGATGTACATTCCGTTCTCAAACAGATACAGAAACCGTAGCACACCTTATTGCCTCAAAATATGCACAAACTAAAGACCTGACAGAAGCAGTAAGACTTGCAACTTCAGAGATTGAGGGTGCATACGCAATAGCAGTAATTCATCAGGATGTTAAAAACACGATTGTTGCAACAAGAAGAAATGCACCATTAGTTATCGGATTTGGCGAAGGAGAAAATTTTGTTGCATCAGATATTCCTGCACTAATAAAATATACAAAGAAAGCTATGTATCTGGACGATAACCAAATTGTTACATTGACACCTGATAGTATAAAAGTTATTGATGCGGATAATAATGAAGTACCGCTAAAAATTGAAACCCTACCTTGGGAACCCGTAGCTTTAAGCAAAATGGGATACAAACATTTTATGCTTAAAGAAATACATGAGCAGCCGGACATTGTAAGAAATGTACTCAGCGGCAAACTTAAAACAATTGATGAACCGATTGCACTAAATGAAGTTACGTTAGACAAATTAAGTCTAAAAAGTCTCAACCGTATTCAGATTGTTGCATGCGGAACATCATTACATGCCGCTATGATAGGCAAATATATTATTGAAGATTTTTGCGGTATCCCTGTTGAAGTTGAAGCTTCCAGTGAATACATATACAGAAGAACAATTACAGATGAAAACACACTTGTAATAGGAGTTTCACAATCAGGAGAAACTGCAGACACTATAACAGCAATAAGACTTGCAAAGAAAAAAGGTTCACATATACTTATTGTAACAAACCGTCCTGATTCAACAATGGCAAGAGAAGCCGACAGCCTTATTCCCGTTAATGCAGGTATCGAAGTATCTGTTGCAGCAACAAAATCCTATATGGCACAATTAATGTCATTCTATCTGCTTGCTATTTATATGGCTGAAGTTAAAGAATCAATGTCAAAATCTGAACTAATGGAGCTTAAACATGACATGATTCTGTTGCCTCAAAAACTGGATAAGGTGCTTAATAATAAGGAAGAAATACAAAAAATTGCAAAAAAATTCTCATCATTTAAAGATTTTATATATGTAGCAAGAGGAATAAACTATCCTACGGCACTTGAAGGGGCATTAAAGCTGAAAGAAATCAGTTATATCAATGCTACCGGATATTCAGCCGGAGAATTAAAACATGGACCTATTGCGATGCTTGATGATTCAATGCCTGTATTATCCATACTTATGAAAGGCAAAGTATATGAAAAAATCTTATCAAATGCGGAAGAAGCAAAGGCAAGAAATGCAAGAATGATTGCATTAACTGATTCTGATGACAAAAAGCTGAATGATTTATTTGAAAACATTATACAAATTCCCGAAATCTCAGAAATTTTGTCGCCTGCATTAGCCATTGTTCCGTTGCAGCTTTTGGCATATTATATTGCGGAATTTTTAGGTAAGGACGTTGACCAGCCCAGAAACTTAGCTAAATCAGTTACTGTAGAATAATTATACAAGCATTATATATAACTGATTCAAACTCTTGACAGTAAAATATGTTCTTGGTAACATTAACCTTGTGGTTAGTCCGCAAGCCGAAATATTTAGACTAATTTATTATTAAAATAGCTTGTTTCGGAATGATAATTTAATATAAATCAAATTTGCGCTTGTAGCTCAGCAGGTAGAGCACTCCCCTTTTAAGGGATAGGTCGCGCGTTCGAATCGCGCCAAGCGCAAATTTTTTGTGCTTGAATTAGCAAAAAATTAAATTGTAACAATTTCGTTACAGAATAGCAAAATATATTTTTAGAAGTTATATTACACTATAGGGGTATTGAACAATATATAAGAAATGATATCCTTAGCATGAGGTCAAATAGTGGTAGATAACAGATCAGCAGGATTTTACGGGATTGGCGGTGCTTTTAATTTCAAAAGCGGCGATCCTTCCGGTACTGCAGCAAAACTCAGTCAGGAAAAATACGGTTCTGAAGCTATGTATCTTCCGCCTGCAGAAGGCGAGGAGGATGACGAAAGTTTATATGGACAACCATATGTTGACAGAAGTGCTTTATTAAGAGCTACGCTTAATTCACTTGCAATGTCTAATGTAGCGTCTGTTTTGAATGCGAATAAACACAAAAAATCTATAAAAGATATTCTTGAAGAAGATGAAGATAAGAATACAGATGAAAATTCAGAATCTGAATCTGAAAATGAGCAGGATAAAGACGAAACTGACAAAAATAGCACTGATTAACTGCTGTATTAAACTTTTTGATGTATAATTAATTGTGCAATGAGGAGAGATATATGTCAGAAATGAATACTAATGGAAATAATGCATACAGACCACCTGAATTTTACAATATATGGCGGCACTTTTTTTTATTTTTGGTTACGCACATATTTTATATGATACGTTTTAAACTGGTATACAGATTAGAAGTACATGGCAGGGAAAATATTCCTAAAGATAATAATTTTATTATTGCAGCAAATCACTTATCAACACTTGATCCGCCACTTGTATGTTCAATTATGGACAGAGGTGTTGCATACATGGCAAAAAAAGAACTTTTTGAAAATCCGTTTATGAGATGGTGGTTAAACTGGCTAGGAGCATTTGCCGTTGACCGTGAAAATGTCAGTGTTTCAACCATGAAAACCGTTAAGGCAATAAGAAAAACTAAATGGGTGCTTGGAATATTTCCACAAGGCACAAGACAACTGGACGGTGAAATTAAAAATCTTACTAAAGGTTTTGCATCAATTGCAAAAAGCAATAAGTGCGGAGTCTTACCGGTCGGAATTATAGGAACAAATGAGGTTAAAAGAATTCCATTTACGGGAAAAATAATTGTTAATATCGGTGAAATAATACCATATACAGATAATTTAGATGAAATGGTGGATAATTGGGGAAAAGCTGTAGAAAAATTGACAGGCTTTAAATATGTATCACCAAGTAATTAGGATATAAGAATTATTCAATGGAAAAAAATTACAACAGAAGAACAGAAAAAGACTATAATTTTTGGAGAATGTTATTTTATAAAACATTTGTAACATTCGTAGTATGGTCTGTCACAAAATATATGTATAATTTAAAAATCATTGGTCGTGAAAATATTCCAAAAACTTCAAGAGTAATTTTTGCAGGGAATCATGTTTCATATCTTGATCCGCCGATTGTATCTTTAGCTGTAAAAAAATGTGTTGCTTATATGGCGAAACAGGAATTATTCCATGATAAAAATAAACTTTTAAGATTTCTTGTTCATATACTCGGAGCATTTGCAGTTAACAGAGAAAAACCTGAATTGGCAACTTTTAAAACTGTTAAATCAATATTTAACACTTCCTGGTCACTCGGTATCTTCCCTCAGGGGAAAATAATAAAAGAACCGGTAATATCAAATATTCAAAAAGGATTTGTGCTTTTTGCAAAAAAATTTGAAGCCGATATTGTGCCCGTAGGAATAAAAGGATTTGACGGATATGCAAAAAAACTTTTTGAAAAACATATAACAGTAACTGTCGGAAAGCCTATTTCTTATAAATTACCTGAGGAAGAAATTATTCAGGAGTGGGCAAGACAGATTTGTGAATATACAGGATTTGAAAATAAACTTTCAGAAGAAATTGTAAAATTATAATAATTTTATAAAATAAATAGCAAAAAATTTTATTTATGTGTTTGTATATATTGAAAGGCCGGAGATTAATTTATGATTATAACAAAAGTTCAAAACAAAAGTTTTATTATGCCCGAACGTACATTGCCGAGATTCGGGAACAGCACTTTTGTTCCGAATTATGGCCTTAAAATTAACTCACAAATCACATCTGACACTGTCTGCTTTAAATCAAAAGGTAAAAAATTACAGACGACAATATCAAAGGAAACAAAAGCTTATTATGCAAGAAAAGCAGCAAGAGAGCTCAGAGATATGCAGCTTGTTTTAGAAGCAAAAATTAAAGAGTCAGAGAAACCGACAAACAAAAAACTTAAAAAGGATAAAAGAAAAGACTGTATATCGTTAGCTACGGCAAAATCAATCCACGCAATGATAATAAAACCTCAGGAACGTATATTTACATATATACACAACCTTTTCGATGACATGCTGATTACTCCGACAAAACCGAAAAACATTATATTACATATACAAGACAGGGCAAAGTCCAGTGTTTCTATAATGGAAAAAAGCGGTTCAAGAGATTGGCATACGACAAAAGAAATATTAGATAATATGACAGACCTTAATGGTGCGAAGCTCGTTATGGGATATGGTACAGGTAAGGCTGAAACAGAATTGGCACTTGAAAAACTTATTAAAGAGATTAACAACGGAAAAGTTGAATTATTAGAAATCGAGCTTCAGCGACCGTCTGCAATCGCAGACATGCCTGAACAACAGCAGGAAGTATATGATTATGCTTCAAAGTCATTTTTAGACCGTCTTGAAGATGCACAAGAGGCATTTTATAACGGAAATAATACAAACATTGACACAATGAAGCTTATAAACAGACCTCTGCCCAAGTACACAGAAGGTAATTATTGTGCATTACATTTATTGCTTAAAATGTCTGAAACTGATGCAAGACCATTTGAACTGCAAATTATGGGACCATATATGGGTGAAATCAAAGGATTTGATGATATAAGATTTAAGTTCTTTAACGGTAAAAAAGTAGAATCAAAATACAACCAGTTAATAGAAAACTGGACACCGCTGCTTACAAAAGAAAACGAAACCGCTAAAAACGAATTTTTAAGATATTTTGCATACTCAATATTTGAATTACGAAATAGAGAGATTGAAGAGTCGAAACATAAGCTTAAATCTAGAAATATTAATAAATTATTTAAAGAAGCAAAAGGGTTTAAGTTAACACCGGAATTCAGCAATCTGAATGACCATTTAGAGATAAAACGTGCTTGTGATGCAAGAGCAAAACAAGCTACAAGAAACTTAGAAAAAGCAAGAAAACAAAAAGTTGATGAAGATAATACAAATACCACCGACAAATTAATGATGCAGACTATGCCGTTTAACAGATTTATTTATGAAGGAAAAGATAAATCTAATCATTCACCTAAATACAAAAATTAACCAATCTAACCGGCACCGAACAAATCTCCGTTATAATTTATTCCTTTTGCAGCTTTGAGTAACGGAAATGATTCAATATCGTAATGTTTAACAAATTCAATTGCTTCATATCTGGCTTGTTCAAGTATCTTTGCATCATTAACGATATCGGCAATTATCATATCAGGCAGACCGCTTTGTCTTGTACCGAGAAACTCACCCGGTCCTCTCAACTGTAAATCTTTTTCAGCTATTACGAATCCGTCATTTGTCTGTGTCATAATGTCAAGTCTTGCTTTTGTATCAGCAGAACGTGTTGATGAAGAAAGGATACAATAGGACTGAATATCGCTTCTTCCGACACGTCCTCTTAACTGATGTAATTGTGATAATCCGAATCTTTCAGCATTTTCAATAACTATAACAGTTGCATTAGGAACATCTACACCAACTTCAACAACGGTTGTAGAAACTAGAATATCATACTGATGCTCTTTAAACATTTGCATTACATTTTCTTTTTCATCATTTTTAAGTTTTCCATGTAATAAACCCACCCTGAAATTCGGGAACACATCATTTTGCCATATTTCTTTTTCTTTGGTGGCAGCTTTCGCTGAAAGAGTTTCGCTTTCATCAATAAGCGGATAAACTATGTATGCCTGCCTTCCTGCATTAACCTCAGAACTTATAATCTCCGATATTTTTCTGCGTGAATTGGTCATAATGGTAATTATTGGTTTTCTGCCTTTCGGAAGTTCATCAATAACAGTTAAATCCAAATCTCCGTTTAGAGTTATGGCAAGTGTTCTTGGTATAGGTGTAGCAGTCATTGTTAAAATCTGAGGATTATTAGACTTCTTTCTTAAAGCAAGTCTTTGTTTAACACCAAATCTGTGCTGCTCATCAATTACAACCGCACCCAAATTTGCAAAAACAATATTATCCTGAATAAGCGCATGTGTACCTACAGCGATATGTGCCTGACCGTTACTTATATTGGTTTCTGCAAGTTTTCTTTGTTTTTTACCAATACTGCCTAAAAACAGTTCGGCTTTTAAACCCAATGGAGTTAACCAGTTAACAATATTATTATAATGCTGTTGCGCCAGTATTTCTGTCGGTGCCATAATAGCACCTTGATATCCGTTTTCAATTGCCGCAAGCAGCATTATTGTCGCAACTACTGTTTTACCGCTGCCGACATCACCCTGAAGTAATCGCTGCATAGGCTTTGAAGAATTCAAATCATTTAAAATCTCATTAACGGCTCTTTTTTGTGCATCAGTTAACTGAAAGGGTAAACTTTTAATAAATTGCATAACAAGCCCATTTCGCTTTACTTCAAGCGGTATAGACTGAATATTTTTGTTATTCTCCGCTCTGACGAGTGCCAATCTAAGCTGAATAAGAAATAATTCTTCAAAAATTAGTGTAAATCTTGCCTGCTGAAGTTTATCATTATCTTCAGGAAAATGGATTTGTTCAATTGCTTCATTTTTATTTAACAGATTGTATTTTTTAATCAAATAATCCGGAATAACAGTCGGTATGTCGTTTTTAAAAAACTGAATAGCATTATAAATTATTTTTCTCAAAATTTTAACATTCAAATTCTCACTAAGCGGATAAATCGGAACAATACGTGCAATATTAAGATTTGAATATACTTTTTCTTCACTAAAATTTTCCATGATTGAATAAGTCGGTTTATCTAATGTAATCATTCCGTCATAAGAGTTAAGCTTTGCAACCCCAGAAACCATAATTCCGCTGTCTTTCGGGAATTGACTTTTCATGCGTTCAAGGGCGAATTTATTAACTTTTGAAGCAAAAAAATTAAGATATATGCTGCCGGAGTAGTCTGATATTTTAACTTTTATTACACCAAGATTATTTTTTGTTGTATAAGATTCAACAGATTTAATTACACCAAAAATCGTTGTAGATATACCGGGTTTTAAATCCTTTATTCTTGTTCTTGCGGAATAATCAACATGCTTTCTGGGGAAATAGTACAATAAATCAGATACGGTATAAATTCCGACTTTATTTAAAATATATGCCAACTTGGGACCAACACCTTTTAAATACATAACATCAGAATTTAATGTCAATTTTTTATCAAGATTAGCAGAATCATTATCGTCTGCTTTTAAACAATCCGACTTGATTACAGATATCAGACGTTCAATAGCCTTTTTTCTTTGCGGCAGAACATCCATTTTATAGTGCTTAAACTGTTCCAATAATATTTTCCATTTCGGATTTTTTGATTTTTTAATCTCTTTAACAAGTTCTGAACAAATATAAGAGGAAAAACTCTTGGTTTTTCCGTTAATATTAATATATTTGTATTTAATCTCAATCTCTATTGCTTTTTTAATTTGTTCCAGATTATCCATAATTATATTATATCTAAATTGTAACATTTGGATAATACCAATTTAATGATTGAAAATATTATTAATAACTTGTCATAAACCCCTCTCTAATGTTACAATAATAACATTGGTGGAGAGATGGAATTCGGAAAATTATCTAAAATTTTAAAGAACAATGATATTGTCCTTGCTATAGGCTTGGTCATTATTGTCGTAATGATGGTTATTCCGATTCCGGCACCTTTCCTGGACTTGCTTTTGACGATAAATATATCATTAGCTGTTGTAATTCTTTTAGTTTGTTTATATACACAAGAGCCCCTTGATTATTCATCTTTTCCAACGGTACTATTGATTGCAACACTGTTCAGATTAGGTCTAAACGTAAGTTCTACCAGATTAATTCTATTATATGGTCAGGCAGGTAACGTAATCAGTTCATTCGGTCAATTCGTTGTCGGTGGTAATTACGTTGTCGGTGCCGTTATATTTTGTATTCTGGTATTAATTAACTTTATGGTTATTACAGGCGGTGCAACCCGTGTCGCAGAAGTTTCCGCGCGTTTTACATTAGACAAAATGCCCGGTAAACAATTAAGTATTGATGCTGACTTAAATTCAGGTCTTATTGATGAAGAAGAGGCAAAAGAAAGAAGAAGAAAGCTAGAACGGGAAACCGATTTTTACGGCACAATGGATGGTGCTTCAAAGTTCGTAAAAGGTGATGCAACCGCAGGTATTGTAATAACACTTATTAATATTGTCGGCGGTTTGATAATTGGTGTAATTCAGCTCCACATGGATTTAACTCAAGCATTGGGAACATACACAATCCTTACTGTTGGTGACGGTTTGGTATCACAGATTCCTGCTCTGTTAATCTCAACAGCAACAGGTTTGATTGTATCAAGAGCAACAGGTAAAGATGAATCACTTTCAGTAGATATTAAAAACGAAATGTTTAATGACCCGAGAGTATTGGGTGTAGTTTCAGGTTTACTTGGCTGCATGGGTATAGTTCCCGGTATGCCTACTATTCCGTTTTTGACAATAGCAGTAATTGCCGGTGTAATGGCATTCCAAAAGAGTAAAGAAAAAGCTCAAAATGAAGTTAATGCGCAGGCTGAAGCTATAGAACAAGAACATCAGGAACAGCTCGGGAAAAAAGAAAAACGTAACAAAGCAACCAGAGAAAGTGTTATGGAGCTGCTTAACGTCGATACAATCGAAATTGAAGTCGGTTACAGATTAGTTCAGCTTTTAAATGTTGAGATGGGTGGAGATTTGCTTGAGCGTATTGCACAAATAAGACGGCAAACTGCACTTGATTTAGGTATTATTCTTCCGTCAATTCGTGTACGTGATAATTTACAATTATCACCAAATTCATACCAAATTAAACTCAAAGGTGTACCGCTTGAATCAGGAGATGTGTATCCTGAAAGATTTCTTGCAATGTCAGCCGGAGATCCTGTAGGGAATATATCAATAAACGGTATTCACGCAATAGAACCTGCATTTGGTCTTCCTGCATTATGGATTGAAGCAAAGGATAAAGATGTCGCAGAAATGTCAGGATATACCGTTGTTTCTGCTTCTGCAGTAATATCAACACATATTACTGAAGTTATTAAAAAGTGTGCATCAGAAATCTTGTCAAGATTTGATGTACAACAGCTTGTTGATAATCTTAAAAAAGAAGTTTCCGAAGATTATGTTAACGATATCATGAAGGATATTTCAATCGGTGACATTCAGTTAGTTATGCAAAATCTGCTAAAAGAAGGTGTTGCCGTCAGAGATTTGAAAACTATACTTGAAACAATGAGTGTTCAGGCTAAAATTAACAAAGATCCTGTATATTTAACCGAATACGTACGTCAGGCATTATCCAGAAATATTTGCAAACAAAACCTTGCAGATACAGGAGAGTTATGTGTTATTACAATTGCACCTGAGCTTGAAAACACTATTGCAAAAGGTGCAAGTCCTGATGGTAAGAGTGTAACAATTGATCCGGGTATTACAAGACAGTTGATTGAAAAAATGAATATAGAACTTGAAAAAGCAATAAACTCAACCGGAAACCAGCCTGTAATTTTGTGTTCTTCATTGATAAGAAGACTGTTGAGAATGCTGCTCGAAAGAGCATATCCGCAAATTGCAGTTATGGCATATAATGAAATAAGTCCGAATGTAAAAGTTAGAACATTGGGTATGGTTAAGTTATAATATAAAAAATAATTAATATGAAAGGATAAATATGAGAGAGCTTGTAAAAATTGACCAAACAGTTACTATCGTACCTCAGGATTACAAAAAATCCAATAAAGGAACAGTGCTGGAAGTTACAATGGACGGATTCAGAATGAAATTAATGTATAAGCCGGAAGGTCTGCTTGTAAATCATATTTGTGATTTTTATTCCCTAACTGATAACGGTTACCTGTATTTTGAATCGTATATCCGTTCGCTCGATAATAACGTAATAACAATAGCGAATCCGGTTAAACACAGATTTTTACAAAGACGTAAATTTACACGTATTAAATTTATCGAAGACATTGAACTTATTAACGGAGATAAAACACATAAAGCAAGAACTCTTGATATTTCTGCCGGAGGTATGAAAATACGTTCGGAAGAAAATATTGATATTGAAAACGAATATAAAATTAAACTTAACTTAAGTGACGAACAGGAGATAAATTGTAAATATCAACTTATAAGAGTAGAAAAAGATGACAGAGGAATTTACACTATCTCAGGAAGATTTACGTCACTCAGCAATATTGATAAGATGACTTTGGTTCAGTTTTGCATGAAAAAGAATATGGAATCTATTAATAAAAAATAGCAGGGTTAATTATGTTTTATTTTTCAGAAACGTTAAGAAATTTATTTATTGCAATTACAATACTTGTACTTGGTACAATCTGCATAATTCGTGTCGGAATGATTGATATTCACACTATATATTCAACAAGTATAATCTTAGTACCTGCTATAGTAATCATGGGCTACCTCGGACAGAGAATGGGCGATATAATGGATAATCCCAGAAATAAAGCTGATGCTGATTATAAAATTGCCGTATTAAATGCACTTAAACGAATGGATAAATCAATTACATTACAAGAATTAAACGAAAAACTTACCAAGAAGGCTAAAGAACCCGAACAGGAAGGTAAAAAAGACGACGTTGACGAATAATGATTATATAATTATGCCTTTAAAGCTGACATATTATAAACAAAAGAACTAATTAATTTTGTGTTAATCTTATTCTTAAATTTTTACAAGCATCTGATAAAGAACGAACAATTCCTCTTGTTTCAACAGGAACGTCTTTTTGTATTGATTTAGTGACTTTTTCTGCAGTATATACCGTTCTTATAACCTTTCTTTTTGTAGGTTTCATTGATGATATTTGCTTTGGTAATATTGCACCAACTATTGTCATAAATTTATATCTCCCTTTTATCTTCCTCTATACAAACCCCATTCGGTAACTTTTTGACATATTCTGACGGTATTCAATGCTGCACCGATTCTTAAATTATCAGCTACGCACCATAAAGAAACTCCGTTATTGAATGCCAGATTTTTTCTTATTCTGCCGACAAATACAGGATTAACTCCGTCAGCATCTCTTGTTGTCGGATATTCATAGTTATCAGGATTATCTATAACTTTAACTCCATAAGCATTTTTTAATATTTCTCTTACTTCATCCGGTGATACATTTTCATTAAATTCAATATCTACAGCTTCGGAATGACCTCTGAATACAGGCACTCTTGCTGCTGTACAAGAAATTTTTGTGTTTTCATCAAGATGTAATATTTTTCTTGTTTCATTTACTACTTTCATTTCTTCTTTTGTATAACCGTTCTCACAAAATACATCAATCTGAGGAATGATATTAAATGAAATCGGTTTTTTAAAACATTTATTTTCGAAAGCCTTACCACTCAAGCGAGCTTCAGTATCTTCTCTTAATTCATTAATTGCAGCAAGTCCTGCTCCTGAAACAGACTGGTATGTTGAAACTATAAGAGTTTTGATACCGTATTTTTTAAGCGGTTCAAGAACAAGCATTAACTGTGAAGTAGAACAGTTAGGGTTAGCAACAATACCTTTATGAAGCTTTAAATCTTCATCGTTTACACCTGCAATTACAAGCGGCACATCAGCTTCCATTCTGAAAGCGGAAGAATTATCAATTATCATAGCACCACGTTTAACAATTTCCGGAGCAAAATATTTGCTTGTAGAGCCTCCGGCAGATGCCATAACAATATCAACATCATCAAATATCTCAGGAACAGCTTCTTCAACAGTATAATCTTTACCCTGAAAATTAAGTGTAGAACCTGCACTTTTTGCACTTGAAAGAAATCTGATAGATTCAAACTCAACACCAAGTTCATCGGTAATCTTTAATATTTCTCTGCCTACAACCCCTGTCGCACCTAACACTGCTATTCTTGGTTTTTTCATGTTTGTTCCTTATTTTTATAATATATTATCAAGTCCGTAAACAAAATTCTTATTTTTGTCTATGTATCTGACTGCAAGAAGTACACCCGGCATATAACATTCTCTGTCTGTTGAATCATGTTTTATTCTGAGTGTTTGTCCGCTTGAGCCGAAAATCACTTCCTGAGAAGCCATAAAACCCGGCATGCGAACGGAATGAATATGAATATTATTGTATGTTACTGCTCCTCTGGCACCATCTATTGATTCGGATTCATTACAATTACCTGAAGTAAAGTTTTCATTAACTTCAGCCATTAATGCAGCTGTTTTAACAGCAGTACCTGACGGAGCATCCTTTTTTTGATTGTGATGAAGTTCAATTATTTCAGCATTATTGAAGTATTTAGCTGCAATCTGAGCAAATTTCATCATTAAAACCGCACCGGTAGAAAAGTTTGGTGCAATTATACAACCTAATTTATTTTTTTCAGCAAGAGATTTTAATTCATCAATTTGTTGATCTTTTAAACCGGTAGTTCCGATAATTATATTTATATTGTTACTGAGACAAAATAAAGCATTTTCATAAATTGAATCAGGCTGTGTAAAGTCAATAAGCATGTCAACATTAACAGAATCTATAGCATCTTTGATTGTTGCAAATTCGCCATTATTAATATCAATTCTTGCAACTACACACATGTCATCCTGAGCATTAACTGCTTTGATAACTTCTTGCCCCATTCTGCCGTTTGCTCCGCAAACTGCAATATTAATCATGCAAAGCCTCCGTTTAATAACATAATAATTATACAATAAAAAATGTATTTTGTACACTATTTCTTTTTAAAAGTTAACAATTGAAAATAATATAAAATTGTTGACATTAAAATATGTTTAATATAGTATAAAAATTGCCGAACAAAAAGAAGGCAATAAGGGCGTTTAGCTCAGTTGGTAGAGCGTCTCCCTTACAAGGAGAGGGTCAGAAGTTCGAGTCTTCTAACGCCCACCATATTAAAAGACAATAATAGCAAGGGTTTCACACCTTGCTTTTTTGTTGCAAAATTTCCAAAAATTTTTCTTTTGTGTAAATCTTGTGTAATAAGTCAGTATAAGCAATTAGGATATGTTGGGCTAAATGGGGCAAATTAATTATTGTAATTTGCAAGAGCTTCAACTGCTGAGACTTCCTGTTCACGCATAGTGTGAGCATATCTCATGGTTGTCTGTATGTTTGCATGGTTAAGAATTTGTTTAACTACAGGCAACTGAATACCTGCGTCCACCATCCTTGTTGCTGCGGTATGTCTCAAATCATGGAAACGCATGTTTTTAACATCAGCTAATTTACATACAGTTTTGAATGTTCTTTTGATGTCGTTATATTTGTTTCCTGTCCATGGATTTGTAAAAACATATTTATTATTTTCTCTTTGCTCATGCATTTCTATAAGTGTTTCACGTAATCTATTACTCATTGGAATAACATTTTTCTTTCTGTTTTTTGTATTAAGAGCAGAGATTTCATTTTTCTCGAAATCAACGCAATCCCACGTTAAATTTAGTATTTCACCTTTTCTCATGCCTGTATTTAATGCCATTATTAGTATCTGTTTAAGATAGGCGTGTTCACTACCATATTTACGTTTGAGTTTTTCTATTTCTGTAATAGGAAGTTGCATGAATGAATAATCGCCCTCACAAACTTTGTACATTCTTTGCTCTTCGTCTTTTGATAAATGCCTTTCCATTTTATTTATCACACGCAATTTTTTTACATCTATTATTGGATTGGTTTTTGAGTAATTAGTTAATTAATGAAGTGAATAAAGAATTAGGCGAAGATTTTTCTTTGGCTGATATAAAATAAGTTTAATTACCAATTGCAATATTTAAGATATTATTATCGCTTTCTAACTGCTGATTTTGTTGTTTAATACGTTCAATTTGTGCATTTAAATATTCAATTTGTCTTTGGTGTCTGCTTTTTTCACTTGCTTTTTGCTGGTCTAAACTGTTTATAGCCCTTTGGTATCTGTCATTTTCTTGCTGTTTTTGTCTTTTAACATCTTCTAATGTTGCCATTTAATTACCTTTCGCTGAGTTTCCCTTTTATCTTTATCCCTATATTTTAATTAAAAGTTTTGATTTAGGTGTTGATATTAGTTTCATTACAGCGTTTTAAAAAATTATATAAATTTGTTAAAGTAGTATTGTATTGTTTAGCAATTATAGTTTTTGGCACATGTAATTCAAGCAAATTAAAAATGTCATATTTGTGTATATCTAATTTTGACTTACCTTTTCCCTTTGGTCTGCCTAATCTTATGCCTTGCGCATTTTGACTTGCAAGTGCTTCTTTTGTTCTAAGGCTTATCAAATCCCTTTCTACTTGTGCGACAAGCGCAAAAATAGTTGTTGCAACAGTTGATGTAATTGATTTATCGTTACTATAAAAATTTTCTTTTAATGAATATAAAATTAGTCCTTTGGTTTTAACAATCTCAATTACTTCAAAAATTTGCGTTATAGAACGTGCTATTCTTGAAAGTTCCGGCACAATAAGTATATCTCCATGTTGCATTTTATCTAATAATACACCTAATAACCTTTTCTTAAAATTTGCTTTTCCGCTAATTTGTTCTTCAATAAACTCAACATTGCCAAGTTTTTTACTATTAGCAAATTTTAAAATCTCTAATTTGTTCTTTTCTGTATCTTGGTCTACTGTACTGACCCTTAAATATGAGTATGTTGCCATGTGCTTGTTCCTTTAGCTTATAAATTGTCTGAAATTCGCTGTTATCAATCGAAAACTTAATTTCTATATTTTTATTGTAGACAATTGTCAGAAAGTTGCCGAGCCGTATCGCATGAAAATTTTACCTATGTTAATTGACCATTTTCATTTGATACTTTAGTAAAGAAAAAGGGGTGTTTTTTATTATTAAGTAAAATGATATATGATGTACAAGAGTACTTTAAATCTTTTGTAAAATATGATATACTTGTACTATGGATAGAGGGAGTGAGAATATTGTCAATTTTATTGCATATGCTGCAAAGCCAGCGTTAATTGGTCAGATTTTAGAACCTATAAATAAAAGAAACATTAATACAAAAACTTGGTCTCATTTAGATATATTAGGCAATAGTATTAATCGCGAAGTTTATGAGAATATTGATAAAGCAAACGATTTTATAGGAGACATATCAACTCTAAATTATAATGTTGTTTTTGAAATAGGCTATGCGATTGCAAAAAAGAAAAATATTATATTAATAAGTAATTCAGCAGTGAATTCAGAAGCAAAAGAACAAATAAAAGAAATCGGTATTTTTGACACATTAGGTTATGGAGAATATGAAAATACCGATGAAGTGATTAAATACATAAAATCAATTTCCACAAAGACAAACCTAAAATTCGATGAAAATAATACAGATATACAAGCACCAATTTTCTTACTGGACACAAGCATAAAAACAAATACAAGTATTCGTATTGTTTCAAGAATCAAGAAATCTAAAATATTCTTTAGAAGTTTTGACCCAAAAGAAACATATAGAATGACACCAATTGATACTATAGAAAATGTTGCTAAATCATTAGGTGTTATTGTATCTTGGTTACCAGAAAGTTATAAAGATAGTTTTAATAATAATATTAGAGCTGCTTTTATATCTGGTTTGGCTTTGGGAATGGGCAAATCAGTTTCTATACTTCAAGTTGAACAATGTGATATACCTTTAGATATTAGAGATATTGTTAAAGAATGTCCAAATAACGAAAAATTGGATAACGCAATAAGTGAATTAGCAAACTCTGTCATAGAACAGTTACAAACAAAGAAGAAAATATATATACACAATGAAAAACGTACAATTCTAGAAGAAATTGACCTTGGTGCATCTGCAGCAGAAAATGAATTTAGAAGTTTATCAAACTATTATTTCAAAACTGATCAATATAATCGGGTTTTGAGAGGTGAAGCAAGAATTGTTTGTGGAAGAAAAGGTTCGGGCAAAACAGCTCTTTTTGCACAAGTTCGAAATACTTTACGTTCAAATAAGAAAAATATTGTTATTGATTTAAAACCTGAAAGCTATGAACTTATTAAATTTAAAGAAACTTTATCAAAATGTATGCAAGAAGGAACCTATAATCATACACTGGTTGCATTTTGGGAATATGTTTTATTATTAGAGATTTGTTATAAATTATTAGAAAAAGACAAGCAAGCATGTTATTGGGATAACGATTTAACGGAATTATACAATCGTTTATATGAGTTATATCACAATGGTAGCTATTCTGCAGAAGGCGATTTTTCAGAAAGACTTTCTTATATTATAAATATAATAAGTAATCAGATAAATGAAAAATATGGTAGTAAAGAAAATATTCGTTTATCCAGCGCCGAAGTAACAGAGGTTATTTATAGGCACAATATTAATGAATTAAAACAATTGTTGGTTACATACCTTAAGCGAAAAGACAGCGTATGGATATTATTTGACAACATCGACAAAGGATGGAACACTGATGGATTAACAAAAGAAGATTTAATAGTAGTAAGAACATTGTTAGATGCAAGCAGAAAAATTGAACAACAGTTAAGTAACAAGGACGTTGAGTGCAAAACCGTAATATTTTTACGTAATGATGTATACGAGTTGTTAATTGATTATACTCCGGACAGAGGAAAAGAGGCGCGTGTTTTAATTGATTGGGTAGATAGTTCTGCCTTGGAAGAAGTTATACGCAGACGATTGGAATATAGTGTATTTAATGATGATACGTATTCTTTTAAAGATATATGGGGCAGTATTTGTGTAAATCTAGTAAAAGGTGAAGACAGTTTTCAATATATTGTAGATAGAACATTAATGCGTCCAAGAGCTCTAATAGATTGTATAAAAAATTGCATAGGAATTGCAATTAACAGAGGTCACGAAAAAATACAGGAACAGGATATTTTAGAAGGTGTTAAACATTTTTCATATGATATAATTCAAGAAATTAGTCGTGAAATAAGGGATATAATGCCAGAAATCAGTGATGCTTTGTTTATGTTCATTGGACAAGATAATATTTTAGACACCGAAACTCTTAACCAATTATTTGAAAAAGAAGGTATAAAAGCTGAAAATTGGGAAAAATTAACAGACTTTTTATTATGGTATGGTGTCATAGGTATTTATGATAATGAAAATGTAAAATATATTTATAATACAAACTATGATTTATCAATACTTAAACGTTATCAGAAATTATCAGAAAATAATACATATTACCAACTATATCCAACATTTGTTATAGATAATAGTTTCTTTGATTAAAGATATATTTATGACTATAGGTAACTTATGTTAAGAACCCTTATAATTAATTCAGTATAAAATGAGTTGCTCTTGCTTCACCTTGTTTCACAAGAATATTCTTGTTTATTAAATCTGCAATATCTCTATTTGCTGTATCATGTGAACAATTACATATTTTAGCCCATTTTTTAGTGGTTAAATTACCCTCAAAATTATCTAAAAGTTTTGAAAGAATTTTAATTTGTCTTTCATTAAAGACTTGCGATTTATTCCTTTTCCAAAATTCTGCGCGTTTTAAAACATCGTTTAACAATTCTTCAGAATTATCAATAGCAATAATCAAATTTTCCAAAAACCATTTTAGCCACAAAGTTATATCAACAGAGTCTTTTTGAGTTATCTGTAAAATTTCATAATATGATTTTCTGACTTTTTTTATTTGTGATGACATAGAATAAAACCTGTCAGAAGTATTTTCACTTCTTGCAAGCAACATATCAGTTAAAGCTCTTGCAATTCTGCCATTTCCGTCTTCAAATGGGTGTATTATAACAAACCATAAATGAACAATTCCGGCTTTTATGACTAAGTCTGTTTCGGTCTCATTATTTATATAATCAATTAATTTATTCATTTCTTGTGGTACAATATCTGCACTCGGAGCTTCATAATGTACCTTTTCATGACCTAAAGCACCGGAGACAACCTGCATTTTGCCATTTGCATCATCTCTGTATGCACCGACTTTGATTTTATATAATCCGCTTCTACCACTAGGAAACATTGCAGATTGCCATCCAAACAATCTATCTTCATCAATAGGTTTATCATAATGTATTGTTGCATCTAACATCATATCGACAATGCCTTGAACATCGCGTTCAACATAAATATCTCCACCAGCATCTAACCCCAATCTTTTAGCAATAGAGGAGCGTACTTGTTCTATATTAAGTTTTAAACCCTCAATTTCACTTGATTTTATTACATCTTCGGTTAAAACATTTAATTTTGCTTTTTGACTGTTTTCAAAACCAATTGACTGCATTTTACCTAACAACATACCTTGCTTTAGTCTTACTGATGATAATAAAGGCATAATAATATCTTTATTGTAAGTGAAATTAGGATATTCAGAACTTTGCCAAATGCATTTTTTCATAAATCTACGCACCTTATGCGTACATTATACAATATTATCTACACAAAATCAAGATGTATTTACGCAATTTGTGCGTGGATAATTTATTAAATCTACGCATTTACTAATATAAAAGTTTAAACTTTAAAAAATATCTTGTGTAATATTTGTGTAATATGCCGCAGTTTTGTGCAATTTTGTGTAATGAGCCTGAGCTTACATCAATCGTTAAAATGCAATAATGGGATGGTTTTGGCAAGTTTAGGATAACTTTACTTTCATTCTTACAAGGAGAGGGTCAGAAGTTCGAGTCTTCTAACGCCCACCATAAAAATCCAGATGACATTGGTTATCTGGATTTTTATTTTGTGTGTTTTGATATCTAGAAATTCTTTTTGAAGTTCGAGCGACCTGTGAGCAGAGTGCGGAGGACTTTTGCTTTGAAGTGCGTTTAGCACAAAAGCAAAATCCGCAGACACGTTTAATGCGAACAGGTCAAGACAGTCTTCTAACGCCCACCATTTAAAAGGACTTTCATAGAAAGTCCTTTTTTAATATCTTTAATTCCGTAGTTTAGAACATTAAAACTATGAAATCAAGACGAAATATTAGATAACCTTAAAACCGGTTTAAAATTTCTTTTTTAATTTATTTCCGACTGTACGTTTTTCAGTACCAGCAACATCTAAATATTCCAGTTTATCAGTAACTTCTGTATAATTTGATGCTTCTTCAAGCATATTAAGCTCAATTACTTTAGACTTAAGACTCTCAAGCGGAGAAACATTAAAGCTTCTAAGACGAGCATATTCAAGATTATCTCTATACTGATTATAAACTTCTTCGGCTCTTTCAGCAGAGTTAAATTTTAATGTTTCTACTAAATTTTTAGAAATATTTTCTGAGCCATAAATAATAGAATATACTCTAATTTCATTTTTATTAATATGATATGGATATATTCCATCCGAGATTACACCATGTTTTTTTGTTTTATCCAAAAAATGGAATCTAAACTCCTGCATTTTATTTTTCAGACTTGAAATCTTTAAATCCCAAAATTTTGTTCGTGCAAGTTTATTTTTAATTTTATAAAACTCTAAAAAATCAGCTTGTGACATGTGGTTAATAACACGATAAGCTGAATTATCGACAATTAATGAACGAAATGTATTTTGTTTTTGATATTTTTTTTCAGGGTAATTAATACTGCTAACTGCATTTATATACATTATTTATCTCCTCTAGGGTAGCTAGTGTGCTGAATATTATTGGGATATATTCCCAAGTCATTTATAAACTATCATACAAATATAAAAATTTCAACACCAGTTAGGCTATAATTAAGACTATAATTTACTAAACGGAGTATAATTAAATCTAATATATTTGTCAAAAGTCTTTTTTCTGTTTTTAAATGCTATTTCAGATACATTATCCCAGTCGTTTTGATTGATTCCGGTACCATAAGTTATAAACCAAGGATTTTTCGGATTTGAATAGCCGTCATATTTTAATCCCACTTGAGGAAACAACTCTGTAGAATTTTCAACAAGAGTATAAACTCTTATTCCGCTTTCTAAAGCACCCGAGGAATACTCATTACAAATAAAAGTTGAATTACAAGCAAAGTACCTATTTCTGCTTCCGCCGCTTACAACATGCTTAGGCTCACGATTAACCATTGTATATATGTCATAAATTACACCTTTCCAGTCACCATCAGCAATTTCACCAATTAAAAGTTCATCTATTCCGTCACCATTGAGGTCATAATATGTGTAACCGATTTTATCAAGAGTATTGCTGCCTGATGATGCAATAACATTATACATATAACTCATGCCTTCATTTTCAAGTTTGGCTGAATCCCATTTTTCTGTTATTGCTTTTTTATAAATTTTTAAAATATCACCGTATAATTTCTCACCTTTCATGCCTTGATTTTTATAATATTTTGAGCCGTTTACACCGGAAATATCAACATTATAAGCCAAATTGTAAAGTTTACTGTATGATTCCTGTGCCTTAGAAAATTTAGTATAATCATACTGAACATCTGTTGGCTGAATAAGTACCATATCATATAATACACCTTTTTTATCAGTCAACTCTCCTATTTTTGTACCGCCGGGCATTTGAGCATGGTCAGCCGGATTTTTATATGCTTTTATTCCAAATGCAAAACCGCCAAATCCGGCTTTTTTTGATTCATTATGAAAAAATAATATACAGTCTTTTTTTGTTTTATAACTTGATATTTTATTTAATTCATCAGGCAAATATATTGAAAACAATCTGTTTTTTATTATTTTATCAGCCTGTTTTGCTTTTACGGACAATGTTGATGTTAATGCAATTACAACAATAAACATTAAAACTAATATTTTTCTCATATATATCTCCGTTAATTTTACTTATTACTTGATTATTCAACATTAAAATCAAAATATGTATCAGGATATGGTTCATTTTCCAGAGTAAAATGCCACCACTCTGAATCTAAACCTTTAAATCCCGCTTTTACCATAGAATCATGCAATATTTTTCGGTTTTTCTTTTGTTCCCTTGTAAGTTTTTTATAATCAGGATGGGAAATCTCGCTGAATAAATCAAAAGTGCCACCCATATCGACAAAAGAACCGTCTTTTTTTATTAAAGTTAAATCTACCGTTGAACCCCTTGTATGTCCTGATTTTTCCATAATATAACATCCTGAAAGCAAATCAGATTTATTTAGCTTAGGATAAAAAGACTTGTCACCCGGATCATTTGGATTATTAATCCACTCTACAAAATTATCTACGGCTTTTTGCGGTCTGTATGTATCCCAAATCAGCAATCTGTAGCCCTGACTTCTTAAATCATCAGCCGCAACAGATAATGCATTTAAAGCATCTTTTGTCAAATATGCAACAGGAGCATTGTAACCTCTGATTCTGTTTCCTGTAAAATTATTAGCAGAATAATATCTAATATCATAAGCTGCATCATAAATTTTGCTTGAAACAGGCAAAAAATCACTTTTATCATATGAAATTTGTGATGCAGAAACATACTGCGTAATAAACAATATTGAAAATATAACCAATAAAACTCTTTTCATATACACTCCTTATTAATATATAACTGATATTATATCACAGAGCTTGATTTATATACAAAAAATGAGCCGCCAATATATGACGGCTCACTTTTTTATAAAACATAACCAAATTGTTATATTAACTTAACTGTATTATTTTCAGATAAGAATTTAATAACTTTTTCATTAAGTGCCTGCTGAGATAAAGCATTAAGGACTGCAGGTGACTGAGCAAACTGTTTATACATAGTCTTTACATCCAACTGATACATTCTGCTTAGTTCAGCAAGTTTTGCACCAAAATCTTCCTGAGTTACAGCAATATTTTCAGCTTTTGCAATTTTATCAATTACAAGTGAATTTTTAACTCTAACAGCGGCATCTTCTTTTAACTGACTGACAATATTATCATATCCCTGAGCTGCAATTGCCTGTTCCCAAGTAAAGCCCTGACCGCTGAGTTTTTGTTTATATTCTTCAATAAGTTCATCAGTTTCTCTGTCAATCATGGTTTGAGGAATATCAACTTCTACAGCATCCTTAACTTTCTTAAATACTGCTTCTTCAGAATTTACTCTGTCAATATCAGCTTTTTGTGTATCCAAATACTTTTGAATACTTTCTTTCAAATCATCAACAGTTTTAAAAGGTCCTACTTTTTGTGCAAAAGTATCATCCAACTCCGGTAAAACTTTAGCTTTGATTTCATGGATTAAACATTTGAAAGTTGCCGGCTGACCTGCAAGTTTCTTTTCATGATATTCTTCAGGGAATTTAACTTCCACATCAAAGTTTATACCTATATCACGATTAACAAGCTGTTCTGCAAAACCCGGTATAAAATTAGAATGAGCCAAATCCATTGTATATTTCTTTGCATCACCATGTTCAATTTTTTCGCCATTTGAATAACCTTCAAAATCAAAAACTATAATGTCATCTTCTTTGGTTTTTCTGTCAGTTACAATCACTGTATCTGCATGCTGATTTAACATTTGATCAATAGATTTTTTCATAGCATCTTCAGGGATTTTATATTCTTCAACTTCTACTGTTAAACCTTTATATTCACCAAGTTTAACTTCCGGACGTAATTCCATTTTAGCGGTAATTTTAATATCTTCACCGATTTTATAATCATAAGATTCAACATAAGGCTGTGTTATAACATCAAAGTCATTTTCTCTTATAACATCGGAAAAAATCTTTGGCAAAGCATCTTCCAAAGCTTCAAGTTTAATTTTTTCTTCACCTATATGTTGTTCTACAATATTTCTCGGAGCTTTACCTTTTCTGAAGCCCGGAATATTTACATATTGTCCTAGTTTTTTTGCAGCATTGTTATAATAGCTTATTCCTTCTTTTGCAGGAATTTCAATATCTACTTTAACGATATTATTTTCTTGTTTTTCAATAGTTGTGTTCATGTATTAATCCTCATTTATAGTACAGACAATAAAAAAATACTATAAACAGAGTGTACATGCAAATAATTAATCAAAAAATCTATATTTTATTAAAGTAATGATAGCCTGAACACCATCTTTCCAACTTACTTTTTTACCCTGTGTATTATTTCTGGCATTATATGTTATTGGTAATTCGGCAAAATTAACATTTTGCTTTAATATTTTTGCAGTAATTTCAGGTTCAAAATCAAAACGGTTTGACTTAATTTCAATATTTTTAATTATTTCAGCTCTGAATGCTTTATAACATGTTTCCATATCGGTTAATGTAGTTTTATAGAGAACCTGTGTAAGAAAAGTCAGAGTTTTATTAGCAATATAACTCAAAAAGAGAAAATTACGTTTATTGTCTTTATTTGCGAATCGTGAGCCATAAACGACATCGGCATTCCCGGTTATAATCTGTTCTACAAGCGGTAAATAATCGACAGGATTGTATTCCAAATCAGCATCCTGAATAATTATTATATCTCCTGAGGCTTCCCTTATACCGGTTCTGAGTGCCGCACCTTTACCCTGATTCTTTTCATGATATAAAACCTTACAGGAAAGATTGTTATATAATTCTTTTGTTTTCATATCAGAACCGTCATCTACCAATATAATTTCTTTTTCAAGTCCGAAGTCAACATTATTAACACGATCAAGAACTTCATATAAAAATTTTTCTTCGTTAAAAACAGGTATAATTATAGATATTTTTTGCATACTTTATCCTAATATTGTCTTATGTCTAATTATATTTGTAAAATTATCCAAACCCTTTGCCAAAATCAGAGTTTTATTATATTATAATACCATAGAATAAAGAGAGAAATTATGACTTTAGAAAATTTCGTTTATGAATCTGTTACGGATATACTTAACGGAGAATATGAAAAAGCAAAGCCGCGTATAGAAAAACACAAAGATATTTACCATGACGATACGGCTATCTGTTTTTGCCTGCTGTCATTCGGTTCATTTATAAAAGGTAAATACGATGATTTTTGTCAGTTTATGAACGATGCGTCATTTATGACAGAACAAACAAGTGATCCGATTACAAAGATTTTTCACGAAATGGTGCTTGGTTATGTTAACTTTACGGAAAAAAATACTGCCCTGTACTCAATAAATTATAATAAAGCAAGAAAAATATCCATAAAAACACAACATACAGATTTCTTTGAGAAATTAAACTCAATGCTAAAATGTCCGCCTATTGCACATCTTTCATTGAATCACGGCAATCAAAACAATGATCCGCTTATAGCACTGGTAAAAATAGGTCAGGCAGTTGCAGCCGAAAAAGATATTAATCTTCTTATAAAAACAATTGCCGAAGAAACAAAAACAGCACTGAATGCAGACAGATGTACCGTTTTTCTTTATGACAAAGAAACAAACGAATTATATTCTAAAGTTGCAACAGGTTTGGATGTAAAAGAATTACGAATTCCTGCGGACAAAGGTTTGGCAGGTCACGTACTTAAAACAGGCGAAACAATAAATATTAAAGATGCGTACAGTGACAAACGATTCAATTCATCTGTTGATAAAGAAACCGGTTACAGAACAAAAAACATGCTCTGTATGCCAATTAAGAATTTTAATCAGGAAATTATAGGTGTATTTCAGGTGCTTAACAAATTTGATGAATACTTTACACCTGATGACGAAGATTTACTTGTTGCAATAGCATCAAATGCCGGCATTTCACTGGAAAATGCTCAGTTATTTGAAAGACAAAGAAAACTGCTTGAAGAACAAAAAATTGTTCTCGACAGCTTTATTGAAACACTTGCAACATCCATTGATGCAAGAGATAAGATAACTTCAGGTCATTCTACACGTGTAAAAATGTATTCGGTATTAATTGCCAAAGAGTTTGGAATGGAGCAAAATGACATTTACATACTGGAAAAAGCAGCTGCTTTGCATGATATAGGTAAAATCGGAATCAGAGATTCCGTACTTCAAAAAGAAGGAAAGTTAACACCTGAAGAATATAAACATATTCAGCAGCATGTTGAAATTACACATCACATACTGGAAAAAATTCACATGTCAAAAGATTTTCAGCAAATTACGGAAATCGCATGTTCTCACCACGAAAAATTTGACGGTTCGGGATATTACAGACATTTAAAAGGTGAAGAAATCCCGTTTGGCGGCAGAATTCTTGCAGTATCAGATGTATTTGACGCAATAACTTCAAAAAGACATTATCGTGACAAAATGCCTATAGATAAAGTAATTGATATAATCATGAAAGGTTCCGGATCGCACTTTGATCCTTTAGTTGTTGAAAAATTCCTGGCTATTAAATTATGCGATATAGTCAGTGTATTCTGTACCGAAAACTGTCTTAATATTGAAGATGATGATATGAAAATATTATCAAAATATAATCTACTTGATTTATATTACTCAATAGTTAATAATTGTAGTAACAAGTTGCTGCAGGTATTTAATAAATATTACGTAGGTGTGGATATAGAGAATGAATAAAATAAAATTTATTGTATTTGCTTTAATTTTATCAACAATGCTGTCTGTTTCGGCAGAGAGTACATTAAAACCGCTAAAAACAGGTACGGAAACTACCGTTGCAAACATGGATATGGTTATAAAAGATAATTTTATTAAGTCAAAATATTCATCTGCTGAAAACAGGTTTCTGCAAAGTAATGTAAAAGCAGCTTATGATGACTTTTATGATTTATTCAGAGAAGCCAATCATGATGATTACGTATTTTTAATATATGGCATGAAAGCTGCCGAGTACGGTTTTTTTGATTTATCTGATGAGTTAATTCAGCGTCTTGATAACAATCACTTTACTGCATCATACGTAACGGATATGAGAAAATTCTATTATCCGTCCGCTTTGCTCAACAAGAATGATATCATTTATCTTGCTGATGCATATTCAAATATTGTATATAACAATCTGGCACTTGAAACAACATCAGAGCTTATAAATTCTACAACAGCAACAGACAGTGATTATAAAAACTATCTTATTGCACTGGGATATTATAAAACAAACAATCTGAAGCAGGCATTAAAATATATTAACAGTGCTATTACAGAAAATGATACAAATGTAAACTACTTATGTTTGAAAGCTAAAATTCTTGCTGATTCTAAAAAATCATCACAAGCTCTTAAGGTTCTAGAAAAAATTAAAAAACAAACATTCCTTACTACCGATTTTCAAAGAAAAATCAGAGCAGTAGAAGAATATGTACTTTATAAAACCTCAAAAACTGCTCCGCTAAGAGATTATCATTTAGCATATTATTATCATCTGCAAGACAAAAGTCTTCTTGCTATCAAAGTTTTACAATCAGCTTTGCTTACTGCCAAACAATACAGTCCTGACATATACGCATTACTCGGGAAAATTTATTACGAAAATGATGATGTTTTAAAGAGTGAAGAATTTGCAGCCAGAGCATACCGAGAAAATAAGAAAAACTATATGGCATTAATAACTTTAGCCGATATCAGTTATGAAAAGAAAGATTACGAAAGCTCACTGAAATATTATAAAAAAGCTAAAAAATATACAAAAGATACCGCTCCGCAGCTTGGAATCGCAAAATCATACTTAGCACTTAATCAAACTGATAAAGCAAAAAAAATGTATGAAAAATTGCTGCAAAAAAATAAAATGAATGAAGATTTACTTGTTCAGTCATTAAAAGTCATACCCCAGAGAGTAGATTATTATTTACCAAGAGTTGCCTCAATTGACTTAACAAATAACGAAATATGGCTTGGACTTGCAAAACAAGCTATAAATGACGGCAATTATACGATGGCAACAACATATCTAAACAATTCTTATTATATTGACGAAAATAACTTTAAATATTATTATTATCTAAGTCTTGTATTAAGAGCAAAGGGCGACGCAGATCTTGCAAATAAGTCTCTTATACGATGTGCTGATATTAATGAAAATTATGAATCTGCCATAAAATCGGGATACGGTGAATACTATGGAAACTAACATCTTAATAGTTGAAGACCATGAACTGACTCGTTTTGGACTAAAAACGGCTTTTGAAGCCTGCGATTTTGTAAAAAATATTTATGAAGCGGATTCAGCGGAAAACGGCATAGAAATAGTAGAGAAAAATCCTATAGACATAATTATTATGGATTTAGGACTGCCCGGAATGAACGGCATAGATGCAACAAAAAAAATTAAAACAATTAATAATGATATTAAAATTGTTATTTTAACATCACACAATGACGAGCAGGAAGTATTAAAAAGTTTAAAAGCCGGAGCAAACGCATACTGTTCTAAAGAAATTAATCCAAAAAGACTTATTCAGGTAATTCAATCAGTATTGGACGGTGCCGCTTGGTTTGATCCCGCAATTTCACATATTGTACTTCAGGCTGCCGTAAAAGCACAAAACAATGAATTAAGAAGACCTGAAAAAGATTACGGATTAACTTCTAGAGAAACACAAATTCTGAAATTAATCACTGAAGGATACAGCAACAATGAAATTGCAAATGAGCTGTTTGTAAGTATAAACACAACAAAAGCACATGTAGCAAGTATTCTGCAAAAACTTGAAGTAGATGACAGACTGCAGGCAGCACTAAAAGCATTAAAAGAAAGATTGGTATAAATGGACGGAATAGCTTCAATACTTGTTATAGATGACAATCCAAAATTTTTAAAAGATGCACTCCCAATGTACGGATATGATGTAAAGACAGCACTTGACGGGTTAGAGGGGTTAAAAATCCTTGCTGACGAAAAAAATCATTTTGACCTGGTTCTTCTTGATGTCATGATGCCGAACATGGATGGCTGGGATACATTAAAAGCAATAAGAAAAAATCCGAATACCATGCATATACCTGTCATAATGCTTACTGCCGTTAGCGAAGACCAAAAAGTAGTTTCAGGATTGAAAATCGGGGCAGATGATTATATTGTAAAACCATTTATTTTACCTAATTTACTTGCAAGAATTGAAGCCGTTTTAAGACGATGCACATGGCAGAAGGAAAATAATGCAAATAAAGATAAAAAAATTAACAACAATGTAAATATAGATTTACTGACACCAAAAGAAAAAGAGGTGCTTTCTCTTGTTGCAAAAGGTGCAAGCAATCAGGAAATAGCTGACAAATTATGTGTTCAGGATGTTACAATTAAAACACATTTGAACAGTATTTTTAAAAAGCTTAAAGTATCTAACAGAACACAAGCTGTATTGCTTGCAATGGAAATAAATTTAATTAACTAGGAGTACAAATATATGATATCAAAAGAAGAACTTGTGTCCTTAATAACAACAGATGTACAAGAATTTAACGATAATCTGAAATCACTCGGAGATAATGCGGATTTAACAGAACTCGATTTTTCCAATATAAATGTTGAAAATGCAGAGTTCAAAAATGCAGACTTAACTTCATCATCCTTTGCGGATGCACATCTTACGAATGTTAAGTTTGATGGCTGCGATTTAACATCAGTAGATTTTACCAGAGCATCTTTGATTGAATGCTCATTTAATGACTCAATACTAAACGGAACAGATTTCAGCTATGCAGTCGTTGATTACGGTAATTTTACAGATGCAGACTTAGCCGGAGCAATCTTCCAAAGTGCGGACTTATCAAATTCAGATTTTTCGGCATCCGAAAATATGAGCGCCTGCAGATTCGATGAAGACACGGTTTGGCCTGATAACGAATATTTGCCGGAAGATTTTGATACTAACTATTCTGCCGATCTTTCATCATTAACAGATGAAGAAGATTTTGAACAAAGTGACTATTAATACAGAATATTTCCGAAATTTTTCTATCTGAATCAATGATACTTGCAAAAAAATAATTTTTAATATAGACTAAAAATACACTAGATTAGAAAGAAGGAATAGAATTATGGCAAAAAAATGTGAAATATGCGGAAAAGAGGATTTAAAGGCTGCAAAGTTAACATTCTCTCATAAACAAATCGTTAAAAGACAGTCACCAAATTTACAGGAAATCAGAGTTCTTGATAATAACGGTCATGTAGTTAAGAAATGTGTTTGCACCTCTTGCTTAAAAGCCGGAAAAGTTAGAAAAGCTATATAGTTTGACAACTTTTAAAACCAGAATTAAATCACCCGTAATAATTATTACGGGTGATTTTTAATAACAATACACCAAAAAACCGATTTTAATACTTAATATTTGTTTTAATATTGTCATATAGTGAATTTTATAGTAAAATTAACATACATTCTAAGGAGAGAATTATGTCAGACGAATTAAAAAAGATTTTAGATTATGTACCTACCGTTATAGAACAGTCATCAAGAGGAGAAAAATCTTTTGATATTTTTTCCAGACTATTAAGAGAAAGAATAATATTTTTGGGTACAGAAATCGATGATGATGTAGCTAATTCAATAGTAGCTCAAATGCTTCTGTTAGATAGCGAAAATCCGGAAAAAGACATAATGTTGTATATCAATTCTCCAGGAGGAAGTGTAACTGCAGGTTTTGCAATATATGATACAATGCAGCATATCAGAGCAGATGTTCAAACTATCTGCTTGGGGCAAGCTGCATCTATGGGTGCTTTTTTGCTTTCATCAGGTACTAAAGGTAAAAGAATGGCACTGCCTCATTCAAGAATCATGATTCACCAGCCTCTCGGCGGTGCAAGAGGTCAAGCTACAGATATTGAACTTGAAGCTAAAGAAATTCTCAGAATGAAGGATTTGTTAATCGGGATTATGGCTGAAAATGCAGGCCAGGATTTTGAAAAAGTTAAGGCTGATTGCGAACGTGACCATTACTTATCTGCTCAGGAATCTGTAGATTACGGTTTAATCGATAAAGTGGTTGTTTCTGTATAATTTAGTATAAAATTGAATATTTAGGAGTGTGTGTATATGTCAGTTATTCAAGGGAATGACGGCAAGTTGAAGTTCATTATTTCTGCAAATAAAAATGGACCGTCAGGTAGAATAATGTCTTTAGGCGAATATATAGAGCTGCTTAATGACGACTATACGGCCGGTGTTATGATAAATAACAAGGCACAAGTCAGTACACCGGACATTATGGGCTCATTTGTGAGATTATCGGATAATGGATTCGGTATAATACTTGGTAATGAATTTAACCCTCTGGTTTATCGTGGGTTAAATAATGATTTATGCTTTATGCCAACAAGTTTAAGATATGAACTTTTTGACGGAAATGAACGTATCAGACACAGTATAGAACGGATGAAAAAGCAGGAGTTTATAAGTCTTATATCAAGAACAGCATATTGTGCACGTTCAAAAACATTTGAAGTCTATGGAAACAAATACAGACTTGACCCGGAATCGATTGCAAAACTTTATAATTTCGTATCGGATTGTATTGATGTAACAAGGGATATTCTTGTAGCATATTTCTATGCATATACTTATATTGATAAAGAAAAAAATCAGGTAATGCCTGTTAAAGACTTCAGTTACCATTCACCAACGTTATATGTAGGCAATTTACGCAGAATATATAACGAATTACCGCAAACAATGGCTAATATGAGTTTCCATCCATTTGTAAGAGCGAAAGTACAGCAATCCATGTCACTAAATACTGCTGAAAATTACAACCGCCTAAAAGAATTATTTATTAAGGTTGACTTACCAAAGAATCCCGATATTGCTGAATACATATATAATCGTTTTGATGGCGGAAAAGCACTTTTCCCCGGAGACTTTGCAGCCAGAACTGCCGTTAAAATAAGAAATGATAAGATATTACAAATTAATTTATTTAAGCAATATTGTGATGAAACAAATACAGATGCAAAATGGCTCAGAGAACAACTTATAAAATTAGGATATGAGTTTGATTATTCACCGAGAACACTGACTGAAGATGATGAATATATGATAAACAGAGAAATTGATGAAATTATTATCCCTTATATTGATTCACAAATAAAACTGAGAACAATATAACATTCTTCAATAAATAATGCACCGGCGAAAGCAATATTAATTTACACATTATAATTTGATATTTTTAATTGTCCAACCGTCTCTGATAACTTTATCAAAACAATACATACCGGAATTTTTACAATTTTGAGTTACGGTACTGTCAGTTTCATCAGCACCTGCAGGAAGAAGTCCGCGTTCTTTTGTATATGTAAGTACAAATATGTCCTTTCCTACAATATTAGGTTTTCTTACACCGTTAATATCAGTATAAATTATTAACCCGTCATATGAAGTATTAATACCGGCTTTAGATTTCATATTACTTTTATTGTATCCGCTCATGTTTACAAGAAAACCTTTACTTGTGACAAATATAACATTATTACTGCCGATACCTGCACTGCCTTTATCTGAATCAGGAGTATTACCATTAAGCAGCTTTGTGCCGTTATTCCAACATCCTGTGGTACCATTACACTGTTTATGAATAAAAAGGTTTTCACCAACCATTCTTGTAAACCATTCTGATGTTTGAGCCGGATTACCGTCTTTAAAATGTTTAGTACCGTCTTTAGCATATGCTGCTGTAAATGCTTGTCCCAAAGTCGAATAAACAACTTTGAGCTTTGAAAGTGTTACATGTCTGTGAATACTATTTGTCAAAACATTAATAGTAATTGTTGAAACAACACCTATTAAAGCTACAACTATTAAAACTTCTGCTAAAGTAAATGCTCTCTTCATAATATTTTCCTTTTTATATAACTTACTTAATAATTATAATATTTTTTTATTAAAAATACAAATTATTAAAAGCAGTGTACTGATAATTACATTTTATGATAAAATATATTTTGAAAATAAAATAAGTTGTGCAAATACAATAAGAGTTTATAATAAGGAGAATATATGAAGAATTTATGTTTATTAGCAGCATTATCATTGATGATGTCTACACCTGCATTGGCACTGAACGTTGAAGTTGAAGCATTGAGTGACTTTTCAACAGATAATCCGCCTAAATCATATTCGGTTAAAATTGTTGAACCTATAAATACAGAATCATATAACATTGAAAGCGGAAGTATTATAGAAGGAAAAATTATTGCAAAAGATGCGCAAATATTGAAACGTGATGCAACGTTTTCTTTTATTCCGACATATTTGGTAACACCTGAAGGACAAGTCCTTAAAGTAAAGAAAAACTTTATCGGGAAATACAAAAAAGAAATTGATAAAAAGAAAATTGCGAAAACAGCTGTTTTGTCTGCAGGAAATTTTGCAGTTAAAGGTTTATCAACCGGAGTTAATGCTTTAGAAGGTGCAGTCAAAAACGAGCAAGGCAACATAATTAAATCAACAGCAGTTGCCGTATATGAAGGCTCACCAGTATCCTACATCCAAAAAGGTGAAGCTTTAACTATCGAAAAAGGGCAGCATTTCTATATGAACTTTAAAATAGAAGGTGATAATACTGACGAATAGTTGATTTTAATATAAAATTTAAATATAAATTAAAATCACAGGATTTGATATTATGACAAAGTATAAAACAACATTAATACTTGAAGGCGGAGCGATGAGAGGGTTGTACACTGCAGGTATTCTTGATGTTTTTATGGAAAATGATATAAATGCTGATGAAATATACGGAGTATCAGCCGGAGCCCTGTTCGGTTTAAATTTTAAATCCCGACAAATCGGACGTGCATTAAGGTACAACTTAAAATATGCAAACGAAAAAAATTATATGGGGCTATATTCACTCATAACGACAGGGAACGTAATGAACAAAGATTTTTGTTTTAAAAAACTTGTCTATGAATTAGACAGACTTGACTTTGAAACATACAAAAACAACCCGATTGATTTTTATGCTGTCGTAACAAATTTACAAACCGGAAAACCGGAATACAAAAAAATTGATGATGCACATAAAGATATGGAATATTTTAGAGCTACCGGCTCTATGCCATTTGTATCAAGACCTGTAGAAATAAACGGAAATTTGTATTTAGACGGAGCAATGAGTGATGCGGTACCGTTTAAAAAAGTGTTAGAAACAAATTGCGAAAAAATTATTGTTATATTGACAAGACCATCAGGTTACAGAAAGCATCGTTCCCGGCTGCCATACAATCTATTTTACGGCAAGTTCCCGAATCTGGTAAAAACAGCTAAAAATTTTCATAACGAATACAATGAAACAATGGACCTGATAGAAAAATATGAATCTGAAAATAAAATTATTGTTCTGCGTCCGTCTAAATTAGTTAAAATGAAAAGGGTGGAAAAAGACACAAATAAATTACAAACGATATATGACTTAGGCATTTCGGATTGTATGCAAAAACTTGATAAAATAAAAGAATATCTTGACAGTCCTATTGTAGTAAAAGAACCCTCAGAGAGTGTAAAATAATTTTTACTTATTATCCAATATACGATTTATTCCGTCATAGAGCTTTTGTAAATCTTTTAAAGCAGTATATGTCGGGCATCTTCTCATGCGATTGCCTTTATTATAATCGGCAATAACATTGTTTAACTCCTGTAAAGGCATAAAGAAAGTTCTTTTAAGCCTTTTTAATATCGTAAGCCCTATAATCCAGATAAACACAGACGGAAAAATTATTATCCATATTCCGACAGTTTCCATTTTATTTGCTTTCAGCCCTGCCTGTTCAATGGCATTTCTATTAATTTTAGAAAATACTGAGATTTCATTAATCGTTTCTTCTTCAACTTTTTTATTTCCTGCAAATGCCGACTTATAATTATGAGCTATCTTATCCAGTGATTCCTTTTCACCCGGTTCGGTAATATTATTTTGGGCATTATTAAGATTAACTTCAAACCTTTTTAAATCCTTTTTGACAGATATAGATGACAACATCTCCTCTGCATAATATAAAGAACGGGTATTGCTGCTGTTTAAAGTATTAATAAACGGTTCAAGCCTTTGAAAACCGCTGATACCTGCTATCGTAATTATGGTTGAACATATTAATATTAATATAAATGAAGAATATACCCTATCAGTAAAATTCATTATTTATTCTCCTCTATCATTTTTTCTATATCTTCTTTACTGCCGGATATTAAAATTCTGTTTTCACCTTCCTGAGGAATTAATTTTAAATTATCAGGTAATATAATTTCTATGTTATTTTTATCAAAAGAGAAAGATTTAACAGGGAATTCCAACAAACTCAGTTCGGCATTTTCATAAAACATGCTCTTTAACAAAATCTTATTAGCGAATTTTTTTCCGTATTCATATTCGGGATTAATCACATGGTCAGCACCGATTGCTTTTAAAATTCTGGCATGTATTGTTTCGGAAGCACGGGCAATTACATTCTTACACCCCATTTGCTTTAAAATTGCAACAGTTAAAATAGAAGGTTCTCTGGCACCTATTGCACAAATAATTATATCTCTGTCTTTTGGTGAAAGCTTAGACAAAGAGGCTTCATCTATTGTATTTAAACAGATTGCATCAGTAGCAAAGTTTGAAGCTTCATTAACAAGTTTTTGGTCCATATCAACAGCAATTACCTGAAAGCCCTTATCACACAATGTACGTGCAAGAGACATTCCAAACTGACCTAAACCTATAATTAAAACCTGATCCTTCATATATATTCTCCTTATGTTAATGATATTTTTGCTTTAGGATAATTTAAGTAAAATTCATTTATGTTTAAATTCAGATAACAAATAATCATTGCCGGTAATACCCTGCCTAAAAACATTGTCATTATAATTACAATTTTTCCGAAAGAATCCAAATACGGTGTTACACCCATAGAAAGACCGACTGTTCCCATAGCAGAAACCGCTTCAAAAGCCAGCTTTGTATGAGGTAGAATTTGTGTTGTCGCAAGCAGAATTACAGAAATTATTAAAACAGAAAGATAAACAAAGATTAAACTTATTGCTTTATATATTGTCTCAGGAGCAATTTCCCGATTGCGGACAACATTTTTTTTGCCTGCAAACAGGTTAAAACAAGTTATTACCAAAACAGCAAAAGTAGTAGTTTTAATACCGCCTGCTGTACCGCCCGGAGAGCCTCCTACAATCATGAGAAAAACCAGAGTTAAATAACTGCCGCAACTAATATTACTCAAATCAACAGAGCTAAACCCTGCAGTTCTTGCGCTGACAGAATTAAAAAATGAGTTTAATAATTTATCAACAAAATTCATTCCGGATAATATTCCGTTATATTCAGAAATCAGGAACAATAAAGTACCCGAAAGTAACAGAAATATCGTAGTATTAAAGACAATTGTAATAACGGGTGATAACTTTTCTCTTCTTAAAAATTTAGGCAAAGCTACAGCCATAACAGGTGCAATACCACCGGATATAATCAAAAATGCTACGGTTAATATAATTACAATATCGGAATTATAGGGTATTAAATTGTCTGTATTTAATGCAAATCCTGCATTACAAAAGGCGGAAACAGCAAGAAAAATACTTTGTTTAAAACCGAACAATAAATCATGACTTATATATGAAAATCTTGAAAACAAGATAATAAAACCAATAAATTCAACCAAAAATGTGTATTTAAAAATCAGGAATAAAGATTCTCTGACTTCATCCTTACTGTCAGCATCAAAAAGGCTTCGTGCATTTTTTTCATAAACAACAGACATTTTTTTCCCGAGAACAAGAAAAATTATTGAAGAAATACTCATTATGCCCAGTCCGCCGATTTGAATCAGGAACATTAATATAAACTGTCCGAATGTAGTTAACTTTTGAGTAATGTCGTTTACTGCAAGACCTGTGACACATACACCGCTGACAGAAGTAAATAACGCATCTATAAAGTGCATACTGCCGGAAAATGGAAGGTATAATAAAATACCGCCTAAAAGACATAAAAACAGGAAAGTAACGGGTAAAATTCTGACAGGAGATTTAACTACTTCTGCATAAATATTATTTAAAAATATATCATATAATCTTTTTGCAAATCTTTCCATGATAAGTCTATTTTATCATATAAATACGATACATTATCTTATAACTTCAGATTCATACTGACCACATCAAATAAATTTTCAACATTGCTCAAATCAGCCGAACAATATAAGACTTTTAAAATTGGTTAAGAAAATAATTAATACTACAATCTCTTGAGTGCCCATTTCTGCGGATACTTAATCATTTCCTCAAAGTCAATTAACCGTTTATCATATTCTCTTACATAATTCTCTAAATTTTGAACCTGACAAGTCGGGAACTGAACTACATAGTTTATAAATGTCCTGAATTTATTAATATCAGCTGATAAACCTGACTTTAATGCACCGTGCAATGCTTTATCATTAACAATTTTTACATTTTTAAGCAAAACCGGCTTTTGTTCATCACTGAGTTTGTCATAATACTCAGGGAAAAGTGTAAAATCAGCTATCATAGCTACTATATCAAAATATGAATTACTAAAAACTTTTTTCGGCTTATCCCAAGGCATTATTTTAAAGAAGTCTATTACGTTTAATATTTTGTTTTTCTCATCCACCAAAAGGTTATTTGGATTAATTGAATCTATCTTGTATTCTTTTTCATCTAAAAACTTTACTTTTTTAGCTAATTCTTGAAATGAACTTTCAGGAAATGATGCAACAATATTAAATTTTCTGTAAAATTCATTAGCTTGTTCAACGGTTACCTCTTTAGGCTTCTGAATTTTTTTATCAAAAATAATTTTAGACCAATCTTCTGCCGAATGTTCCCACCCGTCAATTTTTTTCAAAATCTGAATATTATTTTCTTCCCATATTGGCTGCCCAAAATTTGAAGTAATGGGAAAATCATTTTTATTAACATGGTTAGGGTCTGGCTTGTTCAGAACTTTTAATACATAATTTGGGTAATCGGGCATATTATACACTGTTGAATTAGCACCCGCACCTTTTAAGTTTTCATGAGTAATATATTTTTCGGTAAGAGTTTTTATATCAAAAGATTTAATCACAATCAATTCTCCTGATTTATTATCAGGCTGTCTGACTGATTTAAAACTGACCATACGGTTAATAAATTTTGCAGAATACAGATTATTAACTGTGTTAAAATTCTCAACTTTTAACATACACACACTCCATATATAATTATAAAACAAAATTAATATTATTTACAATATATAGTGAATAGGTCGGGTTTCAACCCGACAAAAGTTTTGATTTATAAGCAAAAACGACCTCTTGTGAGGTCTATTTTGAAAAATGGGGCAAGTGATGGGACAAGGAACGAACCCTATTTTGCAAAACTTGCCCAACAATGTTTAGAGGAAACCGAGATTATGACATGGTTGGAGAAGTAGTGCAAATAATAAAATATAACTTAACTTGAATTTTGTATTACAATGTAATATAATGTAATTAATAGTAATACAAGGAGCAAAGTATGGCTGAACAATTTTCTTTAAGACTTCCAAAGGGAACAAAAGACAGGCTTCAAGAACTTGCTGATGCTACTGGCAGAACGAAAGCATTTTTAGCACAAGATGCAATAGAAAGATATCTTGAGCTTGAATCTTGGCAAATACAAGCTATTCAAGAAGGAGTAAAAGCAGTTGACGATGGCAAAATTGTTTCCTATAAAGAAATTAAACAAGAATGGGGTCTAAATTAGATGGAAACAAATACATATCAAATTGTATTTACCGTTCCTGCACAAGAAGATTTAAGAGCAACAAAACAGTATATATGTTGTGATAATTTTTACGCAGCTCAAGAAGTTGTTAAGTGTATATTAGAATGTGTAGAGAACCTAAAGGATAATCCGTCAATTGGCAGGGCAGGACGCATTTTAAGAACGAGAGAATTGGTTATTCCCAAATATCCATATATTGTGCCTTATCAGGTAAGGGAAAATAATATTTATATCTTGAGAGTATTACATACCTCTCGGAAATGGTGATGATATTTTGTGAGTAAATACATAAAAAGACCTCTTTTGAGGTCTTTTTGAAAAATGGGGCAATTAGTGGGACAGGGAACGAACCCACTTTTGCATTATTTGCCCAACAATGCTTGGAGGAAACCGAGGCTATAACCAGGTTAGAGAAGTGGTGCAAATAATTGCATCATACCGACTATTAATATATTGATAAACTAAATGCAAAATAATACAATAGAATTATGAATATTGGTACAATTATTGAAAATTTATCAAAATTTCGAAAAAATCATGCTTACAAAACATTAGGATTTTTATCTTATCCTCTTGTATTTTTCTTTATTCACTTATATGACATTACATACGTGCATCCTTGTGGGTTTGGTGTTATTGGCTCGGTAATATTATTGTATGCTGTTGGGTTTATAACTTTTATTTTATTTTTTATATTTAATATTATTGCGTTTTCAACTATTAATAAATCTGCTAATTCTCGAACAAATATATTAGCTGATATTGGTTATTTTTCATGTTGTCTATTAATTATTTTTGTTATTATAGGAAGTTTAATTATAAACCCTGGAAAAAATAATGCTTTTGAAAAAACTGAAACAAATTTTGAAGCTGACAAAATTTTATTACAAAGATTTTTAGATGATGTTAATAGAGAAAATAAAGAAAAATATAATAACCCACATTATAATCAATCCTTATTGTGCACAAACTCTCGGGAAAATTTCATAAATTGCTTCACTAAATATATTGATAATAATTATGATATAAAGTATGTAGTAAAAAATAAAAATTTTAATTGGGATAATAATCCTAAAATAATTACAAATAATAAATCATACTACTTTGATTGCTTTTATGAATATAAAGATAAGGACTACTTTAACTATAGCAAAGCTACTCCAAGCCTTTGTCACGTATGGATAACATATAATTACGGACTATATAAACCAAAACATTTGTTAACATTTAGCACAGATTATTTTCTTAGCGAAAGTGCTAGAAAACATTCATATTTTATATATGAAATATTAAAATAACAAATTAATTTGTTTGTATATAACAATAATATTCAAGTTCGAACCATGAAAATCCTTATCGATCCTAACGAAAAAACACCTAAAGCTCCTAATTCCGTAGATGGGGCGAGTAGTGGGAGCTGTTTACAACCCTTATTTAGAATTATTGCATTAGAATTGGATAATATCTCTGCTTTAATCAGAGAGTGTTTATAACAAATTTGTAATGTATTCTAAACTAACTAGCAAAAAATATTTTTACAAGTTTTGTTAATATTACGAGATAGTATTATATACTCAAAATATGGCAATAATAGGGGAAACAACTTTGAAAATTACAGCAGTAAAAAACAATATTCATTTCAGGGAGATAGACGGTGACGGCGGATATTTTTCAATGCGGAATTTAGGCAAAACCTATGAAGAATACAGTAGCGAATTAATATCTGCAAATAGAAAGTATCTGGAAGAACAAAATGCCAAATTGAAAGCTGAGAGATTAGAAGCATTAAAAAAATCTATTGAAGGCAAAAATTTAAACCTTTTTGAAAAGCTTATTTATAACTTTAAGAAGATAAAAATAAACCTGCTTTAATTATACAAAACATACAATTGTAAAACAAAGGTGTAATTGCACCAAATAATATAATAAAAAAGACCT